>DAOUHP010000127.1:0-45550 GCA_034428575.1 Dehalococcoidia bacterium | reverse complement strand
CGGCAGCACCCGCCCGGATGAGGTGAAGCGCGCGCACCCTCCCGCGTACTCCGAGAAGAGGCCCGTCTGGACGACGACGGCGATGTCCTTGGGCATGAGCCCTATCTGCCGCAACTCACGGACCAGCGACGACCTGCTGCGCGTGCGGGCGTGGTCCAGCGAGAGCGGGGGCTTGTCGCCGGGGCCCGTGTTCACGAGCACCCAGCCGTCCGGATGATCGATGAGCACGCTGTAGTTTCCGAAAGAGACCCTGTTCTGACGGTCAGGGGAGACGAAGCGCTCCCACATCTGCTTCACAGTGGCCCCGAACAGGATACCGCCGTCTATACGGGTGGTGCTGACGCGAAGGAGACGCACATACGGTTTCGTTGCTTTACCCATCGGAATCTCCTCTGGCGCAGGAGCGCTTCAGGAACGATGGCGGCTATTATGTTCAAGTTTTCAGTTTTGTCAATACTCTGCCTAGATTCAGTTTAGAAAAGTGACCAAAGATAGACGTCTGGTCAGGAAGGAGCTTGCCACAGCGCAGCGTGATGCAGCCTTGCAAGAGGCATGGCGCCGGTTTTGAACGAAGTTTAGGAAGTTATCAGCCAGTGACCGAACGCCGGGCGCTCGCTCCGCCCAGGGCCGCACCGATCGTGCCCCCGGCGAATATCCACAGGACCGCCGTCCCCACTACCACCAGCACGAAGCTCGGCGAGAGGCTCGCGAACAGTGCGATCCCCATGACCGCGATGGCCGCGGGCAGCAGCAGAAGGACCGCCATGAGCAGGCCGATGACCACGGCCTGCCCCTGCGTGCAGGCGCTTCGCGCGCCCGCCATGTACCCCCCGATGAAGGGAGACGGAATCGCGGTCAGGAAATGTACGATGGGAACGACTATGCAGCCCAGGGTGACGGCTGCCCCCACGAGGGCGGCTCGGAACATGGTCTGAACCTCTGGCGCAACGAAGACGCGCGAAGAGTCTACGGACGAATGGCGCAGACTGTCCATCGCAGACCGACAGGCCCCACCACAACTGACCGGACGGACGCCCCGGGCTCCCCACCGATGCGAGACAGCGCAAGGGTTACGATTTTCGTGACTTATTGGCCTTGGATTGATTGAAGGCGGCGTGGTCAGGCGAACGCTACAGCGGATATAGAACATCGACCCAAAGCCGTGTAGTATGCTGACCTCACCGGCAAAGCTGTCTCATAGGAGGAGAACTTGACAGCATTCCAGCGAAGGATCCCCGATGACGGGGACCTCAAGAGCATGCTCGTAAGAGCGGGGATGTTCCTCTCTCCGGAAGACCTTGAAACCATGGAGACGGCCTTCCCTGCCGTACGGGCCCAGTTGGAGCGCCTGTACTCCTACGGATTCGATAGCGTGGCCTACCCGTTCGACAACATCTTCCCCGAGACGATCGAATGAGCGACGACGCGCTCTGCTATCTGACTATCTCCGAAGCAGCGGCACTCATCCGCGACAAGAAGCTGTCTCCGGTTGAGCTCACCCAGGCCCATATCGATCGGATCGACCGGCTCGACGCCGGAGTCAAGGCCTACGTCACGCGAACGGACGAAGAGGCCCTGGCCGACGCGAGAGTTGCCGAGTCTGAGATCGAAGCCGGCCGTTACCGGGGACCCCTCCACGGGATACCGGTCTCCTTCAAGGACCTCTACGACACCGCAGGGACCAGGACGACGGGGCAGTCCCGGGTATTCGCCGACCGCGTCCCCACCGAGGACTCCGCAACGGTGGCCAGCGTCAAGCAGGCCGGAGCGGTGTCGCTCGGCAAGGTGGCGCTGGCAGAGTTTGGCCTCGGTGGTTCTCCCACCAGCCTGTTCGAGACGCCGCGCAACCCGTGGAACCTCGACTACTCACCGGGCGGATCGAGCAGCGGGTCAGGCGCGTCGCTCGCCGCGGGGTTCTGCATGGGGTCGTTCGGCACGGATACAGGAGGCTCTCTCCGGAACCCCGGGCATTGCAGCGGGATCGTGGGCTTGAAGCCCACACTGGGCAGGGTCAGTCGATTCGGCGTTATCCCCTGCAGCTGGTCGCTGGACACTGTTGGCCCGATGGCCCGCACGGTTGGCGACGTGGCGCTGCTCCTTCAGACAGTCGCCGGGCACGACCCGCGCGACCCCACGAGCGCCAGGAGACCGGTCCCTGACTACGCGCAAGAGCTGGGAAGGGGCATCCACGGTCTCAGGATCGGGGTGCCCCGCGACTACTTCTTCAGGACCGATCTGGGCGCGGACGCTGAGGTCATCCGGTGTGCTGAGCAGGCGCTTGACGTGCTCGGGGAGCTCGGCGCCTCAATCGAAGAAGTGTCGGTCCCCAGCGTCGCAGACGCACGGTCCGCTCAGATGGTAATCATGCATGCGGAGGCGTTCGCCTACCATCGGCAGTTTCTTCGCAGCCGCCCCGGAGACTACGGTCCGGTGCGCTTTCGCTTCTGGCTCGGCGCCCTCTACACGGCCGAAGACTACCTGCAGGCAAACCTGTTTCGCCAGCAGCTCGTCAGAGAAGTTGACGACGTGTTGGGAAGCGTGGACCTGATCGTGACGCCAACCATGCCCCGGCCTGCTCCGGCGGGGGGAGATTCTTCCCCCTTCGGCACGTTGACCGGCCTCAATTTCCTGGCTCCGTTCAATCTCACCGGCACGCCGGCCGTATCCGTGCCCTGCGGGTTCACCAGCGGGGGGCTGCCTGTGGGGCTCCAGATCGCAGGGCGCTGGTTTGACGAAGCCACCGTCCTGCGCGCGGCGGACGCCTACGCGCAGGCGACGCCCTGGTCCGGGATGCACCCTGACCTGTAGCACCCAGGCCATACGAGGGAGACACAGCACGCGCGCGGGAGAGCCGCCAGAGACGATGACCATATGGTAGAAGCCAGCTTCGAGGCCATCCAGCACATCATATCCCCGTGGGGGATGATTGCTCTCATCAGCGGCACGATGATCGGGATGCTGAGCGGAGCGATGCCCGGAGGAACGCTCCCCACTCTGGTCGTCCTGCTCGGCTTCGCGTACACGATGGACCCGGCAACCGCGCTCCCCCTCGCCACGGGGATGATTGCGACGGTGAACACCGGCGACACGCTTCCCGCGGTGCTGCTGGGCATTCCGGGCTCCGCAACGGGCCAGGCCACGATCCTCGACGGCTATCCGATGTCTCGACAAGGCAGGGCTGGGGAGGCGCTCTCTGCCGCCTATTTCACTTCGATGCTTGGCGGCGTCTTCGGAGCCTTGTTCCTGTTGGTAACGATTCCTGTCGTAAGGCCATTGGTGTTGACCTTCGGCTCTCCAGAGTTCTTCATCCTGGGGATGGTTGCCATCTCCGTCGTCGGCGTCATCAGCAGCGGGGCCTTTCTCAAGGGACTGGCTTCAGGCGCTGTCGGCCTGTTGATCACTTCCATCGGGTTCGACGTCATCAACGGCACGTCGCGCGCGGTGTTCGGCGTCGACTACCTCTGGGATGGCATCCCGCTGGTTCCTGCCGTCATCGGGCTGTTCGCCGTCCCTGAACTCGTAGACCTGTCCATCAGCGGAAAGCCGATCGCGAGGGGAGACCTCCGGGAGCTCCTCGACAAGGTGAACAAAGGACGCAGGCTCGGCATCCAGGCAGTCCTGAGCAACATCCCCCTGATGCTACGGTCGTCCGGGCTCGGCATCCTCATAGGCATCCTCCCCGGCATCGGTGGCTCTCTGGCGAACTGGCTGACGTATGCAAACGCCCGTCAGACGGTGCGGGGAGGAGCGCAGACTTTTGGCACCGGCGACATCAGGGGCGTCATCGCCCCTGAGTCGGCCAACAATTCGGTCGATGGGGCGACGCTCGTACCCACACTCTGGTTCGGGGTGCCCGGCAGCGTCGGCATGGCGATCTTCCTGGGCTTCATGATCATCATGGGGCTTCAGCCGGGACCGCGTATGCTCGGAGAGGACCTCGACCTGACGCTGACGATCGTCTTCAGTCTGGCGCTTGCGAACGTGTTCGGCACAGGGGTCGCCCTCGCGTTCTCGCCCACCCTTGCCCGTATCGCCTTCGTGCGACCCGGGGTACTGGTCCCCCTTGTGCTGGCGGTGCTGATGATCACCGCGTTCCAGGCGAGCGTGTCGATGGGCGACCTGCTGGCAGTGCTCGCATTCGCCGCGATGGGTTTCTTCATGAAGACGCACGGCTGGCCGCGCCCGCCGATCATCATTGCGCTGGTGCTGGGCTCCACGATCGAGCGCTTCTACTTCCTCGCCACCAAGACCTACGGCCTCTCCATGCTTTGGCGGCCCGGCTTCCTGGGCATCATCATCGTCGCCGTCCTCACAGCGCTCTACACCGTGTGGATCCAGCGGTCCGTGGCGGCGCAGGCGCGCAGGCAGCAGAGCCTCGCCGACGGCCCGGTGCCGTCAGGATCGAGCGGCACACCGCACCCCGGGCCGGATGACGCACCCGCGGCTCGCGCGGGGGCCCGAGGCCGTAACCTGTCGGCCAGCCTCGTTATGAGGAGGCTGAGGCCCGGCCCGGACGGCTTGTTCGCCCTCCTCCTGCTTGGAGTATGCGTCTATTTCCTGATCGCATCGTTCGAATGGGTGTTGGAGTCCGCCTTGTTTCCGAGAACGGCGAGCATCGCCGGCCTCACTCTGTTGGGGTTCTACTTCCTGAACCGGGTCCTCAGGCGCGTCGAACACGATGGCGAAGAAACCACTCAACTGATGGACATAGGAAGAATGAGGTCTGACCTGCCGCCGTCCGTCTTGCGGCGCCGATTCGCACAGTCGACCGGGATGCTCGTGGCCCTGGTCGGCAGCATCTGGCTATTCGGTTTCCATGTGACGATACCGATCTACGTATTCCTGTATCTGTGGCTCGTAGGCCGGGTCCGGCCCTGGATAGCCGTGCTCCCCGCCATCCTGTTCGAAGCACTGCTCATCGGCTTCTACGACCGGCTGTTGTACACGAACTGGCATACGCCGATCCTTCTTCCGTTCCTGGGTTCGTGACGAGACGAGACTCACGCGTTGAGTGCCAGCAAAGGAGAACCGCTATGAAGATGAGGACCATTGCACGTAGACCCGTCATTCTGCTGAGTCTGATGGCCGTAGTATTGATGTCGCTCCTGGGCGCTTGTGGGGGTGAAGACCCGACTCCCACGTCTCCACCCTCCCAACCTGCGGCCGCCACACCCACGCCGGTGCCCGCCGGGGAACCCACGCCCACGCTGGCGCCAGGCCAACCCACGCCGACGCCGAGTCCGCCCACTCCCACACCCAGCACCACTACGGGGCCGGAGCCTGCTCCTGCTCCAACTCCCACGATCCCTCCTCCGGACCCGTCGTTCGACGCTGAAGGCTACTTCGGCGGCAGAACGATCAAGTTCACCGTGGGATTCGCTCCCGGTGGCGGCTTCGACGCCTTCACACGGATCCTCGCGGTCCATCTGCCGAACTTCATCCCAGGCAACCCGAAGATCGTAGTCAGCAACCTGCCGGGCGCGGCATCCCTGCTCACCGCGCGTGCGACCGCAGGGAGAGCTCCGGGCGATGGCTTCGACATCGGCGTCTTCACGCAGGGTTTGCTCATCCAATCGCTGCTTGGCGTCGAGTTCGAGGGGTTCGAGCCGACCGAGTTCATATTCGTCGGTTTGCCCGACAACACGCCCTCGAGGGGAGCGATCTGCGTTCGTACCGAATCGGCGGACAGCCTGGACGCCTTCGTGAACAGCTCACGTCTGTTCCGCCTGGGAGAGTCGCAGCCAGGGTCGGCGCCGGCGCCCCACGAGGAGTGGCTTGTAAGGGCTGGCCTCCCGATAGAGATCATCTACGGTTACCAGGGGACTGCCGACGTCCGTGTGGCGTTCGAACGGGGCGAGATTGAAGTGACCTCGCGCTGCGACGACTCTGCTCTTCCCGCCTACCCGCACTGGGCAGACCCGGCGAACGTCACGCCGTTGTTCCACCACACGCAGTTGCCGCCTGATTGGGTGGTGGAGGGCCAGGCGAACGGCCTGTACCCGTGGTTCAAGCCCCTGCGTGAAGTCGTCAGTGTGAGTGACATACTCATGACGGCGCTGGAGCTGGAGACGAGTCTTGCGGGTAGCCGCGTTTTCGCCCTGCCCCCAGGCACCCCGCCGGAAGTCGCCCACGTGATCAGGGAGGCGTTCGCGGCCGCGGTGGAGTCCGGCGACTTCCGGGCAGACATGCGAGCCCGTGGATACACGACCGGACTTCTGAGGGGTTCGGAACTGCAGGAGCGCGTTCAGAGCTTCGCAGACCAGCCAGCGGAGGTGCTCACGGTGCTCCGCGACATGTACAGGATCGAGTGATCGACCAGCGACGCGTCAGGGGTCTCCCGGCCTCTCTTCAAGGCCGGGAGACTCCAAGCGCAAGTGCTCCCTCCCGTGAACGGCGTTCCCAGCCCCTGCGTACAATGACGTCGTGAGGATTGGACGTACAACCGAAAGCCGGGGCCGTGGCGGCCATGCAGATTGACGACGCGTTCCGCCGCGTGCTGGACGCCAGTTTCGTCATCCGCGTGACCCATAGAGGGCGCCGGAGCGGCCTGCCCCGGGTGCTGGAGACGACCTACTACTGGGACGGCGCGGGGAAGATCTTCCTCTCCGGCTACCCCGGCAAGCGGGACTGGGTGGCGAACATGGGGGCGGACCCGGACGTGACGGTCTACACGGTCGAGCGCGGTTGGTGGTTCGCCGCTCCGGCGACAGCACGGGTGCTGCGGTCCCGGGAAGAACGCACACCGTTCGTCATGGCGTACGTGCGCCACTGGCTGCGCCTGGGCGGAGGGCAGCGTCGAATGGTCCGGTGGGCACTGGCGGCCGTGCGAATGAACCGCGCACTGCGCCTGCCCTGGTGGGGTCCCTTCTACTGCATCCGGCGCGTGTTCGACTCCATGCCGTGCGTCGAGTTGACGCTGACCGGTGCGCCCGTCGCGCTGAACGCTCCGCCACCCGAACCTACCCTGCCGCGGCGGAGTGAGCAGGTGCATGATTCGTCGTAAACTCGTTAACGCAGCGTTGACATCGCCCTAACCTACCGCGTAGAGTGCCGCCCTGTAGCATGGCCGTGTATAATGCGCGGAATACATCCATGCATATGCCCCGATCCGACAAGAAGGCCGGCGTCGAACTACCGCAACACAGGTACTCGCCAACGCTATGATGCATAGCTTATCCAGTCGTCGCATCGGTAAACCCCGCAGGATACCCCCCCTGACCAGGAGCACTTTGCCATGAGCGCCTCCGTCCGATTCCACTTGCCGCCCGGAGCCGTATCCCGGCTGGACACGCTGGTAGACGGTATCGAATCGAATCCTGGCCCCTTGCTGAACCCAGCCGCCATGCGCGAGGCGTCCGAGGACCTGAGCATCCGCGGCGTGATCGAGCAGCTGCCCGAGGGCATGACCGACGAGGACCTCGTGGGCATCCTCAAGCTGGCCATGCTGACCGAATGCGCGACCGACTCGTACTCTGCCGTCTTCCAGGACGGCGCCCAACGGTTCGACTCGCCCTGGCTGGGGCGGTTCAACGAGCGCGTCTGGACTCCGGACGAGCACACCCACTTCACTCCTTACAAGTTCATGCTGCTGTCGCTCGGCTACTCGGAGGAGGAACTGGACCAGGAGATGCGCGAGGTGCAGGACCGGCAGTATGAACACTGCTGCGGCCGGACGCCCGTCGAGCTGACGACCTACGGCATCATCCAGGAATACCTCACGGACAACTGGCACGGCATGATCAGCCAGCTACTGAAGCCGTCCGCTCCCTACGCGGCCCGGTGCGCCTCCATGGTGAAGCGCCGCGAGACGCTGCACACAACCTGGTACAGGGAGATGACCGCAATCCAGGTGGAGGAGAACCCCGAGATGCTGGGGCTGGTGGCAGACACTGTGCTGTCGTTCCAGATGCCGGGAACGCAGCTCGTCCCCGAACTCGGCACCCGCTCGCTGGAATGGATGAGCAAGGCCAGCGTTGACTTCTCCCGCGTCGCCAGGGACTTCGTACGCAACTTCCAACAGGTCGCGGGGAGCGTGAAGCGCGCCGGCCAGCTGTTCGTTGACCTCGCCGCGAAGCGCGGCATGCGCGTCGGTCCTGTGCCGCTGACCGCAGCACGGCAGGTGTTGGGAAGGATTGGCGGGCCGGGCTACGGACTCGTCGGCGAGGCGGTGCTGGACAAGTTCGGCATCCCGCGTCCCACCAGCCAGTCACAGACCGGGCCGATCAGCCTGCCGCCCCGGATGTACGAGGCGTTCCGCGCCCGCATGCGCGGCATGATTGCACGACGCATCGAAGTCGCGGCCATCATCGGCGAGGTCTAAGGGCCACTCCCATGCCGCGTTCCCCTCTGCGGCCCGTCGCACACACCGCCAGACGCGTCACCACCCCTGTGGCAGACGTAGCCGCCCGCAGGGTGTTCTTCTCCACCGTCGCGAAGCTCAAGGTCGGTTCACTACAGGTCGAGACGCCGGACGGCAAGTCCTACTCCTTCGAGACGACCACCCGCGGCCCGCACGGTGTTCTGCGGATACACGACAACTCCTTCTACCGGCGCATGCTCGCAGGCGGAGAGATAGGCTTCGGCGAGGCGTACCAGGCTGGCATCTGCAGCTCTCCCGACCTCGTGCAATTGCTCATGCTGGCGATCATCAACCGGCGCGAGGTGAATCTGAACCGTGGAGTGATGCGCCTCCTCTCCAAGCGTTCCAATCTCCGTCTCCACCGCAAACGGGTGAACACGAAAGAACAGAGCAAGCACAACATCCACGCGCACTACGACATGGGCAACGAGTTCTTCGGACTCTTCCTGGACCCGACGCTCACCTACTCCAGCGCCGTTTTCGCGTTCGACGGGCAGTTGCTCGCGGACGCACAGGTCAACAAGTACGATCGCATGTGCGGGCTCGCCGGCATCACGCCGGGGAGCCGCGTGCTCGAGGTCGGCAGCGGCTGGGGCGGGTTTGCCATGCACGCCGCGCGAGAGTACGGCTGCCACGTCACTACCATCACACTCTCCCAGGAGCAGTTTGACCTGGCCTCGCAGCGCATCCGGGATGCCGGACTGAGCGACCGCATCGACATCCGCCTCGTGGACTACCGCGACGTCGAAGGCGAATTCGACAACATCGTTTCCATCGAGATGTTCGAGGCAGTGGGCGCCGAGTTCTTCGAGACGTTCTTCCTCAAGAGCGCGTCGCTCCTGAAACCCGGCGGCAAGCTGGCGATGCAGGTCATCACGGTGCCTGACCGGAACTTCGAGTCCCAGAAGCGCGGCGTTAACTGGATACAGAAGTACATCTTCCCCGGCGGCGTACTCCCGTCGCTCGCCGCGATGGAGCAGGCGAACGCCCGCACCGGGCTCGTCATCGCGTCCGTGGACCACATCGGACAGCACTACGCCGTGACCCTGCGGCAGTGGCGCAAGGCGTTCTGGGAACGCATTGACGATGTGCGCGCGCAAGGCTATGACGATCACTTCATCAAGACGTGGGACTACTACCTCGGGGCCTGCGAAGCCGGGTTCCTCTCCAACAACACGGACGACCTCCAGATCGTCTTCGAGAGACCCTCCATCCCCACCTGATCCCCGTCGCTTCCGCACAGAGCGGGGACCAGAGTGCGGCGCCGCGCACGCGGCGGGGCCGGAAATGGAAGCGCGTCACGCTGAGTGAAGCCAACGCTTCTCTCAGGCTCCCACTCTTCTGACACCAGCCCCTTACGCCAACACCCCACAACTCCGTACGCTGTCTCTGGAGGACAGCAGCACTTGCCAGCGCAACGCAAACGCCAGCCAGGGGACTACTCCGTGCGAACGGACCGGAATGAGCAGTTCTGGGCGGTTTTGATCTGCGATGAACTGCGGATGGGCTGTGTTGAGCCGTCCGACGGCCCACGCAAAGGGCCGTCGCCAGAGGTGAATCAGGGCCGGTGAGCCTTTTTGGGCCGCTTTTCCCCCCGAACCTCGCTGTCCGCGCTCTCCGGTTGCTTGGTCTCCCTTTCTGAGGGAGAGGGTTAAGTCGTGACACGCGCCCCTTGCGCGGTCTAGCACGGCACGCAGACCATGCCCGCAAGGTTGGGCCTCACTCGTAATCGCTCCTGACGCAAGGTACAATATATTGGGACGGGCGAAGAGAAATCACTAGATATAGGGCACTGCCCCCTTGACAAGACATAGGGGAAGGGGGTAAACAGAGATTCCTTTCGCGTACGCGCGGGGCGTGTACTGCGTACACACCCTATGTGCGCGCGATTCATTAAGCTGAGGGGCGTGAAATGACTTACGTCGCGAATATCGATCAGGCCTACGCAGGGACGCCGGGGCAGCAGGCCCCGCCCGACGCAGCCACGTCCACCACTATGCACGTCCGCAAGCGGAACGGGGGGCTCGAAGCCGCTGACGTGATGAAGATCGTGCGCGCGGTCGAGCGCTCGTCCGGCGGTCTGGAGAGCGTTGACCCGCTGCGCGTCGCCACCCGCACCATCAGCGGGCTGTACGACGGCGCGACGACGCGCGAACTGGACGAACTCTCCATCCGCACCGCCGCATCCCTCATCGCGGAGGAACCGGAGTACTCCAAGCTGGCCGGGCGCCTCCTTGCCGTATTCATCGACAAGGAAGTGCGGAACCAGGATATCCACTCCTTCTCCCAGTCCGTGAAGTCCGGGCACGCCCTGGGACTGATCAACGACGACGTCGCCGAGTTCGTCTCCGTCAACGCGCGGAAGCTGGACGACGCCGTCACCTCGGAGCGGAACCACCTGTTCGAATACTTCGGCATCCGCACCCTGTACGACCGCTACCTGCTGAAGCACCCCGTCAGCAGGCACAGCATCGAGACGCCGCAGCACTTCTTCCTCCGCATCGCCTGCGGGCTCGCGGAGAGCCCGGCCGACGCCATCGACTTCTACGACTTGATATCCAGCCTGGACTACATGCCGAGTTCGCCCACCCTGTTCAACTCCGGCACGCGCCACTCCCAGATGTCGTCCTGCTACCTGCTGGACTCCCCCCAGGACGATCTGGAGGCCATCTACAACCGCTACACGGACATAGCCAAGCTCTCCAAGTTCGCCGGCGGCATCGGCGTCTCCTTCTCGCGCGTGCGCTCCCAGGGCTCCCTCATCGAAGGGACGAACGGCACGTCCAACGGCATCGTCCCGTGGCTCAAGACGCTCGACTCCTCCGTCGCCGCCGTCAACCAGGGCGGCAAGCGGAAGGGCGCGGCGTGCGTCTACGTCGAGAGTTGGCACGCGGACATCGAGGACTTCCTGGAGCTGAAGAACAACACCGGCGACGAGTCCCGGCGCGCGCACAACCTCAACCTCGCCAACTGGGTGCCGGACCTGTTCATGCGGCGCGTCGAGGAGGACGGCATCTGGTCGCTCTTCGACCCGAAGGAGATGCCGGAACTCGTCGACACCTACGGCGAGGAGTTCGAGCGCATCTACACGCAGGCGGAGGCCGAGGGACGGTTCGAGCGGCAGATCTCCGCACGCGAACTCTACGCCCGCATGATGCGCACGCTCGCACAGACGGGCAACGGCTGGATGACCTTCAAGGACACTGCCAACCGCAAGTCCAACCAGACCCTGCTGCCGGAGAACGTCATCCACCTCTCCAACCTCTGCACCGAGATCCTCGAGGTCACCAGCAACGACGAGACCGCGGTCTGCAACCTCGGCTCGCTCAACCTCGGCCACTTCGTCGCGGACGATCGCACGTTCGACTACGATCGCCTGCACCGCGCCGTGAAGACCGCCGTACGCTACCTGGACCGCGTCGTGGACATCAACTTCTACCCCACCAACGCGGCCGCCTACTCCAACAGCAAGTGGCGGCCCGTCGGCCTCGGCGTCATGGGCCTGCAGGACGTCTTCTTCAAGATGCGCATGCCGTTCGACAGCCAGGAGGCCATCGAACTCGGCGCGCGTATCCAGGAGGAGGTCTACTACGGGGCGCTCGACACCTCATGCGCGCTCGCGGAGGAGCGCGGGGCCCACGAAACGTTCAAGGACACGCGGGCAGCGAGCGGCGAGCTCCAGTTCGACTTCTGGGGCGTCACGCCCAGCAGGCCGGACTGGCCGGAGCTGCGCGAGCGCATCAAGCGCTTCGGGCTGCGGAACTCCCTCCTCATCGCCATCGCCCCCACCGCGACAATCGCGTCCATCTGCGGCGCCTACGAGTGCATCGAGCCCCAGGTCTCCAACCTCTTCAAGCGCGAGACGCTCTCCGGCGAATTCCTCCAGATCAACCACTACCTCGTGAACGACCTGAAGGAGCGCGGGCTGTGGACGGAGGCGATAAGGAACCGCATTAAGCTCAGCGACGGCTCCGTGCAGTACGTCGACGACATCCCCGACGACCTGAAGCGGCTCTACCAGACCGCTTGGGAGCTGCCGCAGAAGGCCCTGATAGACATGGCCGCCGCCCGCGGCCCCTACATCGACCAGAGCCAGTCCCTCAACCTCTTCATGGCCGCGCCGACCATCGGCAAACTCTCCTCCATGTACCTCTACGCATGGAAGACCGGCCTGAAGACCACCTACTACCTCCGCTCCCGCCCGGCAACACGGATCACCCAGACGACGACCATCGCCGTGGCCGAGAAGGAGTACACCGACGAGGAGGCTCTCGCCTGCTCGCTGGAGAACCCGGAGTCCTGCGAAGCCTGTCAGTAGGCAGGCGCGGACGGACCTCGCCCTGCTGACCCAGGCAGCGGCGGCTTCGTTCGCGCCGCTAACGTCCGCCCCTTGCGGGACGCGCCGCACCCGGGGCGGGCGGTTTGTGTGATGCGGCATGAGTGAACAGCACACGGAGATGCGCCATGATCCTCGAACCAGGACTCAACCTCACGCTCCGGCCCATGCGCTACCCGGACTTCTACGAGATGTACAAGAACGGGATACGCAATACGTGGACCGTCGACGAGGTTGACTGGTCGGACGACATCAAGGACCTGAGCGGAAAGCTCTCCCCGCCGGAGCAGCACCTCATCCAGCGGCTCGTCGCCTTCTTCGCCACCGGCGACTCCATCGTCGCCAACAACCTCGTTCTCAACCTCTACAAGCACATCAACGCGCCCGAGGCCCGGCTCTACCTCTCCCGCCAGCTCTTCGAAGAAGCGCTCCACGTCCAGTTCTACCTCACCCTCCTCGACACCTACGTCCCGGATGTGGACGAGCGCCACGAGATGTTCCGCGCCATCGAGACCATCCCCTCCATCAAACAGAAGGCCGATTTCTGCTTCCGCTGGATCGACTCCATCCACGACCTCGACACCCTGGACACGGACGATCAGAAGCGCCAGTTCATCCTCAACCTCATCTGCTTCGGCACCTGCATCGAGGGGCTGTTCTTCTACGCCGCGTTCGCCTACGTCTACTTCATGCGCTCCAAGGGGCTGCTGAACGGGCTGGCGTCCGGCACCAACTGGGTGTTCCGCGACGAGTCCGCTCACATGGAGTTCGCGCTGGCCGTCGTCAGGCAGGCGCGCGAAGAGTACCCGCACTTGTTCGACGATCGCATGGAAGCGGACGTGACGCAGATGATCCAGGAAGCCGTCGACTGCGAAACGCAGTTCGCCGAGGACCTGTTGGAGGGCGGCGTCGCCGGGCTCACGGCGGCGGAGGTGCGTCAGTACCTCGAGTACGTCGCCGACCAGCGGCTGACCAACCTCGGCCTGTCGACCTACTTCGGCACGCGCAACCCGCTCACGTTCATGGAGCTGCAGGACGTGCAGGAGCTCTCCAACTTCTTCGAGCGCCGCGTCTCCGCCTACCAGGTCGCCGTCACCGGCCAGGTCGCCTTCAACGAAGAGTTCTAGGCAACGCAACCCGAAGCCTACCTGCCTCATCGGACCGTGACGACTCCTGGGTTTCGCTAGTCAACACATGCCACACGGGTCTTTCACTATCCAGTCCCCATGTGTATGATGGGGCTGAGGCCGAACGATGGCGACGTACGAAGTGACACTCAGAGATGTGGCCGATCGTGTCGACGAGCTACGCTCCCACGTCGACGGCCGCTTGGACGCGCTGGCCAGGCAATTTGCTGACCTCAGGAGCGACGTAGCCGGGCTGCGCGGCGAGTGGAGACTCGCCAAGTGGATGCTAGCGGTCTTCGGCGCTCCCGCATGGGCAGCCGTAATCTACGTCATCGTCCGGGACGTCAGTTCGTCGGCCTGAGTCCCTCCCGCCCCTCTCACTCCAGGTCCACTAACCCATCCGCGTCACCGACGCCGCTCTCGACCGCCGCCCTGCCGACGGCGTACGCCACTCTGCGGTGCACGTCCGGGTCGAGCGGAGTGGGGCTGAGGTCGCCGTGGGGGGTCGCTTCCATGAGCGCCTCGCCCGCAGCGATGAGCATCGGCCGGTTGATCTCGCCCGCCCGAGTGCTGAGCGCCCCGCGCCAGATGCCGGGATAGCCCAGCAGGTTGTTTACCGTCGTCCCGTCGGCGGCGAGCGCCGCGCCCGCCTCCACTGCCTGCGCTGGGCGTATCTCCGGGTCCGGGTTAGAGAGGGCGAACACGATCTGCCCGCTCCGCACGCGCTCCGGCGCGATGAGGCCCGGTACGCCCGTCGTCGAGATCACCACGTCGGCCGAAGCCATGATCTCCTCCAGCGACGCGACCTGCCCACCGTGCCGCCCGTGGCGCGCGATGCAGTCCTCGTTGACGTCCGCGCCCACCACCGGCCTGCCGGTCGCATGCATCAGGAGCGACGCCACCGCCTGCCCTGCCGCGCCGAGGCCGATCTGCCCTATCGTCACATCGGAGAGCCGCCTGCCAGTCGTTCGCATCGCGCTCATCAGCGCGCCGAGCACGACCGCAGCAGTACCGTCCTGGTCGTCCTGCATCACCGGGATGCTGAGCCGCTCGCGCAGCTTCGCCACGATATCGAAACAGGCGGGCGCCGCGACGTCCTCCACGTGGATGCCGCTGTACGTCGGCGCGACCCGCTCGACAGCCTCGACGAACTCGTCGGCGCTCGACGCCTGCACGAGGAGCGGCGCGCCGCTCACCCCCGCGAATTGCTGGAGGAGCGCCGCCTTGCCTTCCATAACCGGCATCGCTGCCGCGAGCCCGATGCGTCCGAGGCCAAGCACTGCCGTGCCGTCCGTCACGATGGCAACCGTGCTGCCGATGGACGTGAAACGCCGGGCCAGGCTCGGCTGCGCATGGATCGCGCGGCATATCTCCGCCACGCCGGGGGTGTAGACCTTCCGCAGCATCGCTATGTCCTGCACCGGCTGGCGGCTCACGATGGCGATCTTGCCGCCCTGGTGCAGGTCCATCACCTCGTCGCGCGTCTCCGTGACACGCACGCCCTGCACCTGCCCGACCGCGCGCAGCACCTCCAGCAGATGCGTCTCGTCCTCGACGTGCACGTCGATGTCCCGGAGCACGTAGCTCTGGCTGAGGTGCACGGTCTGGATGTTGCCGATGTTCGCACCGGCGCCGCCGATGGCAGACGCGAGCGCCCCCAGTACGCCGGGGATGTTCTCGTTGCGCACCTGTACGGTGCGGATCAGACCGTAGTTCGTCGTGACCAAGACCGCTCCTCCTGAATGTCCCGGGAGAAGGCCAGTATCGCACCGACGCGATAGAATCGCTGCCACCTTCGGATGCGGAGTTGCATGATGCCAAACGTTACCCTGGACGGCGCTGCCATCGAGTATGCGGAAGCTGGGAGCGGCCTGCCGCTCGTCTTCTGCCACGAGTTCGCGGGCAGCATGGATAGCTGGGACCAACAGGTGAACTACTTCTCCCGTCGTTACCGGACGGTGACCTACAACGCGAAGGGCTATCCGCCCTCCGAAGTCCCGGCGAATTGGGAGGAGTACACGTGGGACCATCAGGTCGCCGTGCTGCTGGGGCTGCTCGATGCCCTGGACATAGAGCAGGCGCACGTCTGCGGCCTCTCGATGGGAGCGTACACCGCGGTGCAGTTCATGCTCGCGCACCCGCAACGCTGCCTCAGCGTCGTCGCAGCGGGCGTCGGCACCGGCAGCGATGACCCTGCGTCGTTCCTGACCGAGTCCGAGGAGCGCGCAGCGTTGCTGGAGTCCGGTGGTATGGCGGGTATGGACGCCTACCTCTCGGGCTCCACGCGCATCCGGTTCCGCGAGAAGGACCCCGCGGGATGGGAGCGGTTCGCCGCGCTGTTCCGCGCGCACTCGGCCACGGGCTCCGCCAACACGCTGCGCGGCTTCCAGGGCAGGCGTCCGAGCCTCTACACGCGCGAGGCCGACCTTGCAGCGCTCGATGTGCCGCTCCTCATCGTCTGCGGCGACGAGGACGACCCCTGCATCGGGCCCTCGCTCTTCCTGCGCCGCACGGTGCCGAACTCAGGGCTCGCCATGCTGCCCCACACGGGCCACGCCTGCAACCTGGAGGAGCCCGCGACGTTCAACGCCGCCGTCGCCGAGTTCATTGCGCAGGCCGAAGCCGGGAAATGGGGACCTCGCCCCGCCGACAGCGGCGACAACTGGGCCGCGTCGCCCGCACGCTAGCAAGGCACACGCGACAGCGAGTGCAGGCGCTAGTCGTCGAGGACCGCGAACGCCTCAATCTCGATGAAGTACTCCGGCTGCGCGAGCGCCCGCACGATGACCATCGAGCTTGCCGGGGGCGGAACGTCCCCCCAGCAATCGTTCTGCGCGGCGCGCGCTGCGGGGAGGTACGCCTCCGACGTCACGAAGATGGTCACCTTGACGATGTTCTCGAACGTCCCTCCGACCGACTCGATGGCCGTGCGCAGGTTGGCGTAGACCTGCCGCGCCTGCGCGGGTGCATTGTCCAGGCCGATCACCGCGCCGTCCGGCCCGCGGGAGGTCTGCCCCGCTATCCAGACCAGGTTTCCCCATCGCACGACGTGGGAGTAGCGGTTCCCCGGCGGCGGCGCGAGTCCTTCCGGGTTCGTTCGTTGAATGTCAGGCATCGGGCCTCCTTCACCCTGCGTCACGCCTTGTAGTAGACCGGCACCGCCGCGCCGGAGACGGCGCGCGCCTCCTCGGACGCCAGGAACAGCAGCACGTTCGCCAGATCGTCGGGCTGCACCCACCGTTCCGCCTTCGCGTCCGGCATCGCCTCGCGGTTGGCGGGCGTATCTATGATGCTCGGCAGCACCGCATTCACGGTGATGTCGTGCGCCTTCACCTCCGCGGCAACGGACTGCGTAAGCAGGATGACGCCGCCCTTGCTTACCGAGTAGTGGGCGACCATCGGGTCACCCCGAAGCCCGCTCCGCGCCGCGACGCTCACGATGCGCCCGTAGTCCTGCGCCTTCATGTACGGCAGCACGTTTTTGATGGTGAGGAACGCGGACTTGAGGTTCAGTTGCAACAGGCCGTCCCAGTCCGACTCCTCCATCTCCTCGACCGACGGACCGAACCGGAAGCCGCCCGCGATGTTCACGAGCACGTGCGGCCCGCCGTACGCCGACGCAACGCGTTCGAACAGCGCACGCACCGACGCCTCGTCGAGCACGTCAGTCTCGTGGTAGACCACAGGGCCCGCCTCGTCCGGCGGCGGCGCCATGTCGGCCACGATCACCTGCGCACCGGCCTCCACGAACCTGCGCGACGCCACGCGGCCCACTGCGCCACTACCGCCCGTCACCACTACCGTCTTGCCAGCGAAACTCATGTCTGCTCCTGTATGAGCCGTCCGATGAGCTCCTTGCCGACCTGGACGATCTCCTCGTCTTCCTCTGCGGTACGCCCACTCACGCCGAGCCCGCCCATGATCGTGCCGTCCGGAGCGACGACGACCGCGCCGCCACCGCCGATGAAGAGGTTGGGGTTGCCGAAGCCCGCGAGTCCTTGCGGCGACGCCTTGGCACGCTCTTCGAAATCCAGCGTATCCTGCCGCATGCAGGCGGACGTATACGCTTTCTTCGTGGCGTTCTGGCGTGCGAGTGCTGCGTTCACCCCGGCCTGCGCCGCGAAGCAGATCATCTCGCCGCGGTCGTCCATCACCGCAATCGCGATGGGACGGCCGCCCATCTCCTCGGCCTTGCGCAGCATCTCTGCGAGCGCCTGCCTCGACTCGGCCAGCCCCAGCGTCTTGCGCGTCCTCACGCCATCTCCCCCTGCAGCGCCGCGAGTGCAAGGCGGGCCAGGCGTTCGTCGACCTCACGATCGGAACCCTGGACGCCGATGGCGCCAAGAACGGCGCCATGCCCCGCCGCTCGCACGACAATGCCGCCATGCGCAGCGCCCACGAAACCGGCGTCGAAGTCGGCCACGCTCATCCCGCGCTCAGCGAGGCGCACCGCGAACTCGCTCAGGTCCGCACCCACACGGGACGCCGTATACGCCTTGCGGACCGCGTGCCGGCGCCCGAAGGCGGGGGTGCCGTCCGTGCGGGCGAACGCAACGAGGTCCCCGTTGTCGTCGACAACGGCTACGGCCAGCGCTCCCGCGCCTTCGGCTGACGCCGCATCCAGCACAGCGTCCACGGCACGCAGCGCGTCTTCCACGTCCATCACCTGCCGTTCGTACATCATGCCTCCGTCGGTTTGGTGCGCACGCAGTGTAGCCGAGGAGCCGTTCAACGCAAGAGGAGCGCCCCAGATGGGCGCTCCTCTGCTGCACGTTCTGGTGGCCTGAGCCTCTATTGCGGGAAGAGGCCGCGAATGATGGCCAGGGTCTCTTCCGGCAGCCCTGCGAACGATTCCACTTGCGCCTGGTACTGGTCGCCGGTCCGCAGGCCGACGTCGTAGCGCCGGGACTTCATGTCTGCCACAAAGTCGTCGCTCGACACGACGCGCTCGAACGCGGCGCGCATCTCGTTCACGATATTGGTCGGAGTCTGGGACGGCATGGCGTAGATGCGGCTGGACGCTGCGGCGGCCATCAGCGCGTCGAACGCGTTCAGGTAGTCGTTACCTGCGCCGAGGCGCTCCTGCGCGATCTCCTTGATGGACTTGACCCAGGGCCACTTGCCTTCTGCCTTGCCTTCCTTGATCCACTCGGGCTCCATGACCGTGTAGAACAGCGGCGTCGCGTAGCCCTCCGCCCATTCCGGGTTCTGGGCAACCTGCGAGTCCCGGCAGGTGGGTGTGACCTCGATCTCACGCCGGTTGAAGGCAGCGTCCATGTCGGACGTCCCCGTGTAGCCGAACACGCGCTCGAACGGGAAGCCGACCTGCACGGCCCACTCGGAGCTGGTGGCATACGTGTCAACCCGGCCGATCTGGCCTAGCGTGAAGTTGCCCGCAAGGTAGGCGTCCAGCGAGTCGGCCACGTCGCTGCGGATGCACCACGTCTGGTCACTGGGGGTGTAGTCAGGGGCGCCGAGATATACGAGGTCGTTCGCCGCGTCGAACTCGGAAACGCCGCCGAGGATGGACTGCTGGATGAGGGTGGAGATCACTACGACGATGTCCACCTGGTTGTCCCTGTAGTCCTTGTCGATAACGGAGCGCACGGCAACGAGCGTGTTGGCGCCGGGCTTGTTGCTCACGAAGACGTTGGGGTTGCCCCTGAGTTCGTCGGAGAGGTGGTGCGCGAAGATACGGGCGAACGTGTCGAACCCGCCGCCAGGCGCGTAACCGACCGTGATCTGCACCGTCTTACCGGAGAAGTCCACCTGGTCCTCCACCGGGATCGGCGTCGCCGTCGGCGCCGGGCGCGGCGTGGGCGTCGGGGCCGTCGGTTCCGTCATCGCCTCACCAGGCGTGGGGGTCGGCTCCTCCATCATCGCCTCGCCGGGCGTAGGGGTCGGCTCCTCCATCATCGCCTCTGCCGGTGTCGGGGTCGGGGCGGCTTGCTGAGGCGCCGACGTAGGAGTGGGGTCGGGGTCCTCGCCTCCGCACGCCACCGCGAGCATCGCGAGCGCGGTCGCAAGCGCGAACAGGCCCATGGCCCGCTTGGCTGATGTGAATGCAGTGCGCATCTGTCCTCCTCGGAACATCGGTCATTCCCTGGTCTACGCATACGCGCGTTAGCGCGAAATGCTAACACGGCGACACCTGTCCGTCTACGCGCAACCCCTCGAGCCCCTTACTGCAGGAACTGCGTGACCGTCTCCCTCCCCTTCAGGATGTCCGGGATGAAGTCCCCCAGCACGGGGTCTATCCACGGGATGTGGATGATTTCATCGAAGAAGCCGTAGATGAGGGCGAGGAATATGACGAGCCAGACGAAGGCCAACCACCAGCGCATGTGCCCGAAGATGACCAGGTAGAGGAAGACATAGGCGGGCAGTGCAATCTGGAATCCTATGAGCCAGATGGCCAGCACCAGCCCGAATGTCGTGCCGAGGGCCTTCATCGTGCGCATCATCAGCACGTTGCGGGTGTCCCCGGTGAGCGTCCTGCCGATGTCCATGATGCGTCCGCGTTCGGAGGACGGGAAGGCCAGGTGGAACGCCAGGTAGATCGCAATGAGCGCCAGGCCGACGACCGTGATTACGCGCGGTAGGCGGGCTGCCTGGCTCGTCCACTCGAAGGTCTGCCAGAGGGTGAAAGCGAATGCGAACGTCAGCAGCGCGATGAATATGCCGCTGGGTGTGGGGCGCAGGAGGTCCGCCAACGGCGGGCGGGTCCGAGTTTCGGCCTGCTGGGCCACTGCGGGTTCAGCCGGTTGATCGTCGTCGCTCCCCCCGGCCGGCGGAGGCGGCGGGGCGCTCTCCCCGCGGGCCGCAAATTCGACTTCCTGTCTGGCCATCGTGCGGTTCACGCTACGCTGCATGCGCACCGTGTACGCGGCGGTGCCAACGGCGATGGCGATGATGATGATGACGGCAGGCCGTGTGAAGACCCCTTGCGTCGGATCGGAGAAGTTCACCCAGTCGAACGCCCCGCTGGAGATACCGTAGAACCGCTCAATGATGCCCCCGAGGATGACGGCGATGATGATCGGTGGGCGCGGCCACCCGTACGTCTTCATGAAGTAACCAAGCGCCCCGAACGCCAGCATCACAACGAGGTCGTAGATCGAGCGGTTCGCCTGGAACGCCGCAATCGTCATCACGGCGAGGATCAGGGGAACGAGAACGTTGGGCCGGACGAACGCGATGCGTGTGAGCAGCGGTGTGAAGCCGAGCGCCAGGCCGGTGGCGAGCACGTTCGCCATCACCAGTGAGAACGCTATCGTCATCGTGAGCGGCAACTGGTTGTTCAGCATGTCCGGGCCGGGGCGCACGTCCAGGATGATGAGCAGGCCCAGGAATAGCGCCATGCCTACCGATCCGGGCACGCCGAAGAAGAGCGTCGGCACCAGTTGACCGCCGTCCACGGCATTGTTCGCCGACTCCGGCGCGATGACTCCCCGTATGTCCCCGGTCCCGAATGTCTCTGTCCCGCCGCGCACGGTCTGGCGCGCCGAGGCGTACGACAGCCATTGCGCGAGCGAGCCGCCGATGCCCGGCAGCAGCCCGACGAACACGCCCATCGCTGCGGAGCGCATGACGAGCAGCCAGTTCTGCAACACGGACGTCATCCCCTCGCGGCGCTGCGCCGACGCGTCGATCTTGGACGTCTCGGCACGTCGCGCGATGGAGACGTCGCTCACGACCATGTCGAAGAACTCGGGGATGGCGAAGAGTCCGATGACGACCGGGATGATGTGGATACCGTCCCACAGATAGTCCTGCCCGAAGGTGAGGCGGTGCGCGCCCGTGGCGTCGTCGTAGCCGACGCTGGCAATGAGCAGTCCGAATGCTCCCGCGATGAGGCCGCGCAGCAGCGCGCCGCTGCTGACGACGCCCACGACCGCGATGGCGACGAGCCCGAGTACGAAGAACTCGGCCGCGCTGAATGTGTTGACGATGGGCCTCGCAACGGGGATCGTCAGGAAGAGGAAGATCGCCCCGATGATGCCGCCGAGCAGCGACGCGAAGTACGCGGCCGAGAGCGCCACGCCCGCCCTGCCCTTACGTGCGAGCGGGTTGCCGTCCAGGATCGTCGCCTGGCCGGAGGTGGAGCCCGGCATACCCAGCAGCACGGCGGGCAGCGTGTCTCCGGTGGGAACGGTCGCGACCATGCCGATCGCCAGCGGCAACGCGATGTAGGGGTCGAGCCCGTAGGCGAAGCCAAGCAGTACGATGAGGCTGGGCACTGCCCCGCCCGGCATCGCGCCGTTCAGGACGCCTACAACGACCCCCACCACGAGCGCGAGTATCGGCCTCCAGGCGGCGAGGTTGCCGATGGCCTCCCCGCCCGCTTCGAACATCGCGGGGAAACCCTCCAGGATCGAGTCTATGAACATGCTGGGTTATGCTCGCTGCAGCCGCACTTCTTCATAGCGGCGGTAGATCTCCAGTATCTGGCTGAGCGCGGGACTGTATCTGTCCATGTGGTAGTGGCGCAACTGGAATGCCGCGTCCTCACCTACCACCGCGGTAACGTCCCCCTTGTCAACCTCGGACATACGGTTGTCGTTCCTCTCCGTGAACGTACTCTGCGCGATCGGGCCCGGCCCGACGTTGACCGGCAGATCGATACGCTCGTTCGTGGCAGGGTCGCGGTACACGTTTATCGGGTCGCCCCCGTCCTGAACGATCTTCATCTGGTCCATCAGCAGCTTGCGGAACATGATGACGCCGCGGTCGGAGACTCCGAGGCGCTCGTTCTCGCGGTCGGCTATCGCACCCTGGCTCCACCATGCCGCCAGGTCCTGCGCCAGCACGTAGTCGGCGATGGGGCGCCCCGCATCGTCGAACAGCGGGTGTTCGAAGTACGGCACGAAGTCCTGCGACGGCACGTCCACGTCCGGCCCGGGGCAGTACGCCATGTAGTCCAGGTGCAGCGTGTGTTCGTCGTCTACCGGCACTCGTATCTGCAGTTCGCTGCGAATCTTGCCGCCGAGGCGGACGAAGTACGGGAATACGAGTGGGTGGCCTATCGTCCAGTCCGGAGAGTCCTCGGTTTCTCCTTCACGGAGCCGGAACTTCTGGATGCCGAACTCGTTCACTTCCCACTCAGTCTTGATGTGGGGTCGCTTGAACGAATCTGCGTGCGCTTGCGTGATCGCGTCCTGTGCCGGATCGCCGGTGCCGCCGCCCCGGTCCAGCACGTGGTATTCGAACCAGTGCCCGTGTGTGTACTCGGTATGCGACGTATCGACCGAGTTCTCCATGCACTGGAGCCAGTTGGCGTTCAGCACGACAGCGCCGACGTGCCGGTACGTGTTATCCCAGACGAGGACATCCCAGCGCGGGAGGAGCGGGACGGGCTCCGGGCCGAGGTACGCAAAGATGAGCCCGCCCAGCTCCTGCACGGGATAGGACTTCAGCCGCACCTTCTCGCTGAAGTGCGAGCCTTCCGGTTCCGTCGGCTGGTCCAGGCACTGCCCGTTCACGTCGTACATCCAGCCGTGGTACATGCAGCGGAGGCCTTCCTCGGTGGGGATGGCAATGGAGAGGTCGACGCGGCGATGCGCGCACCGCCGGTCCACGAGGCCTATCCTGCCGCTCTTGTCCTTGAACAGCGTCAGGTCCTCACCGAGCAGGCGCACCGACACCACCGGGTCCCGGAGGAGACGTCCGTTGCTGGTGATGGGCCACCAATACCGGCGGAGCAGTTCGCCCATGGGCGTGCCTGCGCCGGTCTGAGTCAACAGGACGTTCTCTTCCGCGCGCATCGGTGCTCCTCCTTGACAGTCGTTGCAGGCGCTGCGCGGACTACTGGTCCATCGTGTTCTTGGCGAACACGTCCTCCAGCTTCGCCAGTTTGGGCGTAAGTCCCTGCTCGAACGAGTACTGCGCCGCCGTCTCCAGCACCAGCCGGTTCGCGCGGATCCCGTGCTGCACCAGCGGCTGCTTCAGCGCGGCGCCACCCTCCCCGTTCACGAGCCCGGTCTCGACGTAGTAGTCGACGTGGTCGGCCCTCTCGCGGTTGCAGATGTCGTTCGCCTTGTTGAAGGCTTTCATCAGGTTGAGCAGCACCCAGGGATGGTCTTCCGCGATCTCCCGCTTCACGACCATGCCGTGGTTGATGGGGTAGAGGGCCGTCTTCTCATAGAATCGGATCCCTTCGGCTCGCGCGTCCGGGAAGAGCGGGGCGATGTCCGGGTGGCTCCACAGGTCGGCCGTGCTGCGGTCGATGAGGTTGGGGTCGACGATGTAGAGCAAAGTCGCCTCGAGCTCACCGGAGAGCATCATCGAGCCGATGTTCTTCTCCAACGGGATCTGGTTGACGGTGACGCCCTTGGGGGGCTTGAAGCCGGTGGAGCCGCCGTGGCTCTGCTCCGGCACGCGCTCCATGAAGAACTCCATGTCCTTCGGCTCGACGCCGAACTCGTGCTGAAGCACCCCGCGCGTCCACAGCGCCGCGGTCTGCTGGTACTCGGGGACGCCTACGCGCTTGCCCTTCAAGTCCTCCGGTGACTGGATGCCGGAGTCCTTGCGGATGAGCACGCCGGTGTGGAAGAAGCGGCGCGTGGTGAAGACCGGCAGGCCCACCCAGCGGTCGTCGCCCGCCGCCATCGCCATGATGAGCGACGAGAACGACATCTCCGAGACGTCGAAGTCGCCGAACTTCAACTGCCGCCAGAAGAGTTCCGACGCGTGCACCGGACTCGGGATGAGCTCGATGCCGTCCGGTTTCACTCGCCCGTCGTGGATCGCCCACGTCCTCGGGTTGGATGCCATGCCTACGCTAAGCTGAATGTCCATCTGTTTATGCCTCCTCCGGCTGATCCTGGCCTACAGGCCTGATATGAACTGTTCTTCCGTGTCCCACTTACCAACGTTGGAGCGCCAAACCATGTCGAGGCGCGCCATGTCTTCTTCCGTGATCGGAGGCGCTCCCGAGCAGCCCACCGCCTCCTCCAGGTGCGCCATCTCCGAGAATCCGCCCAGCACCGTCGTAACCGCCTCGTCCTGCAGGATGAAGCGATACGCCGCCTGCGAGAGCGTCTGCCCCGCACGGGAGAGGAACGCGAACGGGCGCGCCCGCTCCACCATCGCCTGGTACATGTCCGCGTTGCGCGACAACCCCCCGCCCGCAAGCGCGTGCCTGCCGCCGCCGCCGACCGCATGGTCCGTCAGCACGCCGCCTCCGAGCGGACGTATCACCGCCGTCCCGATGCCCAACTCCTGCGCCCGCCGCAGGAACTGACCGTAGTCGTGCTGCACGTCCAGCCCGTCCGGCGTCGGCAGGCCCGCGGTGGGGTTCAGCAGGTCGTACCAGACGTTCAGCATATGGAACTCGCCGGTCTCCATGAGCGCCAGGACCGCGTCGGCATCGGCGTCCTCGTTTGCGAAACCGAAGAAGCGCGTCTTGCCCGCGCGCCGCAGCCGCTCCATCCCCTCGAGCGCGCCGCCGGGGCCGAGATAGTCGTCCAACCCCAGATGCAGCCAGCCGGGGACCGTCGTGTCGGTCTCGATGCTCGGTGGGTTGTGGATCTGCAGAACGTCCACGTGGTCCACCTGCAGGCGGCGCAGCGAGTCCTCCAGCGATTCGATGACGGCGTCCGCGATGTGGTCGAGCTCGTCCGGCATGATCTCGACCTTCGTCGCGAGCACGGGCCGGAACCCGATCGCTCGCATCGCCTTACCGATGTTCTCTTCCGCGAGGCCCTTGCCGTAGTCGGGCGAGGTGTCGAAGTAGTTGATCCCAAGCTCGAGAGCGCGCTCGATGGCGCGGAGTTGCACTTCCGGCTCCCCCTTGACCAGCAGCCCGGCGTTATCGCCGGAGCCGAACCCGATCTCGGACACGCGAATGCCGGTCGCGCCCATCGTGCGGTATCGCAAGGCAAACCTCCGAAGCCGCGGCTCGGAGGCCATACGGCGGCGTTATCTAACGCTGTCGCACGAGTGCGTGTCAAGCCGTGCGGTTCGTACCATGGGGAATCGCCCTTGTCTATTGACAAGCGACACTTGACATGGCATCTTCTATCTTGATGATCCTGTCGTTCAAGCACCGCGGACTGAGGGCGCTCTACAACGGTCGTAGCGCCAGGCGGGTGGCTCCGGAGCATGTCCGCAAGCTGACTCGCATCCTTGCAGTGCTCGACCGAAGCAATACGCCACAGGACGTGGACCTGCCGGGGTTTCGGCTGCATCAACTGACAGGTCAACTCTCTGGTCACTATGCTGTCTCCGTGTCAGGAAACTGGCGAGTGACCTTCAGATTCGAGGACGGACACGTGCTTGACGTTGACTACGTGGACTACCACTGAGGAGATGAACAAATGAGCATGCACAACCCTCCCCATCCGGGTGAGATTATCAGGTATGAGTGCCTTGAACCCTTGGGTTTGACGGTAACGCGGGCCGCGCAGGGCCTGGGAGTAACCCGGCAGGCGTTGTCGGATCTGGTGAACGAGAAGGCCGGTGTGTCGGTGGACATGGCCATCCGGCTCTCCAAGGCATTCGGCTCTTCACCGGAGACCTGGCTCGGCCTGCAGACGGCCTACGACCTCTGGCAAGCCCGGGAGCGAGCTTCAGAGATAGAGGTCACACGCTTCACTGCTGCGTGACGTAGCACCCTACCCGCCTACCAGCCGCAATGACTCTGCGGACGGTACGACGTCGCCCGACTCGACCCGGTGCACGAGTCCGGTGATGGCGTCGCAGTACGGCGTCGCGATGCCATGGGTCGATCCCTTCTGCGAGACGAGGCCGCTGAAGTAGTCCACCTCCGTCTTCCGCCCGCGGCGCACGTCCTGGTACATGGACGTCATCGCGCTCGGCCCGACGTGCGCGCCCCGCGCCTCCAGCCCCCGCTCGACCACGTCCGACTCCCCCGCGGCGTTGGCGTAGACGTCCGCCGCCTCGTAGTCGCCCATGATGCGCGCGAGCGGATGCCCTTCCGCCTCCGCCACGCGCATCGTCTCCGCCGCGAGCCGCACCGCGATGCGACGCGCGTCTGCATTCGCCAGCAGCTCCGCCGACCGCATCCCACCGACCGCTGACACAGGGTTGAGCATCGTGTTGTTCACCATCTTGGACCAGCGCTCGTGCAACAGATCGTCGACCGGCTCCGCGGGCCAGACGTGCCCGAGTACGGCCGCCACGCGGCGAGCGCTGGTTCCAGCGGGAACGCCGTACTCGCCGACGTACACGCCCGGCAGCGTCGCAGCGGCGGACGCTCTGCTGACCGATCCCGCCGCCTGCACGCGGCCCGGTTCCAGGAACGAACCGTTGACGAGGATGACGCCGCCCACTGTCCGCGCCGCGCCGACTTCCGGTGCAACCCACTCCTCGTTGATACTGTTCTGCATCGAGACGAGGAGGCTGTCGTCTGCCAGCCACGGCTTGATCACCGCAAGCGCCTCCATCGTGTCGTACGACTTCACGCAGAGGAACAGCAGCTCGATCTCCTCGGCCAGTTCGTGCGGGGCGATGGTCAAGGGAGAAGCATGCACCTCGCCGCCGTCCTCCGTCTGCATCGTCAGGCCGCGTGACAGTATCGCCTCGCGCTGCGCGTCCCACGGCTCGACCACGAGCGGGTCGAGTCCTGCGTTGGCCAGGCGCACCGTGATCTGCCCGCCGATGGCCCCCGCGCCGTAGACGACGAGGCGGCTCACAGTCCGCCCCCGAATCGACGACTGTTCACGACGGCTTGTGCGCGTGGGCTGATCTGGCTCTGCACGCGGATGTTCAGCAGCGCGGGGCCATCGACCTCCAGCGCACGGTCGAGCGCGGGGCCCATCTCCTCCGGACGCTCGACGAGCTCCCCGTAAGCCCCCAGCCCCTGCGCCACGAGGTCGTAGCGCGACGGCACGAGGTCGGTGATGACGGCCTTGCCGTACAACCCCACCTGCAGGTTCTTGTCGATGCCCCACGCCGCGTCGTTCCCCACAAGGAACACGACCTTGAGCCCGTGGCGCACGGCCGTATCGACCTCCATCGCGTTGAACCCGAACGCGCCGTCGCCCGTGATGCAGAACACGCGCGACTCCGGCCTCGCCAGCTTCGCGGCGATCGACATCGGCACCGCCTGCCCCAGCATGCCGAGGTTCGGCAGGTAGTACCACGAGCGCGGCGCGAGCGCCGGAAGGTACGCGCGTCCGTAGTAGGAGTAGTCGCCGCCGTCGAACACGAGCACGTCGTCGGGACGCAGGCGCTGCGCCAGTTCGTAGTGCACCAGCATAGAGCGAAGGGGCACTTCGTCCGTCACGGACTGTTCGAGCCGCACCTTCTGCTCGGCGACCGCCGTGCGGAAGCGCTCCACCCACGAGCGTTCCGGCCAGTCGCTCTTCGCGGCCTCGTCCGCCAGCTGCGCGGCGATGGGACCAACGTCCCCTATGAGCGCGAGGTCGGTGCCCCGGTTGCGCCCCGCCTGCGTCGCCTCCGGTTCGACCTGGATGACCGTGGCGTCGTTGGGGATGACCGGCCCGAACCCGAACCCGATCGTGAAGTCCAGCAGTTTGCCGAGGAAGAGGACGGCGTCCGCTTCCCGCACGAGGTTCGCCGCCGTGTGCTGGCTCAGGTCGAAGAAGCCGAAGCAGTACGGGTGGTCGTCCGGCACGATGCCGCGCGCAGCCTCCTCCGTCAGGAACGGTATCTTGGTCGTCTCGATGAGCCGCTCGTAGGTCGCGCCCCAGTCGCCGTAGGCCGCGGGCGTGCTCGCGATGATGATGGGGCGCTCGGCGTTGCGCAGTATGCGCACCGCCTGCTCGACCGACTCCGGCGACGCGACGATGGGCTGAGTCCGGCGGTACGACTCCCCACCGAAGTAGCGTACCTCCTCCTCTTCCACGACGGCGCTCTGCACGTCGACGGGAATCGTCAGGTGCGCGGGGCCCCGCCTCCCCTCGAACGCCGCCCGGATCGCCGTGGACATCAGGTCCGGGATGCGGCGCGGGTCGTGGGCAAGCCATGCGCCCTTCGTGACGGTGCGCGCGATACCCACCTGGTCTATCTCCTGCATGATGCCGCGGTGGTAGTTCCGCAGGTCGGCGGAGCCCGCGATGTTCAGGACCGGGCTCTCCGTGGACATCGCGTTGATGAGCCCCGGAAGCGCGTTCGCGTGCCCCGGCGTCGTGACCGCGACCACGCCCAGCCTCCCGGTCATGCGCGACCACATCTCCGCCATGTGCACCGCAGCCTGTTCGTGGCGGCAGTCGATCAGGCGGAAGCCCTCGTCGTACAGCACGTCCAGCAGGGGAAGGATGTGGTCGCCCGCGAGGGTGAAGATCGTATCGACGCCTTCCTCCCGCAACGCCCGCGTGATGATCTGCGCTCCGCTTACCGGCATGTGCGTCCGCTCCGAATCGTGAGGATGGCGCGATGCTAGCACAGGGCGCAGCCTCGTCGTTCCTGCGGAGGCAGGAACCTCGCACCCTTCGGATGCGGTCCACTAGTGCGCGGGCGCCTCAGCTGCGTGGTAGCAGCGAAGCAGCGTCGAACAGATAGACGGCTACGCCAGGGGTCCCGATGATGATCGTATCTCCGGCCACACCCGTCTCCCTGCCGAAGACGCCTCCGCCGAATATCGTGCCGATGCCCGTGCCGCCCGGGTTCACAAGCTTCACGGTCTCATTCGCATCGGCCCATCCGTCTTCAGGCATGCCGAACACATACGCTGCTCCGGCGCTGCCCGCGCCGAAGTCCTGCTTCTGGGCGCCGACGACGACTACGTCGCCGCGGGTACTGACGGCCACGGATGCCCCGAAGAAGTCTGCCCTCGCGCCGTCGGACGCAGTCAGCAGCACGGGTTCTCCGGCATCCGCCCACCCCGTTGTGGGCTGGGAGAAGAGGAAGACAGCTCCGTGGTCTCGCGCGTAATCGTCTCGACCTGGCGCCCCAACCACGACCGTGCCCGCATCGTCGGTGATCGCCAGCGAGAACCCGAAGTGGTCTTCCTCCATGCCGTCGGGCAGCCATAGGCGGACCGCTTCGTTCGTCTCTTCCCACCCCGGGCCGGGCCGTTCGAATACATACACCGACCCTGCGTATGAGGAGAACGGTTCGGTCCTCCCAAAGTCCTCGGATTGACCTCCAACGATAGTCGCTCCATCCGCGCTTACCGCCACCGATCTCACACTTCCGTACCCTGAAACCATGAGCCGGGCTGTCTCATGGGTGTCCGACCATCCCGCGTCCGGCCTTGCGAACACGTATACCGCGCCACGCCTACCCGTTTCGCGGAACTCGGTCGATCCGACGGCGATGGTCTGCCCGTCAGCGCTTATCGCGACGGCGCTGCCGAACCGACTGTTACTCGTCCCCTCGGAAGCTGTCAGCGTGGCCGCCTGCGCCGTCCCGGCGCCCCATCCGCCCTCCGGCCTCGTGAACACGTGGACGGCCCCGGAATCGTAGCCGTGCGGAAGCTGGTCCGGCGCTCCCACCACGATCGTGGCTCCATCCGCGCTCATCGCAACGGCGCTCCCGAATGAACTGGTCAGTTCCACCCAGTCCCTGTCGTCGGGCACCGGCTCCCAATCGTTATCGTCCGGGGACTCCAGTATCGCGGCGGACGATTCGTCTCTGTCCGACCATTGCGGGCCGTTACGTTCGAAGACAGACACCGTGCCGTCGTACTTCCGCTCGGTTTCCCCCGCGGAGTCGCCCACAGCGATGGTACCGCCGTCTCGACTGGCGGCCACTGCGAACCCGAAAACGCCCAGAAGGCCGGATTCGCCGGCGATCAGCTTAACAACGCCCGACACGGGTGTGGGTGTCGGCGTGGGGTCTGGGTCGGGTACGTCCGCTGCGGTGGAGAGTGCATACACGTGGTCGTCGAGCGCGCCGTAGTAAACGGCGCCATCCGCTGCAACGGAGGCCGAGAGTGGTGGAGGGCTCCCGTACTGCCAGAGGAGTTCCCCGGTTGCGGCGTCGACCGCGTGCAGTCCATCCACCGACCCCAGGTAGGCCACGCCATCTTCGACGGCAGGCGCCGCGCCCGTCCCCGCTCCCAACAAAGCCCCCAATGCTCCGTACGTCCACAGCGGATCGCCGGTCAGGGCGTCAACCGCATGCGTGCCGTTCTGCCCGTAGAAATACAGGACCCCGTCTGCAATAGTCATCCTCGAATCACCGGAGCCCGGTTGCTCGGATTGCCAAACGGGTTCTCCTGTGTCGGCAGCTACGGCGAACATCGCCTCGTCGGAGCTGATATAGACGAGACCTCCGGATGCTCCCGGGGATTCATAGTAGGCATCGTCAACACCGTACTGCCACAGGAGTTCCCCAGTCGCCGCGTCCAGCGCGTGGAGCGTGCCCTCTCTCGAAAATATGTACACCGCGCCGCCAGCAACGACAGGCGCTGAACGGAATCCGCTCTCCGCTTCGTGCTTCCACTGCAACTCTCCGGTTTCCTGGTCTACTGCATGGAGATGGTTGCCCCAATCGGCAACGTAGACGATGCCTTCGGCAACGGCCGGCACCGAGTAGTGGATGGGGCCCGTTCCGTAGGTCCAGCGCACTTCTCCCGTGGTAGCGTCGACCGCCTGCACCTGCCTGCCGCCGCTCGCATACACCACTCCGTCACTGGCGGTCATCCATGCGTCGTCGGCCTCCCACTCGACATCCCAGGCAACCTCTCCGCTGACCGCATCCAGCGCGTAGAGGCCGTCGTCGTACACGTGTACGACGACCCTGCCGCCCGCTACGACCGGCTGGAAATACATCGGCCCGGGCATCCGGTAGCGCCATAGTAGTCTGCCCTTGGATGGGGTAGGTGAAGGGGGCTCCGCCGTGGGCGCTGGCAGCGACGTGGGAGTTGGTGGGTCAGGAGCCTCGCTTACAGGCGTCGGTGTCGGCGTCCTCGGCGACGACACGTCGACAGGAGTGATCGGTGCAATGTCGTCTTCACATCCTACAGAGAGAGCCGCTGCCGCAACAGCGATGCCGAGAAACAGGGAGCGCCGGAACGCCCTACTGCCAACGTCTGGAGCGAGCCGCATACACACTCCGAATCGTGTGGATGGCGGGATGCTAGCACACGCTGGGAGCGGGGCAACGATGGGTATGTCATGCTGAGCGAAGCCAGAGACGGAGCCGAAGCATCTCTCAGGCGAACGCCCCTCTTGCACGGACGCACGCCGAGAGGATGTTGCGCGCTGAAGCGCGGGCTCCGCTCAACACGACAACCGAGCTGGCCGCGCGACACGTCCTGCTTGCGCCCACCGTCCCCACCCGCGAAACTCCCCGCATGGCGCTTGCCGACGAACAGTGCGTGGAACTGAACGCGCAGTCGACGCTCGCGACGGCCGACGAGACCGCCGCGATGCTGGCCGGCCTACCGGAGTGGAGCGTCGCGAACGAGAACGGCATCGACCAACTGGTGCGCGCCTTCCGATTCAGGACATTCGTTCAGGCCCTCGCGTTCACGAACGCGGTCGGCGGGGTGGCGGAGGAGCAGGGCCACCACCCGCGCATCGTCACCGAGTACGGCCGCGTGACGGTATCGTGGTGGACGCACTTCCTCGGCGGCCTGCACCGCAACGACTTCATCATGGCCGCGCGGACGGACGCGCTCGCGCAGGAGATACGGGGGTAACGCATGGGCAGACCGGTGCACTTCGAGATACTCGGCGACGACCCGGCGAGGCTGGCCGAGTTTTACAGCAACGTGCTCGGCTGGGAGTTCCAGTCGTGGTCGGGCTCCGAGGAGTTCCAGCAGGAGTACTGGCTCGCCACCACCGGCCCTAAGGAGCAGGCCGGTATCGACGGAGCAATCATGAAGCGCCACTTCCCCCAGCCCGTCATCAACACGACGCTCGTCGACTCGCTGGGCGAGACGCTCGCGAAGGTAGCGGCGGCGGGCGGCAAGCTCGTCTTCGGCCCGAACGAGATCCCCTACGTCGGCACCCACGCCTACTGCGAGGACCCGGAGGGCAACCTATTCGGCGTCATCGAGGAGCCGAAGGGCTAGGCTCCAGTCCCACGCCCACAGTACCCTCACCCTGGCCCTCTCCCCTTGTAGGGAGAGGGGATAAGCGAAGGGGCGCCCCGAAGAGCGCCCCTGATACGTGGTGCTCCCTCCTCCTACAGACCGTAGAGCGCCACCGAGTTGTCTACCAACACCTTGCGCTTCGACTCCTCGCTGATGGTGTCGAGGTTGCGGAACGTCTCGATGGCGTCGATCTCGCTGGACGTGTCCGTGTGGCCATAGTCCGTGCCGATGACGATATTCTCGTCGCCGACGTAGTCGAACACGTAGGCGAAGTCGTCGTCGGTCTGGGCGGAGACGTAGATGTTGTATTCCTTGAACGGGTTGTCCGGGTAGTACCAGCCGGCCTGCTTCGCGCGGCGCGACGTCTCGTGGATGATCCACGGCACCCACTGGCAGGACGACTCGATGAAGCCCCACCGCAGTTCCGGGTAGCGCTTGGGAACGTCGCTCAGGATGAGGCCGTTGCAGGCGTGGATAGTCGGCATGCGGAACGTCGGCAGCCCTCCGCTGGGGTCGTAGGCCGAGGCGATGGCGCTGACGTATGCCTCGTTCGCGTTCGCGATGTGGATGGTCATCGCGAGGTCGTGCTCCTGCGCGGCCTCGAAGTACGGGTAGAAGTACGGGTCGAGCATGAAGCGGTGACCCTCGAAGGGCTTCGTCACCACGCCCACCGCGCCGTTCTCTTTCACCCAGGGCATCCAGTCGACGGCGGTGTCGAGGTCGGTCAGCGGGAGGACGGCAGCCCAGCGCAGGCGTCCGCCCGACTCCTTCCAGGCCTCGGCCATCCAGCGGTTCCACGCCTTGCAGAGCGCGACGTCCAGCTCAGGGCGCTGCGTTACGTCGCGGATCCAGAGCGTGTTGTGGAGTATCTGGATGTCCACGCCGAGCCGGTCCATGTGGGCGAGGCGCAGCGAGATGTCGTCGAGGGAGCGGGCCTCCTCAGCGGTCACGAGGTCGCGTCCCGCGCGCTCGGACATCGCCTTCAACTCGCGCTCGACCGGCGACGCGGGGCGAAGCCCGGCGATGCGTCCGTCGATCACCCAGTAGCGGCTCGCGGGCCTGTCCGGGTTCGTGAAGAGATAGGGACGGAAGTGTTGGTCCGCCTCGTCGAGGTAGTCCCACGTCTGCTCGCTCTCGATGACGTGCGCGTCGGCGTCGATGGCCTTGTACTTCACCGCAGTGGTCATGTCCTGTCTCCTTTGGCGTATCGATGCGCTGCTGAACGCCGCTAGTATCCCGCACCCGCGCCCCGCTGACAACAGCGGGGCTCTTCCGTCGTTCCCGCGCCTTAGCGCGCAACCTCGCAGTCCAGCCGCGACACCCCGACCAAGATGACCAACGGCGCCTCATTCCGGCATTCTTGGTCGGTGATCCACGAGTAGGACGGGGAATCGATCTGGCATTCTTGGTCACCTTGGTTTGGGGTGTTTCCCAGGCCATGGCCTGCTTCCCGCGACCAAGAAACCAAGATTCCCTCAGAATTCGCTAATTCGCGCCGGAGCCATAGACCATGTCTATGGCTGCGCGCCGAGCTATAAACGCAATCTATGGCTGGTGTACGTGCGACAGTCATGCAACCAGCGTACGCGTTCGTGGAGCGTCGGCGTAAGGGGCGGATGTCATGGCTGGGCAGCCGTCGAGGATGCTGAGCGCAGCCTGCGCTATAGCGCGCAGCATCCTCTCGGAACCGTTCATGGTGAGCCTGTCGAACCACGGCTGAACCCCCGCGCCCCAGCCAGCGTTACCGCCTGGCTATGCCGCCAAGGCACTCCAGCACACTGGTCGTGAACGCATCCGGGGCGTCCCACATCAGGAGATGCGACGCTTTCGGGACCATCCGGATATCGAGGTCCGGCTGCTGGCTCTTCAGCAACCGGCCTCGCTGGCCCATCGACTCGCGGTCCTCTTCTCCGTACAGGAGCAGCAGGGGGACGCGGATCTCCCTGAGGCGCTCCCATATCGGCGCCGTGTCGCGGACGGGCTCGCGGGCCTGCGTCCGCCTGACGGCTGCCGTGGCGTTCTTCCCGATGCACAGCAGATGTTTCTTCTCGACCAACTCCGGCGTGATCAGGCTCTTGTGGTAGACGTCGTCCTCCATCTCTGCCCGGATGTCGTCCGGGGTTGGACCCGAGGCGCTCGGCTCCTGTGGGGCTTCGGAGGGCTGGCTACCCGGAAGCGGCGGGGCCGACGTGAGGTTGCAGACCGAAACGACGGCTGTGACCCGGTCCGGTTCGCGCAGCGTCAGGCGCAACACCATCCCTCCGGCCTGCGCGTGGCCCACCAGGGCGGCTGAGTCGATGCCCAGCACGTCCATCAGCTTCGTGGCGAACGTCATGCGGTACGACACCGTGTAGTCCGGCGGGAGGCCGGAAAGACCGTAGCCGGGCTGGTCGTACGCGATCACCCGGAAACCGCCGTTTGCGACCGGCTCCATGACATCGGTGAATATGTCCGCCGACAGGTACGTCTGCCCGCCGTGCAGCATGATCACCGGTGGGCCGCTGCCCACCTCCAGGTAGCGGATGTTGGTCCCCTCTACCGAAACCCATCGTTCTTCGATGCTCACGTCGCTCATCCTGTGCCCTGAGACCCCGCAGTCGACTCGCTGTGCTCGGGCTCCCGCACCGCCGGGCGCCCGCTTCGTCCCATGCCCGGCTACGGAGTCGCCAGCAGCTTCCCCCATCCGTAGACGGGCGGAGCATGGCCGTCGTGGATGATGCGCCAGGCCCGCGTGTTGCCGTTCGTTAAGACCGGCTTGCCGTAGTCTTCTTCCAGGATGGGAACTGCGGCGAGCGGGCGCCATGCGCCGCCCGGGAGGAACAACGAATCGGCTTGAGGCGCCTCCCGCATAGCCTGTCGTCCGAGGTCGAAGGCCAGCCTCACTCCCCTGTCGAAGCTCATCGCAGAGCCTTCTTTCGACCACTGTCCTTCGCTGGTGATCGCGAGCACCTCGATGTCGGCTTCGGCGAAGTACCTGACGAGCGCGTTGTTCACCTCGTCCGCCCAGCGGCTCCCCACCGCCACCCTGCTCACACCCAGGTGTTGCATCGCCGCGATGACCGCCTCGGCCGCAGCGTCGCCGGGAACTCCGAACCGCTCCTGGGTGTAGTGCATCAGCTCCAGCACGCGCTTGCGGCCGAGCTGCACCGATATGGGGATCCCCGCCAGGACGACCCGTTGAGCGCCGTGGCTGACCAGGTCCGCACACAGGTCGTCGTATCGGACGATGGCTTCCTCGACTCCCTCCACGGTGTAGTCGCTGATGCCGAGGCCATTCGAGACCACCGAGACCTCCGGAGGGAGCAGGGGCTCGCTCTTATCGTTCGACTCCCGCTCGTCCTCACCAACTCTCGGATTGATCAGACCCCATACGTACCGTGGCGTTACCTGTGTCATACGACGGCCTCCGTTCTCAGTGCTGCGTTGGGGCGGAGCGAATGGCGAAACTGGAAGCCCGTCATCCCTCTGCTACACTCCTATCACTCCGCCACCGGAGACGCCACCCACTTGCGAACGCCCGCCTTACTTGCCCTGACGCTCTTCGCGCTCACGCTCGCCGCATGCGCTGAAGCGACGCCCACACCCGCGCCAACCGCTACGCCAGTTCCCATAACAACGCCCACGCCGACCCCTACCCCTTCCGCCACAGCGACTCCAACGTCAACCCCAACCCCTACGGCTACTCCGCCTCCGACCGCGACGCCTTCGCCCTCTCCGACACCGCCACCCACCCCCACGCCTGCCCCCACGCCTACCCCGAATGCCCGGCAAAGGGCCGACGCTCACCTGTCCACCATTGTCCCCTGGTTCGCGGACCCACCGGACGAGGTCCACGCCCTGGCCGCCGAGCGGCTCGCCATCGCATGGATACTCAACGCTCCTTTCGCCAACGCGGTTGCCCATCTCCCCTGGGTCATAGACGGCATCCAGGAAGATGAACGACTCCTGTCGCATGACGTGAGATACCTCGCGGCAGCCGACCCTGCCTTGATCTTCCCGCCATTCGGTTATTACGGCGACATCGATACGAAGAAACTCTACCTGTATCTGCTGTTCTACATCGCAGCCGACATGAAGGAGCACCCACGCGAGCCGGAATTCCTGCTGGACCTGCCGCAGTCCGTGAGGGATCTGATGGCCGACAGACGCACTGCCCCGCGCCTCGTGCAGATCGCATACAAGAACGTGGAGATGGCGTTGGTTGCAGCCGAGCACGTGCACGGTCTCCGGGGGGATCTCCCTTTCTACGTGCTGGGGAACATCGCCGGCATCGGCCTGCCTACGCGAGGGGGCCAGCGTTACAGCGACCAGTTGCGGAACAGGGCCTGGTTCGCGGACGGACTGACCGAGGAGGAAGCCGCACTGATCGCGGCTCTACCCAGTCCGCATTCCTACCCGGAGTTTTACGGAGACCTGCTTCGAACGCATCACACCCGCACCCGGACGATAACGACGCCACTCACGGGAGAGATCAAGATATGGGTCTTCAAGGACGCTCCCTTCTCAGCGCGTCTGAACTGGCTCGGTCCGATCGAAGACACCATCCGTTACCTCGAAGACCTCCTTGGAATCCCGATGCCGACCAGGGAAGTCATCGTCCTGGTAGTAAGCGCGAAACGCGAGGGACCCAGGCCCTCGACGCATGGGCCTGCCTCTGGTGCAGTTTCCATGCGGGAGGAGCGATACGATGCCATTCATCATGAAGTAGCCCATTACTACTTCACAACAGGACCAATCTGGTTCAGCGAGGGCGGGGCCACATTTGCAGAGATACAGCTCAGGAACCGCCTGGGCATCAACAGCTCCGACCTACGAAGAGCGCGACTGGATCACTGCAGGAACGATGAGGGGGTCGAGAACCTGGCGCATTACAACAGCCACTCCTTCGGTCTCGACAGGCTCTGCGCATACGCACTCGGAGATGAGTTCATCCAGACCCTGTTCGACACGATCGGCGAACGGGAGGTAGGCGCGGCACTGGGCGAGATTTCCCGCGTAGCCAGGGAAGGCAGGGATGCTGACATGTTGATTACCGAGGAAGTGATCCACGACATCTTCCTCGAGCACACCCCAGGCCATCTCCGCGATCAACTCACTGCCATCTATAACCGGCTGCACGGAGGCCCCGTACTCCCCGACCTGCCCGACGACCATGGGGACTCGATGGATACCGCCACCGCTGCTGCGCTCGGAGAGCCCGTCACCGGGGTGCTGGACTACAGGTTCGATCGCGATTTCTTCCGGTTCGAGGGCGAGGAAGGCAAGCGCTACCGTATCGACGTCGAGCACGGCGCCCTCCGGGAGAGCAGCGTGTGGGTTTACGACCGGTATGGGAACGTTAAACGCGACACCCAGCAGGTCGAGATGACGCCTTCCGGGCCCCGCGTGTCCTGGACAACTCCCAGGAACCGGCTTCAGCCTGGGCAACCTGCCGGGTTCTATGCGGCCATCGAGAACTTCGCTGGTGAAGGCGGCTCGTACACCATCACCATAACGCGTGCAGAATGACCCCGTGTCCCCAACACTCCCGCATATCAGCGATCGGAGACGCGCATTGCGAACGCCCGCCTTACTTGCCCTGACACTCCTCACGCTCGCCGCATGCTCGGAAGCGACTCCCACGCCTGCGCCAACCGCTACACCTATTCCCGTGGCGACGCCTACCCCTACCCCACTACCCACGCCGACGGCGACACTCGTACCTACGCCCACCCATACGCCGCTGCCCACGCCAACCGCCGTCCCTGACTCCGTGGAGTTCAGATTCACCTTCGACGACGACGAGGGATGGACCGTCGGTTTCGCAGACCTGCCCGCCGACTACGACCAGTCGATCTACGAGTTGGACCACGGGCACCGGCCGCTCCCGAATGGGCTGGAAGGCAATGGCATCTACATCCAGGGGCACAACCGCAGCGACGACCTCTTCATGTTCCTTACGAGGCGGGTCGAAGGTCTTCAGCCGAACGCGGCATACACGGTCGAGGTATCGCTCGACCTGGCGACCAACGTCGGGGCCGGTCTGATAGGCATCGGTGGCTCTCCCGGCGAGAGCGTCTTCGTGAAGGCCGGCGCCTCTGACGTGGAACCCGCCAAGGTGGTGGACAGCATCGGCCACCTCAGGATGAACATCGACAAGGGTAATCAATCGCAGGGAGGCGAGGACATGGTCGTGATGGGCAACGTCGCTCATCCCGATGTGACGGGTCCGGAGTACCGCATCAAGACGTTGAACAACGACGAGCGGCCGCTCACCGTCGAGACGGACGGCGAAGGCCGGGTCTGGCTCATCGTCGGCACCGACTCCGGGTTCGAGGGCCTTACCACCCTCTACTACGCCCGCATCACCTATCGCCTGCAGGTGGTGGGCGGGGGCTAAGGGACACCAGCGCGACACATACTCCTACGCGGCGCGCTGCACCGGCCGCGCTTCGTCGCGCAGCTCTTTCACCCTCACCGCAAGTTCCCGAACACGCTCCAGCACGTCTTCGAGTGTGCCGGAGAGGTCGAGCGCCGCGACCTCCAGCCGCTTGCGGGAGTGCCGCACCGTGTAGGCCGCAGGTTCTCGTTCGCCCTGCGCATAGATCAGCAGCCCGCCCGGCAGGTCGAGCGTAGTAGCGTATGCCAGCAGCTGGTAGAGGTCAGCGTTCGGGATGTTCCCATCGATACGTTTGTACTTGGCATCGCCGACGAATGTGCAGACTCCGCCGTTCCACCACGAAAGGTCAGGTTCCAGTCGCACACGATTCTCTTCCGCAAGCGTGACACGGCGGGGCATTCCCTTGTCCGAACATAGTTCGCGTTCGGAGACCCCCAACTCCTCACGCAGCGCAACGGTGACGAACTCCTGAAAGACCTGGTTCATGTCCATGAGGAAGCCGGACGCGCGCACTTGGCCTCTGTCCGCCTCGTAAGCGCCGCGCCGCAGGACGAGCCGCGCCAGCGTCACGACGCCCCGGTAGTGCTCGTTCAGCCGGTCGAACGTGACCGGCGGCACGTCTCTCGGTGGAAACTCCACGTACGAAACGTTATCGAGCATCGCCGCAACCCAGCCGAGGCCGCGCCGCGCCGCGGGGGAGCGCAGGCGCATCCCGCCGAGCCGCATGGCCGCCGCCTTCACGAGTTGATTGGCGAGGATGTCGTCGGTGAATTCGTCGTAGCGCACCTCGACCGGCAGCGGGATGCCGAACCTGCGTCGTATCTGGTCGTCGAACCGGATGCGCCCGCGCACCGTGTACAGCGCCTCCTCCTCCATGCGGTAGCCGTGCAGCAGCCCGTGCGCGAACGCCCGCCGCGCAGCGCTCACGAACGCAAGGGCGAGCGCGTCCGGCAACGCCGTGTGTTCCGGAAAATCGAAATCTGTCTTCTGAAACCTGATTCTACCGATGGCGTAGCACGCGAGTGAGAGGAGTTGCGGAATGCCTATCTTCGGCTCGATACGCACCGACAGGCCGCCCGTCTCGACCGCGCCGACCCAAGAGGCAGGGGTGAGGATGTATGTGGCCTCTACGCTCGGGATGTCGGCGCGCTCAGCCGTAAGCGACGGAACGGCGCGCAGTGCATCCCGCTCGGTGGGAGAAAGCGTATACGGCCCGCTTGAGGCGTACTCTTGCAGATCAATCTCCCGCATCGCTCTCGCCACCGTCCCCACTCTCGGCGTCTCCATCGTCCTGCTGTTCCTCGTTCGTACCTGTCCCACCGGAACGCAGCTTGTCGAAGCCGAACTCACCGAGACGGTCGTGTTCTCCGTAGAGGCGTTCTTCGATGTACGGCAGGACTTCGTGCTTCCAGATGCGCCTGGCGCGCTCTTCAGTCAGCCCCGGTTTCATGAAGTAACTTGGGCCGACGGCGGCGTGCCGGTCCTCCGGTCTCCCCTCCGCCAGCTTCCTGTTCGCAGCGACAACAACGTCGGCCACCGCCTGCATATCAGGTGCGTGCTTGTCCAGCCACTCGCGAAGCAGGTTCTCTATCGGCCATTCGTCCGGGTGAAACTCCACGAAGGAGAACCGGCGGCGCAGTGCGAGGTCCACCAGTGCGATGGAGCGGTCAGCCGTGTTCATCGTCCCGATGATGTACAGGTTCTCCGGGAGCGAGAACTCCTCGTCCGAGTACTGGAGGCGAATCTTCTCCTCGCGGTACTCCAGCAGGAAGTAGAGCTCGCCGAGCACCTTGCCGAGGTTTGCTCTGTTGATCTCGTCGATGATCAGGTAGTGGTCTGCATCCTGTTCGTCTTCGGCGCGCTCAGCCGCCCTCAACAACGGCCCGTCCCTCAACTCGAATCCTGCCTGGCCGTCGTTCAGTTCCACGGGACGGAAGCCCTGTACGAAGTCCTCGTAAGCGTAAGACGGGTGGAACTGCACGAGCGTCACCCGTTCCTCGCTCCCGGCGAGGTGTTTGGCAAGCGCACGCGCAACATACGTCTTGCCCGTGCCGGGCGGGCCCTGGAAGATGACCTGTTTCTTCTCGTCGAGGAGGGTGTTGACTTCTTCGAGAAAGGACGCGGGGAGCAGCAAGTCGTCGGCGAGGGATTGCAAGTCTAGTGGCGGCGGTGGCGAGACACGGCCACTGTTCAGTGCCCAGACCACCGATTGCGCAGCAAGGCGGTTATGCAAGGTGAGCCCGCGCAGCGCGGCTTCCGATATGAACCGGTCGAGGAAACCGAGGGCATGCTCGTACAACACGCCTTCTCCGGCGCTTCTCTCCGGATCGGGATAACCGGTACGCTCATACGCCCAGTTAAACGGCGTCGCTCGGTATGGTGGGTAATCTTCTGCACTCATGCCCATGAGCAACACGGAGACGACGTTCGTGCGGGCCCCCTTCGACCGAAAGATCGTGCTAAGCGTGTTGGCCATCGCCTGAACCCGCTGCCCAATTCGCTGTGCGTCAGGACTCCAGAGTGATCGCAGTGCGTCCAGCGCGTGATCAGGGTGCTCATCCAACCATCTGACCAGGTCCGGCTTTATGAACCGGGCATTCATGAGGTTGTTGGTTCGGTCGTTAATCGCCTGTTTCAAGTGTTCTCGCCAGTCGCCACTCGCTACAGGGTCGGAAAGCGCCAGCGCCCGTACCGCTGCGAGGTTCCGGCCTATCTCAAGCTTGTAGTTGGTCTCGTCCGTATCGAGTTGCCCCGTGTCGACGTACTGTTGAGCACGTTCAATGAAATCACTCCACAGTGACGAGGTGTTGCTCCAGTGTTCCAAGAACTGGCGAAAGTTCTGGGGTTCGCCATCGAAAGTGAAACGAATCAGCGCGTCTGCTGCCCACGGAAGTGTCCCTGACCCTGGCCACACTTCCCACACGGTAGGCTGGTATGTATAGAAATACCACGGACGAGTCCCCACAAGAGTCCAGTCTACTTCAAGTCGCTGTCCATCTCCCAAGTTGTTCGTGATTGTTCCGATAGCCTTGATGGACATCACCGAAGCGAATTTACCCGCATAGTCAAAAGGAAGGTCGTTTTTCTGTGTGTATGTGCTCTTGATGGCGATGCGGTCGCCAGGTCGCATCGAGTTGACTTGGGCTTCTATTGCCGCATTGCTGTCAAGTCCATGCTCCCAGACACTCTCCCTGATAAAGCGCTCCGTCTGATCAGCGCCGTCAATGGATGCCCCAACGAACCAGTAAGGTCTCTGGTCGTCGGCCTGTGAGGTACCCTCTCGCTCCGCCCTACGTCGACGGTACGCCTCGCGCGCTGCCACGTCCGCTGCAACCGCGTTAGTGTTGTTCGGGTCGGTTGCCGCCTCCTTTGTGCCATACGTGGAACGTACTTGCCGCCATACGGCGTTGCATTCTTTGCACCAATCCATCAACCCGTGCGGTTGCTTCGCGTTCGCGGAGAACGCAGCGTGCGGCAACATCCTTTGGCAATACCCACACCATTTCTCGGTTTCCGTGTACTTCACAGTTTCCATAACCGCGTCTTCTCCGGCGTGCCCAGTATCATGCCCGTGTTTCATACCATGACTCAAATCCTTGTAACCCATTCGTAGCCCGTCCACATCCAGTTGTGCATGACACCGGTTAAGTGAGTGGCCATCGTATCATGTCGCTCTTCGCGGTCACGCCACAACTGCCGGACGCTGGCCGCTCGGACGACGGAGCGTCGGTGCATCACACCATGCATGGGGGCTGCGAGGTTCCTGCCTCCGCGCGCGCTAAAGCGCGGGAACGACGGTGCGCTCGCCCATCCTGTCCATCGATGTGAGATTGCTGACACCCGCCCCTTGCGCGGTCACCTGTGCCTTCCCCTACCATGGTTTCCGGCAGCGGCTCCCCGGCAAGCACGGGGTTGCCAGAGGCGAAGTGAGACAGAATGAGAAGAAATGAGACACTTCTTCGATTGGCTCGATTCGCGCGCCTCTGACGGCCCCGCACGCACGAGTGAGACGGCATGCGCATCACGCGCCATTCGCGCTCGGAAGCGTGCGGGACGTGGTTCATTGCTGGTAGTCTGCCTGCTCATCCGTGTTCCACAGAGTCGCTATAGATAGACAGAAGGAGGCCCCCATGTCCGACGTCAAGCCCATCCCGGACGGCTACACCGCCATCACGCCCTACCTCGTGGTCGAGGGCGCTATCGGCTACATCGACTTCCTCGCGAACGCGTTCGGCGCGGTGGAGCGCATGCGCATCCCCATGTCCGAGGACCTGCTCGCGCACGCTGAGGTCACGATCGACGGCGCTGTCGTCATGCTCTCCGACGCGATGCCGCCCGATTCCCCTGCCCAGCCGGCGCACATCCACCTCTACACCACAGACGTGGACGCCGCCTGCGCCCGCGCGGTAAGCGCAGGCGCAACCGTGGACGCCGAGCCCGAGACCCACTTCTACGGCGAGCGTATGGCAAGCGTGACCGACCCCTGCGGCATCCACTGGACGCTCGCCACCCACGTCGAGGACGTGGACATGGACACGCTCATGGAGCGCATGGCAGAGATGGGGATGGGGTAGCGGGGGGGGGGGGGGTTCGACAGGCTCACCATGAGCGGATTGATTGTCATTCCGAGCGCAGCGCAGCGGAGTCGAGGAATCTCTCGGGGGAACGCTTCACTTGGCGAGACGCTTCCCCGAGAGATACTTCGGCTACGCTCAGCATGACAAGCCTCCCCGCCCACAAGCCCCGCCGGGCTGCGAGGTTGCCCGCTAAAGCGCGGGAACGACGGGGCGGAGCGGCCTGATTCGTCGCCTGTTCAACGGGAGACGGCCTGCCCCCTCTCCCCCTGGGAGAGGGTTGGGGTGAGGGCTCGCTGCATGACAACGAGAGGATGCGCTAGACTCCGGCCATGGCCAACACCTCGAAAGCAGCAGCCATCGTCGGCGTCGCCGAGTCCGACGAGATCGGGCTCGTCCCGCACAAGTCGGCGCTCGCCCACCACGCCGAGGCGGCCCACAACGCTCTGGAAGATGCCAGGCTGACCCGCAACGACGTCGACGGCCTGCTCACCGCCGGCTACGTCAACTACGACCTCGCCGACTACCTCGGCATCGCGCCCCGCTACACCGACACCACGACGGTCGGAGGCGCGTCGTTCGTCATCCACGTCGGCCATGCCGTCAACGCCATCGCCAACGGCCTCTGCGAGGTCGCTCTCATCACGCACGGCCAGGCCGGGCGCAGCAGCCGCGTCCCCATCCCACGCGACCCCAACCTCCCCTCCGCCATATACGAGATGCCGTACGGCATGATCGGCATGCCCATCAACTACTCGATGGCTGCCACCCGCTACATGCACGTCTACGGCGAGGACCGCGCGCGCCAGGCGATGGCCGAGATTGCCGTCTCCACCCGCAAATGGGCGCAGCTCAACCCGAAGGCGATGATGCGCGACCCCATGTCGTTCGACGACTACCACAACTCCCGCTGGATAGCGTGGCCCTTCCACCTGCTGGACTGCTGCCTCGTCACCGACGCGGGCGCGGCCATCGTCGTCACCACGCCTGAGCGCGCCCGCAGCCTGCCGAAGCCGCCCGTGTGGGTGCTCGGCCACGCGGAGCACCACGACCACGCCGGCATCACGACGATGCCCGACCTCACCTCGACGCCCGCGCGCGTCACCGGCCCCGCCGCCCTCGGCATGGCCGGCGTCACCCACGATGACATCGACCTCACGATGATCTACGACTCGTTCACCTACACCGTGCTCGTGACGCTGGAGTCGCTCGGCTACTGCGGGCCGGGCGAGGGGCCGGACTTCGTGGCGGGGCAGCGCACCGCTCCCGGCGGCGACTTCCCGCTCAACACGAGCGGCGGTGGCCTCTCCTACACGCACCCCGGCATGTACGGCATCTTCCCGGTCGTCGAGGCCGTGCGTCAACTGCGCGCCGAGTGCGGCGACCGGCAGGCGCCCGACGTGTCGCTCGCGCTCGTGAACGGCACCGGCGGCGCGCTATCGGCCACCGGCACCATCGTCCTGGGGGTGGAGTGATGACGAGCGGCGCATACCAGGGCCCCCTGCCCGTCAAGCAGCCGGAGTCCGACTTCTACTGGGAGAAGGCGCAAGCGCACGAGCTGTGGCTGCGCCGGTGCAACGCCTGTGAGCGCGCCTACTTCTACCCGCGCGACTTCTGCCCGCACTGCGGCTCGCGCGACGTGGCCTGGGTGCAGGCGAGCGGACGAGGCACTCTGCACACGTTCGCCATCGTGCACCGCGCTCCCGTCCCCGCGTTTCGCGACCACGTGCCGTTCGTCGTCGCCATGGTCGACCTCGAGGAGGGCGCGCGCATCCCCACGAACCTCACCGGCGTCGAGCCCGACC
>DAOUHP010000126.1:0-2300 GCA_034428575.1 Dehalococcoidia bacterium | reverse complement strand
CTCGGGTACCGTCATTATCTTCCCCGAGAAAAGAGGTTTACGACCCGCAGGCCTTCTTCCCTCACGCGGCGTCGCTGCGTCAGGCTTTCGCCCATTGCGCAAGATTCCCTGCTGCTGCCTCCCGTAGGAGTGGGGGCCGTGTCTCAGTCCCCCTCTGGCCGGTCGTGCTCTCACACCGGCTACCCGTCGTAGGCTTGGTGGGCCGTTACCTCACCAACTACCTGATGGGACGCAAGCCCATCCACTGGTGGCCGAAGCCTTTGGTTACCCGCTATCTACAGGCAACCACATGCGGTATTAGCTCGGATTTCTCCGGGTTGTCCCCCGCCAGTGGGTAGGTTGCTTACGCGTTACTCAGCCGTCTGCCACTAACTCGCCCCCGAAGGGGTCCGCTCGTTCGACTTGCATGCATTAGGCGCGCCGCCAGCGTTCGTCCTGAGCCAGGATCAAACTCTCAATCAAGTTCCGGGTCTCTCAGAGACCCGATTTTTCCTTGACAGGGTGCGTACCCCATTGGGGCACGCGGCGCTTTCCTTCCACTATTCACTTGTTAAGGTGCCCTTGCAGAGTCCCTCTCCAAAGAAGGGGAACCTGACTAGACTAGACGACACCCATGCCGCCTGTCAAGCGGGATTGCTCGCAGAGCCCAGGAGTCCCTGCACCCGGTCCCACACCTGTTCGTGGACTTCTTCCACCTCTCCCAGGGCATCGAGTATCACCCAACGCTTGGGGTCGGCCTTCGCCAGCCGCCGGTAGCCGTCCCGCACCTTCTGGTGGAACGCAGCATCGAGATTCTCGAAGCGCCGCTTGTCGGCGTCATTGGGACGTGGGATCGGTATGACGCGGCCCTCCTCGTCAAACGATGTCTGGACTCCGACCCGGCGCAGACCGGCTCCTGGCGCCGTGTCGAGCAGGAACGTCAGGTCCGGCAACACTCCTCCCGTAGCGATGTCGTTGGCTGCCTGCACGTCCTTGAGTGGAAGTCCACGGGCATAGCCCTGGTAGACGGTCGTCGAGTCCGCATAGCGGTCGGCCACGATGATCGAACCCTTGTCCAACTCGGGGCGGATGACCCGTTGCACGAGTTCCGCGCGGGATGCTGTGAAGAGTAGGAGCTCTGCTTGCAGCACCAGGGGCGCGCTCTGTGCCTTCACCCAGTTGCGGATGTATTCGCCCACAGGGGTGCCCCCTGGTTCGTGGAGGCGCACGACACTGTAGCGGCCTTGAGCTTCAAGGCGCGTCACGAGCATGTCGGTCTGGGTGGTCTTGCCGGAGCCTTCGCCACCCTCGAACGATATGAACAAGCCGCTCAAACGAGTCTCCTGCGGAACGCGGATGATAGCACTCAGCCCCTGCTACTGCGTGCGCCGGATGGTGACGCGCCGCCGGGGCTCCCGCCCCACGCTGTGTGAGCGCAGTTGCGCCTGCTCCGCGATGCGGTGCTGGATACGTCGGACGAATGAGGACTGCGGGCGCAGTTCGATCGTGTGGGCCTCACCGGCGAGGATGCGCAGCACGCCTTCTTCCGCCTCTGCTGTTCCGCTGTGACGGGACCCCCCGTCATCGTCCGTCTCGCTGAGTTGCTCGATGAAGCCGACGATCTGTCCGGGAGTGTTTCGCCGCAGCACGTACACGGGCACACCCTGCTCCTCGGCGGCAACGAGCACGCTGGCCCGCCTGCGGTAGTGCGCCTTGGTTGTCAGGACCACGTCTGCATCGCTGAGGCTGTCCGCCACCTTCACGGCGAGCCCTGCGCCGCCGGCGGACTGCTGCAGCCGCTCACGGCTGACGCCGAAGGGATGGACGCGCGTGGCGGGTCTGGCGGGTTGGCTGGGCAGCGGCTCCGGCGTGAAAATGGACTGCTGCCTGTGGGGACGGTACTCCCGCTGCTGATCGTACCGGCGCTCCCGCTCCTGGCCGTAGACGAATGGCGCGACCTCGAATTCCGGCGGCGTCGCAGCACGCTGGTAGCTCTTGCGCACTGTGCCTGCCTCGTCCAGCTCCCGCGTTTCCGGTGTAACGGTCCTTCCACGGAGCACCGCGTCAACGGTCTTTGCCACGTCCGCGTGGACGGCAACGCCGTTCCAACTCTGTATCTCTACGAGAACGTCGAAGGTGGGCGGAGCCTTGCGCTCGAGGATCGTCTTCTGGGTGCGACGGCGGCGCGCTTCTTCGTCTCCCAGGGTTACGGTCTGCACGCCTCCGACAAGGTCGGAGAGTGTCGGGTTGACCAGCAGGTTCTCCAGCGTGTTGCCGTGGGCTGTCGCTATGAGCTGCACGCCCCGCTCGGCGATGGTCCG
>DAOUHP010000125.1:0-21295 GCA_034428575.1 Dehalococcoidia bacterium | reverse complement strand
GTCATCCAGGTATTGTCGGCTTCCAGCAGCGTCCTGCCGACGGACGAACGGTAGACGTCCCCGACCTGCAGGTCATCGAAGTAGCGTCCTTCCCAGCCAGTCTTGATGCTCATGCGATACGAGTCCTCCCTCAGGGGATGGGGGTACTGTAGCGGGTGCGGCGGGGGTCGTACACCCCTGGCGCCCGGTTGGGGTCCACGAGGGCGACCCTTCATCCGGCCAGTCCTCCCCACCCCAACCGCGTGACCTGCCCGGTCACCCTGGATTCCCGCCGGTGCGGGAATGACGGGGTTTTGAATCAGGCGGGTACCTGGAACGGGGGGCGCTCTGCGGTGCGGGCCTCGTTGAGGGCGAAGAGCAACTGGTACTCGATGTCCAGCCGCTCGCGGAAGGCGCGGGCCGCTGTCAGCTGGCGCTCCGTCGTGCAGGCCCAGTACGCCAGAGCCTCCTCCTCCCACGGAAGGTGCGTCGCAAGGTCGCCCAGGAGCACGTCGAAGAACTCGAGGGCGTGTTCAGCGACGCCGTACCGGTCGACGAGCGCCTGCCGGGCCGCGCCGTAGTACTCGCGCCAGTAGAGGTCGGCCGCATACCAGGTGGCGACGCCGTCCAGCCACGTCCAGTCCCAGTAGCGGGAGTAGGTCATGAGCGTGCGCATGGAGAAGTAGGTGCGGGTGAACTGCCGCCACTCCAGCACCTCCTCCCGCGAGATGCCGATGCCCTCACCGAACCGCAACCAGAGCTCCTCGTAGGCGGGCGTCGTTGCGCCTGTCAGGTCGTTGACGACCTCCTTGCCCTCCAGGTCCACCATGCGGCGGAGCATCTGCGTGCGGGAAGGCTCGTCGTTCGTCTTGATGTAGACCGCTCCGGTGGCAAAGACGAGACCCTCATTCCAGTACGGGTAGAGGTCCTGCACCCACATGCGGAGCTGTTCGATGGAGAGTTCGCCGCGGACGAGCGCGTGGAGGAAAGGCGGCGCCAATGGATACTTCCGGGTCTTCTCACGCTGGAGGAAGTGGACGAATGCCGTGCCCTGCATCGGCGGGGTGAGCAGTTCGTCCGGTCTGAACGGCGGCTGGTTCCCCACTGCCGCTACACCCTGTCCCGCGTGTTGCGCTGCATCGTGAGGATGAACGCGCGCCGCATCTCGTCCTGCATCTCGGCGGTGGTGGCAGTCTCGCGGACGACGTCCTCGCCGAACATGGCGTGCTCCATGTCGGCGCCGAACGGGGCGTGCTCGATCAGGAGCTGCACCGCCCGGTCAACGCTTTCGACGCCGAGCGAGGCGTAGTGCTCCCGGGCATCCTCGATGAGCTTCTCGTAGTGCTCGACCGCGCCCGGAAGCCGCTTGGAGCCCTCGCCCACGAGCGCGCTGCTGAGCGCGACGGCCCAGTGGTTGGAGCGTTGGAGGTCGAACCACCAGCCTTCCTTCACGAGCGTCTCCGCAGGCGTGTCCTCTTTCTCAAGCGCGTCTATCTCGGCGTCGGAGAGGCCCATCTCCTGGGAGTGCCAGCGCGCGAGTACGGGATGGCTCGGCATCGGTCCCCCAACGGTCGTCTGGCCGCCCTCGTCCACGAGCTTACGCAACTGCTTGCGGCGAATCGCCTTGTCGGTCACGTGGAGGTAGCGCTCGCCCTCGAAGCGGTGATTCGGGTCGCCGCCCGTGTGGAAGCGGCGCTTGGAGGCGGCGATCTCCTCCTTCGACTTGCCGCTGATGCCGTCGCCGCGGTACGGCGACTTGCCTTCGAGGAACTCGGCCCGCGTCTGCTCCAGCAGTTCGACGAATTCGCCCGGTGATAGTGCTTCCCGTTGCTGCTCGGCCATCATGCGCCTCCCTGGGTGCAGCGTTGGGGGTACTCTACGGCGGGCGCGGGCGCGTTGTCCATGAGGGGTTGGCTCTGGCGAGCGTCCTTCTTCCCATCCGCCCGCCCGAATGTTGCGGGGGACACCCCCAACGCCCACGCGTATACTGGACGCACTTCCTCCCCGCCCCTTGGGGCTGGCCGCGCCAGCATTCCCGGGGCGAGTGCTCATTTGGTATGCCGCCTATCCCACCTGGAAGCGTTCCGCGAGTTCGAGTGTGCGGCGGGCGCGGGCGATGACGGGTTCCTCCAGGAACGCGCCGTGGTAGTTGAGCACGCCGGTGCCCTGCGCGATGGCCTCGTCCAGCGCGGCGATAACCTCACGCGCGTAGGCGATCTCCTCTGAAGTGGGGCTGAATGCGGCGTTGACCGCCTCGATCTGCGAGGGGTGTATGACGGCCTTGGACGTGAATCCGAGGCGTCGCGCCTGCGCCGCTTCACGGGCGAGGCCTTCGAGGTCGTTCAGCTCCGTCCAGATGACGTCGATGGGCTGGACGCCCGCTGCGGCACACGCTGTAGCGACTGCGGCGCGCTGGTAGAGCAGCTCCTTCGCCTCGTCCGTGCGGATGAGGGGCAGCCCCATCTCGCGGGAGAAGTCCTCGCCGCCGAACTGCACGGCGATGATGCGCGGGTCGGCGGCGCAGATGGTGGGCGCTCTCACGACGCCCAGCGGGCTCTCGATGAGCAACTGAAGGCGGGTCGAGCCAGGCTCGATGCCCATGCGCTCTTCCTCGTACGTGAGCGCAGCGCCAACGCCCTGCACCTGGGCAGCGCTCTCCACCTTGGGGAGAACGATGCCTTCCACGTTGAGCGCGAGCGCGGCGGTGAGGTCGTCGGCGAAAAGCTGCTCATGGCGAGGGTTGTTGACGCGGATGTACCTGCGCGGGGTGCCCTCAGGCGGCACGGCGGGGAGCGCCTCGGCCAGCACGCTGCGCGCACGCACCTTCTCGGCGGGGGGTACGGCGTCCTCGTAGTCGTAGATGACGGCGTCCGCCGGGAGTTCCAGCGACCTCGCGATCATGCGTTCCTTGTGGGCAGGAACGTAGAGCCAGGAGCGGATGAGCGCGTCGTTGGCCATCGGTCCCTTTTCAGTACGACCGGGGCATGCCGAGGACGTTCTGTCCGAGGTATGCGAGGACGAGGTTGTTGTTGACGGGGGCGGTCATGAAGAGGCGCGTCTCACGGAACTTGCGCTCGATGTCGTACTCCTTCGCGAAGCCATAGCCGCCGTGGGCGTTGAGGCATGCGTTGCCCGCCTCCCACGCGGCCTCGGACGCGAGGAGCTTGGCCATGTTGGCCTCCGCGCCGCAGCGCTCGCCCCGGTCGAACTTCGCGGCGGCGTCGAATCGCATGAGGTCGGCGGCCTCGGTATGGGCGTAGGCCTGGGCGATGGGGAGTTGGACGCCCTGGTTCGCGCCGATGGGACGACCGAACACGACGCGCTCGCTGGCGTAGGCGGCGGCGCGCTCGATGAAGAAGCGCGCGTCGCCGATGGCCTCGGCGGCGATGAGGATCCGTTCGGCGTTCCAGGAGTCGATGATGTAGCGGAAGCCCTTCCCCTCCTCGCCTATGAGGTTCTCCGCCGGTATCTCCATGTTGTCGAAGAAGAGCTGGTTGGTATGGCGATTGAACGTCATCTCGATCGGGTTGACCTGCAGGCTGTCGCCCGCCTCGCGCATGTCCACGACGAAGACGGAGAGGCCCTCCGTCTTGTTCGTCAGTTCCTCGTAGGGCGTGGTGCGCGCGAGCAGCAGCATGAGGTCCGACTGCTGGACGCGGGAGATGAACGTCTTCTGGCCGTTGACCACATACTTGTCCCCCTTGCGGACGGCGGAGGTGGCGATGCGGGTGGTCTCGGAGCCTGCGTCGGGCTCGGTGACGGCGAACGCCTGCAGGCGCAAGTCGCCGCTGGCGATACCGGGCAGGTAGCGCGCCTGCTGCTCTGCGCTGCCGTGGCGGAGGATGACGCCCATGATGTACATCTGGGCGTGGCAGGCAGCGGAGTCGCCGCCGGAGCGGTTGATCTCCTCGAGGATGACGCTCGCCTCGGTGACGGTCATGCCTCCGCCGCCGTACTCCTCCGGGATGAGCGCGGAGAGCCAGCCGAGCTCGGTGAGCTCGCGCACGAACGCTTCAGGGTAGGCGCCGTCGCGGTCGAGAGCGCGCCAGTACGCGCCGTCGTACTTCTTGCAGACGTCGCGCACGGCGAGGCGGATGTCGTTGAGCGTGTCAGGCGGTTGTTGCAGCAACATGGTGGGATTGGACAAGGCGCGCGCCGGTGTGTCAAGCGGGGGGAATCAACATCGATGGACCGGATGGACAGGATCGGGAGAAATGATGAACAGGGGGCGTGGACGCCTCTTGCTCGGAGATTCCTCAGGCCACGCTCCCGTCCGCATAGAGCGTGCCGACGCGTTCGGCGTCGTAGCCCAGGACGTCGCGCAGCACCTCCGCGGTGTGCTGTCCAAGCGTCGGGGGCGGCGTGAACCGCTCCTCCCCGGCGGCAGAGAGCTTGAACGGGTTGCCGGTCGCCTCGTAGGAACCGCCCTCCGGGTGCTCGACGTCCACGATCATGCGGCGCGAGCGTACCTGTCCGTCCTGCACGGCCTCGTCCAGCGTGTTCACCGGCGCGACGGTGAGGCCCGCGGCCGCGAGTATGCGCACCCATTCGTCGCGGGAGCGGGTCGCGACGATGGTCTCCAACGCGGCGTTGATGCGGTCGCGGTTGGCGATCCGCCCTGCCCTCGTGACGAGAGCCTCATCCTTCAGTGACTCAGCGGCCTCGCGGGCCGCTCCCTGCAGCCCGGTCTCCGGGGCATTGAGCGTCTCGACGAATGCTCTCCAGTGCGGGTCGACGGTAACGGCGATGAAGACCCAGCCGTCAGTGGCACGGTAGGCGTTGTAGGGGACGTGCAACTTCATCTCGTTTCCGGTGCGCGGCGTGGGGATGCCGGACATGAGGTGCATGACGGCGTGGTAGTTGATGAGCGACATCTGGACGTCCAGCATGGAGATGTCGACGTGCTGGCCCTCGCCGGTCCGCTCCCGCGCCGCGAGCGCGGCGAGGATGCCGAGCGCTCCTGCCATGCCGGCACAGAGGTCGCCGTAGAGTGGTCCCGCGCGCACCGGCGAGCCGTCAGGGTCGCCCGTCATGCCCATCACGCCTGCGAACGCCTGGACGGTCGCGTCGAGCGCGGCACGGTCGCGTCCGGGGCCGGTCAGGCCGTAGCCGGTGATGGAGCAGGCGACGACGCGCGGGTTGAGCGTCCGTAGCGACGGGTAGTCGATGCCGAGGCGCCCGGTGACGCCGGGCCGGTAGTTGTCCACGACGACGTCCGCCCAGCGGACGAGCCCCTCAAAGACCTGCCTGCCGCCCTCGCTCCGGAGGTCGACGACCATGCCGCGCTTGTTGCGCTGGAGGTTCATGATGTGAGGCGTAAGCGAGCCCATCATGAGCGATGGGTCATCGCTGAAGTGGCGGGCGTTCTCGCCGCCTGGAGGCTCGATCTTGATGACGTCCGCGCCGAGGTCGGCGAGGATCGCAGCGGCGTAGGGGCCGGAGACGATGGTGGTGAGGTCTACGACGCGGAGTCCTTCGAGGGCGTTCATCCGGACTTGCGGGGCCTCCCCCTGCGGCGCTTCTCCAGCCAGAAACAGACGGCTCTCGGGCTCCGCCTGAGAGCGATGCCGATGGGCTCACCCGCGATCATCGCGGCGAGCGTCAGGTTCCGGCGGACCTCACGAGTGCTCTCGCCTTCGTTGCAGGTCAGCATGCCTACCTCGCCGGGGCGCACGCGGTAGACGTACTCCAGGTACTCCTTGAGCACGTCGGCCTTCGTCCGAGCCCTCGCCGCGGCTTCGTCTATCCTGGCCTGGGTAAGCGCTGCCATCGCGTTCTCCGATGCGGGGATACCACCCGCGCGTACACTTGTACTCTACTCCAAACCACAAGCGTACCCTAACCCTCGAGCGCATCCGCACCGGCCTGCGCGACCTCCTCATCTTTGTCAGGAGGACCGCCGCCCGCTCCGACCGCACCCACGAGTTCGCCGTTCTTGTAGAGCGGCACGGCGCCCTGCACCCAGGTGACGCGTCCCCCGTAGAGGTCGCGCACGTTATCGAGCAGTCCCTGCGGGAAGCGGCCAGCCGCCACGCCGCTGGGCGTCCCCTTCGTTACAGCAGTCGCGACGGCCTTGCCCCGTACGACGTCCGGCGTGAACGGGTTGGTGCCGTCCATGCGCGCCGAGGCGACGAGGCTCGTCTGCAGGTCGACCACTGCCACAGCCATTGTGAACCCGAGTTCACGCGCCTTGTCGAGCGCCGCGGCAATGACCTTGTTCGCATCTTCCAGCGTGATACCGCTCATCTGTGTACTCCTGTCGCCGCGCGCATTATCGCACGGCGTAGCGCTGTTCCATCTCAGTGATGGCCCCGAGGCCAAGCGCGTCCGCGATGGACGTGCGCAGCTCGCCGCCGGAGCCGAAACGATCGATAGCCGATATGCGTCCACTCTGGCGGAGCTCCACCATCATCTCCTTGATGATGGGGTAGAGGGAGAAAATGGGGCCCCGGTGTATCTGGAACCGGAATCCGAGTGCCTCGACCTCTTCCGGGGGCAATTCGCCGTTGTACATACGCGGCAGGTCGCCGAGACGCCGGGCGAACTCCTGGAGGTCGTCGCTCGTGCGGATACCGTCGACGAACACGAGGTCCGCACCGGCGTCGGCGAATGCCCGGCAGCGGCGTTCAACGTCGTCCCAGCCGTTCACGGCGAGAGCATCGGTCCGCGCGATGACCACGAAGTCGTCGTCCGAGCGCGCCTCGACGGCGGCGCGTATCTTGGACGCGGCCTCGTCCATGTCGATGACCTGCTTCCCCTCGAAGAAGCCGCACTTCTTGGGCGCAACCTGGTCCTCGACGTGGACACCGGCGACGCCTGCACGTTCGTACTCGCGGACGGTGCGGTGGACGTTGATGGCGTTGCCGTATCCCGTGTCGGCGTCGGCGACGACAGGCACGTCCACGACCGATGCGATGCTCGCGGCGTTCTGCACCATCTCCGTCTGCGTGAGCAGGCCCACGTCCGGCAGTCCCCTGGACATGGAGGTTGCGAACCCGGACATGTAGACGGCGTCGAAGCCCGCCTCCTGCGCGATGCGGGCAGTGAAGCCGTCGTAGGTGAAAGGCGCGAGCAGCATCCGTTCGCCGGAGAGCAGTTCGCGCAGGCGGGTCGTCGTTCTCATCGCTGCTCCTCCAACATCTCGCGGAGTCCGGCCTCGAGCGCGGGCAGCCACTCGTCCAGCGGGGTGGAGAGCGGCAGTGTGATGGCGATCACCTCACGCCGCATCATGCCGCCTGGCGCCCTGCTCCATGAGCCGGGGTCCTCCTTTCCGAGTTCGATGTTCAGGTCCTCGCGGTCTATGCCGAGTTCATCGGTTACGTCATAGACCTTCCCGATGTCTTCCATCGTGATAACGTCATCCGCCATTGCCATACCTACTCCAAACCGAGCCTTTCAACTCAACATTGTTTTCAGTAGCCGTGTTCCGCATGATGCTGCGTCGCACCCCGCCCGCCTGTCAACGTACCGGCGTCTCAGTCCCAGAGCCGCACCAGCCCATATTCGCCGTCGAAGCCCGGCCGTATGCGCACCTGCCCGAGCCGCGCCCGCATCACGCCCTCAGCGACGCGCTCACCCGCGGCGTTCGCTATCTCCGACGCGTCGGCTGCGGTAAGGATATGCAGTTCGGGGCCGACTCGCGCGGCGAGATCGAGGCAGGCGCGCTGCACAGCCTTGCTTGCGACGCCGTACGCCAGCGCTTCGGCGACGACCTCCGCCAGCGGCACGAGCCGCCGGAACGGCGGGCGTTCGCTCTCCGTGCCTCGCAGCAGGCCGTCCGCTTCCACCGCGAGCGGCTCCGAGGGACGCCCCGCGAGCGACTCGACGCGGTGCAGGACGCCAAGCGTCAGCTTGCGCCCGCACACGGGGCATCGGCCGTCGTGGGCGCCCGGGGGCAGGTTGACGCCGCACTTTCGATGGCCGTCGTGGTGGTACTTCCCCTCCTGGGGATAGAACTCCGCCGTCCATTCCACACTGTCCGCTCGCAACGCCTCGACGAGCGCGCCGTAGCCCGGCTGGCCCGCGAACACGGTCAACTCGCGCCCCAGCCGTTGCACGGAGTGCGCGTCGGAGAACGATACGAGTGTTCGCCCGTCCAGGGCGGGCACGCGCCAATTCATCGCGGGGTCGCTGGAGAGTCCGGTCTCGACGGCATGCACGTGCTGCGCCATGTCGCCGAAGCACTCGTCCAACGAGTCGAAGCCGCTCTTGGAACCGAAGACGGCGTACCACGGCGTCCAGGCGTGCGCGGGAACAACCTCGCATCGCGGGTCCACCGAGAGCACGGCTTCGACCACGTCGCGACCGGAGAGGCGGAGCATCGGGCGCCCGTCCGACGCCAGCGCGCCGTGCGGAGCGAACGCGCGACAGATCCCATCCACCGCATCGAAGTCTGGTGCGAGGATGAGCAGGTGGAGGCGCCGGGACCGCCCGTCCTGGGGGTAGACGCAGCTCACCTCCGTGCCGAGGACGAACCGGGCGGGACGTTCCCTGCCTCGAACGTCGTGCCGTTCCGGCTGCGCAACGAGTTCATACAGGCCGTCATCAACGGGGCGCAGACTGCGCTTCAATTCTGCAAGCCAGGCCGGGTGGGTGAAGTCGCCGCACGCGAGCAGGTCCACGCCCTTGATGTCCGCCCAGGCGGCGAGTGTCTGCAGCGAGAGCGCAGGGCTGGTCCCCCTGGCATAGGGAGAGTGCAGATGGAGATCGGCTGTGAAACTCACGTTGGGCGCAGTGTAACGCAGGCGGCCTCATCTGCCGTGAATGGACACACGGCCCCGCGTTGACAACCCCGGGGGCCTATGCTAACCCGTCGCTCAGGATGGGGGAGCCGGACACGCCTGCAGGGCGGGAAGGAGGAGGACGATGGCGGTTATCGACGCGGACGCGCACGTCGTAGAGAACGAGCATACCTGGGACTACATGCGGGAAGAGGAGCGCGAGTTCCGCCCCTTGAGCGTCGTGACCACCGATCCGGACGCCCCCGTCCGGCGCTACTGGCTGATCGGCGACCGCTCGACGGGCCGGGCGTTCATCCGCAACAGCAACGAGGGCACCGGCACGAGCGACGAGTCGCGCGAGATGGCGAGCGTCGAGTCACGCCTCGCGCACATGGACGAGTTGGGCGTGGACATCCAGGTACTGTACCCCACCCTTTTTCTTCGTCCATTGAGCCCTCGCCCGGAGGTGGACTACGCGCTCGCCCGCAGCTACAACCGCTGGATGGGCGACATCTGGCAGATGGGAAAAGGGGCGTCTCCGCTGGCCGGTCATCGCCCCGGTCTACCGGCTCGATCAGGCCATCGAGGAGGCCCACTACGGCAAGGAACACGGTGCGTGCGGCGTGTACCTGCGCGCGGGCGATGCCGGGCTCAGCCTCACCGACCCGTACTTCTTCCCGTTGTACGAGGAGGCGAGCAAGCTGGGCATGCCGATCTGCATCCACGCGTCGGTCGGCAATTTCGGGATGTGGGACCAGCAGGAAAACGGCCTGCGGTTCAAGCTGCCGCCCATCAGCGTATTCCATAACCTGCTGATGCGGCGTGTGCCCGAGAGGTTCCCCGATCTGAGCTGGTGCTTCGTCGAGGTCAGCGCCCAGTGGGTGCCGTACGTGATGAACGACCTGTCGATACGGATGGGCAACAATGGACGCGAGTTTCCGGGCGCAGCGCTGATGCGCGAGAACCGCATGTACGTCGCGTGCCAGACCACCGACGACCTGCAATACGTTATCGACACGGCGGGCGACGACAACATCATCATCGGCACGGACTACGGCCACGACGACACGTCGTCGGAGATACTGGCGATGCAGCGGCTCAGGGAGGAGGGCAGGCTCTCGCCGGGCACGGTAAAGAAGATCCTCGACGACAACCCCCGCAGGCTCTACGGTCTGTAAGTCCTATGGCTTATCCGCCGGACTTCATCCCTCGATAGTCTCACTGTTTCACGCGTAGTGAACGAGTGGGTTTCGTTGACACTCCTGAGAGTGAGGGTTACGCTTTAGGAGGCTGCGGCCTGCCGGTCGCGGCCTTTGCAATATCCGTTGGCATCGCCGAACCCCATCCTGCGCACTTGATGCTTCCCTTTCCGCGCAGGCACGAACGGATGGGACCATGCAGAAGATAGGCGCGAGCGTCGTCTGTGAAGCCCTCATCAAAGAGGGTGTTGACGTCATGTTCGGTCATCCGGGAGGCGCCATTCTCCCGTTCTACGACGCGCTCTGGCACTACCCGCAGATCCGGCACGTGCTCGTCCGGCATGAGCAGGCCGCAGCGCACGCTGCGGAGGCGTACGCGCGCCTCACGGGGAGAGTGGGCGTCTGCGTTGCGACTTCCGGCCCGGGCGCGACGAACCTCATGACCGGTCTCACCGCGGCGAAGATGGACTCGACACCCATCGTCGCGATCACCGGACAGGTCGCCCGCCCGTTCATGGGAACGGAGGCATTCCAGGAGTGCGACACCTGCGGGATGGCCGCTCCCGTCGTGAAGAAGACCTATCTCGTGATGAGCCCGGAGGACATCGCGCCCACCATCCGCGAAGCATTCCGCGTGGCACAGGAGGGACGCCCCGGCCCCGTGCTCGTGGACCTGCCGAAGGACGTGCAGGCAGAGAGCTTCCAGTTCGAGGAACTGGAAGACGCCTGGAAGCCCTCCCCGCCCTCGACGCCGGATGCGGATTCCCTTCATGAGGCTGCGCGCCTCATCAACGGATCGGAGCGTCCGCTGATCATCGCAGGCCGCGGCGTGAACATCTCAGGCGCCTGGGACGAGTTGCGGACGGTGGCAGAGCACATCAACGCGCCGGTGTTGAACACACTGCACGGCACGTCTGCGTTCCCGCGTCATCACAGCCTCGGCTACGGCATGCTGGGCATGCACGGCATGTACTGGAGCAACATCGCCACGACGGAGGCCGATCTGATCCTGGGCGTGGGCATGCGGTTCGACGACCGGGTCATCGGCAGGCCCGGCACCTTCGGGGAGAATGCCAGGATCATCCACCTGGACATCGAGCCGTCGCAGTTCAACAAGAACGTGCGGGCGGAGGTGGCCCTGGCCGGCGACGTGAAGGCCTCCCTGGAGGCGCTGATCCCCCTCCTGGAACCCAACCGGCACTTCGACTGGCTGGACCGCATGCGGTACCTGGAACACAAGCACCCGAGCATAGACGTGCCGGAGAGCGACGTGGTCACGCCGCAGTACGTGCTGCGCGAGCTCAACAAGCTCGTGGAGCACGACATCGACCCGGTGGTGGTTACCGGTGTGGGACAACACCAGATGTGGGCGGCCCAGTTCCTGTTCATGCCGACTGCCAACTCGTTCGTCTCTTCCGGCGGGCTCGGGGTTATGGGGTTCGAGGTCCCGGCGCTGATCGGGGCGCAGGTTGCCCGGCCCCACTCCCGCGTGTGGGGTATATGCGGCGACGGCGGTTTCCAGATGACGCTGCAGGAACTGGCGACGATCGCGCAGGAGCACCTGCCCGTGAAGATCTGCATCATGAACAATGGCTACCTGGGCATGGTGCGGCAGTGGCAGGAGCTTTTCTACGACCATCACTACAAGTCGGTCGCCATGAGCGGGCCGGACTACGTCAAGCTGGCCGAGGCGTTCGGAATACCGGGCGTGTGCGTGCAGGACAAGCACGACGTCGGCATGGCGCTGGCCACCGCGGCGCATCACCCGGGCCCCTACCTGATCGACTTCCGCATATCTCCGGAGGAGAACGTGTACCCGATGGTGCCGCCCGGCGCATCGCTCGCCCAGACCGTCGAGGACCCACGCGTCGTCCACTACCGGGAGCCGGTGCACGTCATCGAGGGCCTCGTCTCCTACCCGTAGCCTCTGCCAACCGCTTCCCATCAGGCCCGCTACCTCTCTTGAGATTCGCTCGTGCTGCCTTGAGACACACTCTCAAACCGGGAGGCGGGCCTTCTTCACCAGGTGGGCGTGAATCGAATTCGGGGGGATCCTCGTCCCAGCGCAACGATTCTCCGTCATCAGGAGTGGATGTCTGCAGTTCTTCGCCGTCGACTTCCGCCAGATGGCACAGATGCACGATGGAATCCCGCCATTGACAGGAGGCACGGACACCCATAGAGTCTGCCGCGTTGCACGCGCGGCTTCTCCCCAGCGCCCAGGGGACCAGGATGCGCAGGCCTGGTGCTCCAGAGAGGGAGCGCGCCTGAACGGGATCCACCCCGCGCCACTTCGCTTTCGCTGTTGAGGCTTCCTATGAGCGGGAGAACTACACTGCACCTGATATCGGACGGCACCATCAAGATCGATGGAGGCGTGCTGTTCGGACAGGTGCCCAAGAGCCAATGGCAGGACTGGATGTCCGCGGACAGACGGAACCGGGTCAAGCTCAACCTGAACTGCCTGCTGGTGCGCGTCGGCGACCGCAATTTCCTCATCGACACGGGGGCAGGCGCCAAGCACACCGCAGAGGAGCGGGACGCGCTCGGCCTCTCCACGAGCCAGCTGCTCTCCGAATTGAAGTCGCATGGACTGACGCCCGCAGACATCCACGGCGTCGTATTGACCAGCCTCCATTTCGAGCACACGGGCGGATGCACGCGTGCGAACCGCCGGGGCGAGTTCGTCCCGACATTCCCCAAGGCGACGTACTTCGTGCAGCGTGAAGCGCTGGAAGAGGCCATCTCCCCCACCGACAGGCATGTGAACGGCTACGTGCCCAACGACTACATCCCCCTGCGCGACAGCAAGAGACTGGAATTGGTCGACGGGGAAGAGACGATCGTTCCTGGGCTGCAGGTGCGGCGGGCGAGCGGACCGTACCAGGGCCACCAGATCATCGTCGTGACGCACGGCGGCGAGCGAGTTGCGTTCCTCGGCGACCTGATCCCCACGCACCACCACCTGCAGCCGGACTGTATCGCAGCGAGTGACCTGCACCCGGAGGAGACGCTCCAGACGAAGTACAGCGTCCTCGACGAGGCCGTACGCGACGGCTGGATGCTCGTGTTCAGCCACGAGACGGAGCGCCGCGCCGGTTACCTGCAGCAGCGGGGTAACCGGCGTTCCCTGCGGCCCATCTCGCTCGACTGACGCGCCACGAGTCGGCTACGCCCAGGGCGAGCGCAGGCAAACCGGTTAGCAGAGCGATTGCGGTGCCATACCTCCCTATCCACGAGTACGGCCTGATAGGAGACATGAACTCCTGCGCGCTCGTGAGCGGCGGCGGCTCCATAGACTGGGCGTGCTTCCCCCGCTTCGACTCCCCGAGCGTATTCGCAGCAGTGCTGGACGACGACAAGGGCGGGCGTTGCTCGTTGCAGCCCTCCGGCCTTCACTCCTCGAGCCAGCGCTACCTGCCGGACACCACCATCCTGGAGACGCGGCACGAATCCGAGGACGGGGCGGCGACGGTCTGTGATTTCATGACACGGGCTCCCGCCCGCGGCCCGGACGCGCCGCATGAGATCGTCCGCATCGTGGAAGGCGTTCGCGGCAACGTCACGATGCGGCTCACCTTCCAACCGAGGCTCGACTACGCAAGGGGTGCGACGACCCTGGACCTGAACCGGAACGGCGCTCTCGCGAGCCACTCGAGCGGCCTTCTGGCCCTCATCTGCGACGTGCCGCTTACCATCGAGGGGTCCGCGGACGGTGGGCAGCAGGCGGTGGCGGAGTTCACCGTGCAGGAAGGCGAACGGGTGGAGTTCGTGCTGGCTTTCGGCGCGAGGCGTGTGCCCTCCATCAGCGCGATGGACTGCCAGAGCAAGCGGGAGCGCGCCATGCGGCACGACCATGCGAGCGTGGCGAAGCTCGACTACGGCGGTTACCTGCGCGACGAGGTCGTTCGCTCCTACCTGACCCTCCATATGCTCATCTTCGAGCCGACCGGGGCAATCGTCGCCGCGCCGACCACGTCCCTGCCGGAATCGCTCGGCGGCGTACGCAACTGGGACTACCGCTACTCCTGGCTGCGCGACAGCGCTTGGACGCTCGGCATCCTCTACCGCCTCGGCGACCCGCACGAGGGGGAGGCGTTCATCGAGTGGGTCGTGGACCAGTGCTCCATGAGCATCGAGTCGATGCAGATACTGTTCGGCATCGCGCCGGAGAGCGAGTTGGAGGAGAAGGAGCTGGACCACCTGGAAGGCTACGGCGGGTCCAGCCCCGTCCGCATCGGCAACGGCGCGGCGTTCCACCGCCAACTGGACGTGTTCGGCGAGGTTGCCCTGAGCCTCGCGGTGTTCCATCGCTATTCCGGCAACCTGTCAGACAAGGCGTGGGGCCTGCTGAGGCACATGGCGGACCTGGCTGCTGAGATGTGGCACATGGAGGACCGCGGTATCTGGGAGGTCCGCGGGCCGGAGCAGCACTTCGTCTACTCCAAAGTGATGTGCTGGGTGGCGCTGGACCGGGCAGCGAAACTCGCCGAGGGCCATGGCTTCGAGGGTGACGTGGAGTATTGGCGCAGACAGCGCGACCTGATACGCGAAGAGGTGCTCACCAGGGGTTGGTCCGACTCCAAACGCAGCTTCGTGCAGGCGTACGATTCTGAGGCGGTCGACGCCAGTGCGCTGCTCATCCCCTTCCTTGGCTTCCTGCCTCCCGACGACCCGCGGATCCGCTCAACGGTGCGGCGCATCCAGCTGGAACTGGCCGACGGCCCGTTCGTACGCCGCTACCGCGTCGAGGACACGGACGACGGTCTCGTGGGCGAGGAAGGTGCGTTCTACATCCTGAGCTTCTGGCTGATCGGCGCCCTGTTGACCATCGGCGAGACCCAAGAGGCGCTCACCTATTTCAACAGGGTCTTCGCCACGGCCAGCCGTCTCGGTCTGTTCGCGGAGATGCACGACCCCGCGACCGGCAGGGCGCTCGGCAACTTCCCGCAGGCGTTCAGCCACATCGGATTCATCCACACGGTGCGCAACATCAACGAGATGATGCGGAGCCAGTCCTACGAAGAGGAGTTGCAGGCGTGAGCCGCCGTGCGCTTGTGGCCGCGCCGCGCACGCCCCTAGAATCAGGCATCCGGTCCGTCCTGCTGTACGGACACCCAGGTAGCGGAGGGCAAAGGAGCAACGCTTGACAACGAAGGTCTACGTAACCGGCGTCGGCATGATTACCCCTGTGGGAACGGACACGAAGTCGACATGGAAGAGCCTGCTGCAGGGCAAGTCCGGCATCGCCCCTATCGTCTCGTTCGACACCGAAGGCTTCGCGACCACGATCGCGGGAGAGTCGCCGGAGTTCGACCCGACGGCATACGTGGACCGCAAGCAGGCGCGCCGGTTGGACCGCTTCGCGCAGTTGGCGGTGGGCGCGACGGCGCAGGCGATGGAACAAGCGGGGCTCGACCTGCACGACGGAAGCGTCGACGCCACGAGGGTCGGCTCGGTCATCGGCAGCGGCATCGGCGGCATCATCACGCTTTCCGAGCAGTGGGCGGTGCTGCACGAGAAGGGACCGGACCGCGTGAACCCGTTCCTCGTGCCGATGATGCTGGCCGACATGGCCCCTGGCCAGGTGTCCATCCTCTACGGCGCGAAGGGCCCGAATTACTGCACCGTGACGGCGTGCGCCAGCGGGGCGGACAGCATCGGCATCGCCGCAGCGATGATCCGCAGGGGCGAGATAGACATCGCACTCGCGGGCGGCACGGAGGCGCCCATCTGCCCCATCGCGGTCGCGGGGTTCAACGCCTGCATGGCGCTCTCCAAGCGCAACCACGACCCGGAGGGCGCAAGCCGCCCGTTCGACGCCGAACGCGACGGTTTCGTCATGGGCGAGGGCGCGGGCGTGCTGGTCATCGAGAGCGAGGAGAGCGCGCTCCGGCGCGGCGCGACGCCGCTGGCTGAACTCGCGGGCTACGGAGCGTCGTCCGACGCCTTCCACATCACCCAACCCTCTCCCGGCGGCGAGGGCGGCGCGCGTGCCATGGCCAACGCTCTGGCCGAGGCCGGCATGGAGCCGAGCGACATCAGCTACGTCAATGCCCACGGCACCAGCACGCCGATGAACGACCGGCTGGAGACGGAGGCGCTGAAGACGGTCTTCGGCGACGAGGCGTACAAGATCAAGATCAGCTCCACCAAGTCGATGACGGGCCATCTGCTGGGCGCGGCGGGCGGCGTCGAGGCGGCGATATCCGTGCTCGCAGTGTCCGAGAAGGCCATCCCGCCGACCATCAACCTGGAGACCCCGGACGCGGACTGCGACCTGGACTACACGGCCCACCACGCGCAGAAGGGCATCGTGAACGCAGCGATGAGCAACAACCTCGGCTTCGGCGGGCACAACGCCTCGCTGATCTTCAAACGCGTTGGCTAGCGGGCCTGTCGTACTCGTCGGGAAGCGGCAGCAGTGGCGTGTCGCTGAGCCGACCGATCCGTCGCCGCTTGCCCCCCTGCCCGCCATCGTCGCCCACCTGCTCAGAAGACGCGGCATCCACGAGGCAGGCGAGGCGCGGGACTTTCTCGACGTCTCCGAGAGCCTCTTCGAGGATCCGGGCACGCTGCCGGACATCGAGCACGCCGCCGAGCGGCTCGCAGTCGCGCGGCGTAGTGGCGAGACGGTCGCCGTCTATGGCGATTTCGACGCGGACGGCGTCACGGGCACCGCTCTCCTGGTGAAGGCGCTGCGCCGGTACGGGCTGCAGACACTGCACTACATCCCCCACCGCGTGAGTGAGGGTCACGGCCTCAACCGGAATGCCATCGCTTCGCTCCACGCACGGGGCGCAGGACTCATCGTGACCGTGGACTGCGGCGTCACCAACGCTGACGAGACCGCCTACGCGGAGTCGCTGGGCGTCGACGTCATCATCACGGACCATCACCTTGCCACGGCTGCCCTGCCCCGTTCCGTCGCTATCATCAATCCCAGAGCGCCGCACTCCACCTATGCGTTCGACCACCTGACCGGGGTGGGTATGACGCTGAAACTGGCCCAGGCGGTGTTGCGTCCGGAGTTCGGCGACAACTGGCGCGCCGGGCTCATGGAGCTCGCGGCCATAGGAACCATCACGGACATGGCCCCGCTGTTCGGAGAGAACCGGTACATCGTTCACCACGGTATACAGGACCTGCAGCGGACAGAATCGGTCGGGCTGAGGGCACTGCTGGAAGTGGCGCGCGTGACGCCTGCGCACGCGAACGCGGAGACGCTGGGCTTCGCCATCGGCCCGCGCCTCAACGCCGCGGGCCGGCTGGACCACGCGGACACCGCGCTCGACCTGCTGTTGACCGACGACGAGGCGCGGGCCGCCGAACTCGTGCGGCAGTTGGACGACTACAACACGCAGCGCCGCGCGCTGACCGACGAAACGCTGGAGCGCGCCCGGGCGCTCGTTCCGGCGCAGGTCCCGCCGCTCGTCCTCGTGGGCGAACCGGAATTCAATCCGGGCGTCGTGGGGCTTGTCGCGGGGAGACTGGCCGAAGAATTCGGCGCGCCGTCGGCCGTGTACGCCATGGACGGAGACCAGGTGATGGCGAGTTGCCGGAGCGCCCCGTGGTTCCACTGGGCTGACGCCCTTGCGCAGTGCGAGGGCCTTCTTTTGCAGTATGGAGGGCACGCGCAAGCGGCGGGGTTCCGCTGCACCGCGTCCGCGCTGCCGGAACTCCGTGAACGGCTCTCGAGCATCGCTGCGGAGCGCGGCGGCGTGCCGGTGATGCGGGAGGGAATCGTGGATGCGGAAGCCCAACCGCACGAGCTGATGGGCGCGGCGTTCCAGGGCCTGCGCCGGATGGAACCGTTCGGCATCGGCAATCCGCCGCCGGTATTCCTGGCGCGCGGGCTGCAGGTGGTGAAGGCGTCGGCGATGGGCGCGGAGGGCAAGCACTTCCGGTTGAACGTCCGGTCGGGCGGCGCCGTATGGGAGGCGGTCGCGTTCAACCAGCACTTGGAGGGCGGCGTGGAGGCGGTGGACCTCGTATACACGCTGGACGTGGACCACTGGAATGGCCAGGAGCGTCTGCGCATGACCCTCAAGGACTACGCTGCGTCGTCTCGTCCGCGTCTCGCGCTCTGAATGCGTGCCGGCAGTCGAGAGCGCCACGCCCACACCGCTACGGCTGTGAGAACGATGAGTCCCACCCACTGGGCCTGCTGAAGGCCAAGCATTGAGGGATCGACCCGGGCGAAGGCGATGACGAACCGCCCGGCCGCCCACGCGGCGAGGGCAAGCGGCATGACGGCTCCCTCCGGCGCCCGCCTGCCCCACCGGGCGACGCACAGGGCAATGGCGACGTCCCAGAGCATCTCGTAGAGCGCGACCGGGTGGACCGCCGCGCCTTCGGCGAAGGCGAAGGAGCCCGGGTGGTCGTAGGTGAAGGCCCACGGCAGCGACGACCCCGCCGCGGGCGGGTCGCCGCCGATGACGCCGCCCAGCCGTCCGATCGCGAGTCCGACCACGCCGGGAAACACCGCCGCGTCGGCCGTCGATGCGCGAATGAGCCCTTGCCGTCCCGCCTGCCAGAGCCCCGCGCCGAGTCCGGCCAGCACCCCGCCCCACAGCGCGTATCCACCCTCCCAGAGATAGAAGATGTGGAACGGCGCGCTTGTGAAGAAGTCCAGGTAGTCCAGCATGTGGAGCAGACGCGCACCGGCTAGTCCGGCGAATACGGAGAAGAGCACGATGCTGAACGCCGTACGCCGCTCCACGCCGTGCCTCGCCAGCGCGCGGGCGAACAGCGCTCCGCCGATGAGGATGCCCGCGATCATGAAGAGGGCCGCCCACGTGATGAACGGGGAATCGAATGCGTATGGACCGTAGGAGATGGTCATCGTCGCTCCGCTCGGAGGCCGTGCCCCGCGCAGTCCGCATTTTCCGCGAGCGAAACCGGCTACGCCAGCGCCTCCGGCTCCCTACAATCGTCGCATCCATGGTTACCGCGGCGCGAGCAACCGACCAGCAGATAGAAGCGTTCCTCAGCCATCTGAGGGCGGAGCGGGGCTTCTCCGTCAATACGGTCGCCGCCTACCGGAGCGACCTCGCGCAGTTGCAGGAGGAGCTTTCCGGTGGCCGGCAGGACGTGCGATGGGAGCATGTGAGCGAGCGCGACATGGAAGACGTGCGCCTCTCGCTCGGAGAGCAGGGCTACTCCAGCACGAGCCTTGCCCGGAAGATAGCGGCGGTCCGGTCGTTCTTCCGGTTCCTGCTGGAGGAAGGCGTGATAGACGCGAACCCTGCAGAACGGATGCAGACCCGCAGGCCGTCCCGTACGCTCCCGGACGTGCTGACGGAGCACGCGATCGTCCGGCTGCTGCGGGCAGCGTCGGAGCGTCCGGGGCCGGAGGGCGTGCGCGACCGCGTGATGCTGGAGCTGACCTACGCCGCGGGCCTGCGCGTGTCGGAGGTCGTCGGACCGCAGGGGCTGGAACTCTCCGCGTTGAGCCTGGACAGCGGCTGGGTGCGCGTGTACGGCAAAGGGGGCAAGGAGCGCCTTGCGCCCGTGTACCCGGACATCGTGCGACAGATAACGGCCTACGTCCGGGACGTGCGTCCGCAACTGCTCGCGCATTCGAAGCGCCGCGGTCCGGTGCCGTCCGCCCTCTTCCTTAACGCGAACGGCCACCCGATGACGCGCCAGGGCTATTGGTTCGTGCTCAAGAAGGCGGCGGCGCGTGCGGGCATAGCGCGGAAGCTCACGCCGCACACGCTGCGCCACAGCTTCGCCACACACCTGCTCCGCGGCGGGGCGCCGCTCCGGCATGTTCAGGAATTGCTCGGCCATGCTAGTATCGCGACGACACAGGTCTATACGCACCTGACGGACAGCCAGGTACGCCAAGCATTCGAACACGCACATCCCCGCGCCTGAACAACGATGAAGATTGCCATAGGCAGCGACGAGGCGACGCACCTCACGAGTTACGTCGTGGACGATTTGCTGCGGCGCGGCCACGACCTGAGCCTGATGGGCGCGCTGGCCGAAGGCTGCGACGCGCGGTGGCCCGCGGTGGGGCGCGCGGTCGGCGAGAGCGTCGCCAGCGGGGACAGCGAGCAGGGCGTCGTCTTCTGCTACACGGGTACAGGCGTGAGTATCGCGGCGAACAAGACGCCCGGAGTGCGCGCTGCCCTCTGCACGGACGCACAGACCGCAGACGGCGCGAGGCGCTGGAACGATGCCAACGTGCTTGCGATGAGCCTGCGCACCACCTCGCCCGACGAGGCCGTTGAGATACTGGATGCGTGGTTCTCCGCCCCCCACGGCGACGCTGATAACGTTAGAATGATAGACATGCTGCGGGCGATGGACGCTCCTCAGCCTTAATGAGTCCAGGAGGACTGTGAGATGCCTGTCATCACCGTAACGGGACTGATCGGCAGCGGGGTCATCGAGGTTGGTCCGCGGATCTCCGAGAAACTCGGCATCGACCACGTCGACCGCACCATCCTCGCCGAAGCGGCCAAGAAGATCGGCGCTACCGAGCAGGACGTCGCCGACCGCACGGAGCGCGCGCTGGGGTTGGGCGACCGCATCGCGGGGTTCGTGAAGACGGTACTGGAGCGCTCCGCGCTCGCGGGAGGCGGGGCCGACCCCTACTTCGGGGGCGGACTCGATGCGCTGCTGGTGCGCGAATACCGGGACTTCCCGGAAGAGAGCCACGGCACCGGGGAACTCGACGACGAGAACCTCCTCAAGGTGACCTCCGACGTGATCCAAGAGATCGCCTCGGCGGGCAACGTCGTCATCGCGGGGCGCGGCTCGAACATCATCCTGCGCGGGATGCCCCACACGCTGCACGTCGGGCTCATCTCTTCCATGGACGTGCGCGTCGAGCGCATCAGGGAGCGCGAGCAACTCAGCGAGGACGAAGCCGTGCGGTACGTCCAGGAGAACGACCGCGCGCGCATCGCTTACTTCAAGCGCTTCTTCGACATGGACCCCCAGGAAGCGCGGCACTATCACCAGGTGCTCAATACCGACATGCTGTCGATAGAACAGGCGACGGAGGTTATCGTCGCAACGGCCCAGACACTGAACTGAACGAGGCAGATACACATGGCACGCAAGAAAGCGGGAAGCAGAGCGGCGGCAGGACAGGCGAAAGCGCGGGAGCGGGCGCGCCGGAAGGCGCGAGTCACCGGCCCGTCTCTGTCGCCGGCCGCATACGTTCCCCCTCCCCCAGAAGACGAGGCGCCCGAGGCAAAGCCGGAGGCCGCCGCAACATCTGAAGCGGCGCTCGCTACGCCGTCTGCGGCGCCGGCTCCGGCGCCCCGCGCGGTCGCAGCCCCCGCTGCCCAGGCACGCGCCGTTCCATCACCGCGCCGCGAGCGCCAACTGGCCGGCATGACGCCGACGGGGAGCCTGAAGCGGGAACTCGCGCTGATC
>DAOUHP010000124.1:0-37067 GCA_034428575.1 Dehalococcoidia bacterium | reverse complement strand
CTGAACGCATGGGGGTTCGATGCCAACGTCTACAACGTCCCGGACCTGAAGGCCTTTCTGAAGACGGCGCTTCTCCTGCCCCGGTCGATCACATCCGACTTCAACTTCCCGCAGTGGCACTACTTCGGCAGGGGCTCAGGCCAGGAAGGCAAGTACCACGAGTATTCCATCAAGACCTGAGCGGCCCTGTTGTGCCGAGGGGCGGTGTGCCAGCCACCCCGTTTGCGCGTTGAGCGGCCAGGGCGCATCATGCACTCATTCCAGGACTCGAGGAGGTGAGGGATGGCGTTGAACTCGGAAGACCTGATCACGATCCCAGGCGCTGTGAGCCGCTACGTACGGCTGGAGAACGGGGCCCGGGCGCACTACATGACGGCGGGAGACGTCGGCCCCGCGGTCGTCCTGCTGCACGGCGGCCTCGCCGGCTCGTCAGGGGCGGCAGGGTGGCGGATGCTCATGCCGTTCCTGGCGGAGAACGGGTTCCGCGTCTACGCCCCCGACCGGCCGGGCTATGGCTTCGCCGACACGCGGGAGGAGTACTGGCCCAGGCACGGATGGAAGAGCCACACGGACTTCGTCAGGATGTTCGCGGACGCAGTCTGCCTCGACCGGTTCCACATCGGCGGGAACTCGAACGGCTGCCAGAACTCGGTCTACTTCATGCTCAACAACCCGGAGCGCGTGATCAGCGCACCCCTGATCGCGACCGGCGGCATCGGCAACTTCGCCGGCGTCCCGGCCGACCAGCAGACCCGGAGCACCGCGCTGCGCGACGCGGGCCCCTTCGACGGCACCAAGGATTCGATGTACCGGATGCTGAACGCGATCACGTACCGCAAGGAAGCCCTGGTCGACGACGTGCTGGAGATGCGGACGCGCGCAGCGCGGCTGCAGGTCGAATCGCTTGCATCCTCGAACCTCAACCGCCCGCCGGACGATCCCAACGAGTTCCAGTGGTGGAACGTCGCCGGACGTCTCAGCCAACTCACCATCCCGATGATCTACCTGCACGGCCTGCAGGATGCGTCGGCGCCGGTCGAGAACGCGTTCCTGGCGGAGCCCCTGCTGCCCAACATCCAGTTCTTCTACCTGGACCAGTGCGGGCACCAGTGCCAGACCGACCAGCCCGATCTCGTCAACCAGGTGTTCCTCGAGTTCCTCCGGGACGGCGAGGTGAGCCCCGAGACCGGGGAGCGGGCGGGGGTCTCCAGGAACCGCGCCGCCGCGGTGTAGCCGCGGCCAGCGACCCCCAGCGGGCCTATCGTAGGGCCGTGAAGGCCCGCTGAGGGTTGACCGACAGGATCTTGTCGATGGTCGCGGCGGTAAGGTCGCCCCGCCTGTCGAGCTCCTCGGCGAGGTGGTCCTCGCGGAACGCGTCGCCGTGGGGGAAGTCGCTCGCGGTGACGAGGAAGTCGTCGCCGAGGCGGTCGACGACGTAGGAGAGGTCGTCGCCGACGGCGCAGGAGACGAAGATGCGATCGCCCAGCCAGTCGTCGATACGGTTGTTCTTGCGCTCGCGCAGGCCCTTCACGATCCAGGGCGCCCAGTCGCAGCCGATCTCCAGGATGACGAGCTTCAGGCCGGGGAACCGCTCCATCGCCCCCGAGTCCATCAACTGCCAGAAGCCGTAGATGACCTGGTTGAGGCCGCCGCTGTAGGGGTTCGTCTGAGGGAACTGCTGGCGGTCCGGCCGGGGATAAGGCTCCGCCATGTGTCGCAGCATCGGGGACGTGCTCCCGGTGTGGATGAGGATGGGCAGGTCGAGCCGGGCCGCCTCCTCGTAGATGGGCATGAACGCGGGATTGCTCAGCGGCATGTCCCACGGGATGCCGTGCGTGTAGATGCCCGCCGCGCCGCCGAGCTCCTTCACCCTTCTGAGCTCGGCAACGGCGAGGTCGGGCCGCCGGTAGGGGATGACGGCGGCGTAGTAGAGACGCCCCTCCGACTTCGCAGACCGCGTTGCCATGAAGGTGTTCCAGCTCCGGGCCAGCGCCGCCTCGAGCTCGGGGTTCTCGGCCACCGGCCCCTGCCAGATGGTGGGGAAGATGATCTGCTTGTCGATCCCGGCTTCGGCCATGGCGGCGACACGGCCCTCGACGTCGGTCAGCTCCTGGACACCGATGTCGGCGCCCTTCTGCAGGGCCCGCTTCATGATGGTGGGCGTGCCGCCGTAGAGGCGTATCTTGTAGTCGATCACCCATGCGGCGTTGTGCGCGCCGAACACGGTGTCGTCCGGGAACTGCACCGGGAAGGGACGTTGGCGCTGGAACGCCGGGTCCAGGTAGTCCCAGGTCTCGAGCCCTTCCTCAACGTGAGCGTCGCAATCGATGACGACCATGGTCCCTCCTCGCGGCATCGGATCTCGTGACGAGCGTCAGGATACGGCGGGGATGCACCCCCGCCAAGAGGGGGCGGCCCCTGTCGTCACCCCCGAGTACCCTCACCCTGACCCTCTCCCAGAGGGAGAGGGGACCAGACAGCCCCTCTCAGGCTTCCTGGGCGTCTTCCGGCCGGCCGAGGACGCGGTCCATGAAGAGCGATGCTATCTCCAGCCCGCGCGGGTCGATGCTGTGGCCGAGGCCGGGCAGCAGGTACGCCTCGACGGGAAAGCCGAGGTCCGCGAGGGTCTGCGCGGCCGTCGCGGTCGATTCGGGGGGCACCACGGGGTCCTGCTCGCCGTGGACGAGGACGATGGGTGGCTTCTGCCGGACCTCTTCCGCCAGCCACTCCGGAAAGAGCAGCCTCCCGCTCAGGCCGACGACGCCCGCCACCGGTCGCTTCATGCGGGGCGCGGTGTACAGCGAGGTCATGCACCCCTGGGAGAAGCCGATGAGGACACACCGGTCCGGAGTCAGGCCGTACTCGTCCAGCAGTTCGCCGACGTAGGTCTCGACGACCTCGCCGGCGTTCCGCAGCCCCGCGGCTCGTTCGTCCGGCGGTTCGATCGGGAACCAGCGCCGGCCGAACCCGGCCTCCACGTACGGGTTTGGGGCGTCCGGCGAGTGGAAGGCCATGTGGGGGAAACGGGGGCCGAGCGCCATCGTGAGGCCGATGAGGTCGCTCCCGTCGGCACCGAGGCCGTGCAGCAGGATGCCGAGCGAGTCCGGCGCTCCGCCTGCGTGCGGTCCGCGGGACGGGCCATTGAGTATGGGCATGTGGGTCCTCCTCCTTCGCGCCGCGGGACTCCCCTCCCTCGCGCCGCGGGACTCCCCTCCCTCGCGATGGGAAGCCGCCGATCCCCCCTCTCCCCATGGGAGAGGGTTGGGGTGAGGGTCATGTTGAGCGGCTATGCGATAATACCCGCATGGCGACACGGACACGAACCCGCTCAACAAGCTCCCCGCGCATATCCCACACCGCGGAGAACTACCTGCTCTCGCTCGCGATCCTGCAGGAGGACGGGCTGAAGCCGCACATGAGCGAACTCGCATCCTACCTGCGCCGCATCCCGGAGGGAGAGGAGGTCGGCACGACGCTCGCCTCCGTCTCCGGCATGGTGCAGCGCATGGCGAAGGACGGGCTGCTCCAGGTCAACCGGGAGAAGCGCATAGACCTCACCTCCGCAGGGTTCGCGCGCGCCCGCGACGTGGTGCGCCGGCATCGCCTCGCCGAGCGGCTGCTCGTGGACGTGCTCGGCGTGCCACTCGAACGCGCCGAGTCCGAGGCGCACAGCCTGGAGCACGGCATCTCACCCAACCTGATCGCGCGCATCGAGGAGAAGCTTGGCTACCCGGAGACGTGCCCGTACGGACGCCCCATCTATAAGGCGAACGACACCGAACTTCGCACGTCCGACCCCGGGGCGTTCCGCCTGAGCGAGGCGAAGAAGGGCCCGGCCTACGTCGTGACGCGCGTCCCGGACGAGGACTTTCCGCTGCTCTCCTACCTGGTCAAGAGCGACGTGCTCCCCGGCAGGCGCATCGCCATCGAGGAGGTCGCGGGCTACCGCGGTGTCGTGGACGTCAGCAGGGAAGGCCAGCAGGTCTCGCTCGGCATGGACGTCGCCGCTCGCATCTGGGTCCGCCCCGCCTAGCGGGGCTGCGTCAGCACGTCCACGACGGCGGGTTTGCCGGAGCGGACGACGGCTATCGCCTCGTCCAGCGCCACGCCCAGCGCGTCCGGGTCCGACACCGGCCCGAAGCCGGCCACGTCGAACGCCCTCGCGAGGGTCGCGAAGTCTGGCGCGGGGTCGGTGATCTGGATGCCGATGCCCTTGTTCTCGATGGGGCGGTCACGCCAGCGGGCCATCCGCTCCTGGTGCTCCTCGTCGTTGTAGTACGAGCGGTTGTTGAACACGACGACGAGCAGAGGGATGCCGCTGTGCGCCGCCGTCCACAGCGCGTTGGAGGTCATCAGGAAGTCGCCGTCGCCCAGGACGCTCACGCAGAGCCGTCCGGTGCCCTTGTATGCCAACGCGGCGCCGACCGACGACGGCAGACCGTAGCCGACCCCGGCTCCGCGCCCGCCGCCGAGTTCGTGGGCGTGCTCCGTGATCTCGAGCACGTCGCGCACGCGCCGTCCGTGCGAGTTGACCATCGCCCACTCGGTGCCCTTCACGCGCGCTGCGATCTCGCCGTAGAGCCGCGCCGCGGAGATGGGGGCGGCGTCCCAGTTGTCGCGGACCCACTTCTCCGAAGCGGCGCGCATCTCCTCGTGCATCGCCGTCACGCGCGCCCGGCGCTCCTCCACCACACCCGCTCCTGCGAGCCGCTCCCGCAGCGCGGCGGTCAGCAGCGGGACGGCCTGCGACGTGTCGGCTGCGATGGGAATCTCCACGGGCAGCAGCCACTGGTTGTCGGTCACCCAGTTCTGCCGCTCCTGGTCCAGCAGCGTGACGTGGATGATCCGGGCTCCCTGCGGCATGGCGAGGCGCAAGGCACCGCGCTCGCGGACCGACGGTCCGAGCGGCACGCCGAGGCTCGGCACGTCCAGTGCGAGGACGACGTCCGCCTCGGTCAGCGCGCGCTCGCGGACGCCGGTGAGGTCGAGGGGGTGCGTGTTCGGGAAACCGAAGCGTCCCTCGGCGTCGACGACTGCGCAGGCCAGCGTCTCCGCCAGCTCGACGACGGCGGGCAGCGCAGATGGATTGCGGCCCACCTCTCCGACGACCAACACCGGCCACGACGCTCCGGCGAGGGCCTCGACCGCCTGCGTGAGCGCGTCCGGGTTCGGGGCGGGCGGCGCGGGCGGACGGAAGAGCGATACGTCCGGCACGGGCAACGCCTCCTCCATGCGCTGCTCCTGGATGGTGCTGTCCAGGCAGATGTAGACCGGCCCCTTCGGGTCCGTCATCGCGGTGCGCACGGCGCGGAGCAGGGACTCGGGCATCGCCTCGATGCTCGTGGGCTGGTCGTCGAACTTGACGTAGTCGCGGACGGCGTTGCCCTGCACGAGCGCGGTGTGGACCCAGTCGGTCGAGCGTCGCTGGTTGGCGTCCTGCGGCCCGCCACCGCCAAGGTTGAGTATGGCGGAACGGTCGCACCAGGCGTTGAAGATGGCCATGGAGGCGTGCTGCAGCCCAACGACGTTGTGCAGTCCGGTGGCGATGGGCTCGCCGGTGACGCGGAAGTAGCCGTTGGCGATGGCGACGGCGATCTCCTCGTGGGTGCAGAGGACCATCTCCGGGCCACCGGCGCCGAAGTTGACGATGGAGTCGTGCAGGCCTCGGTAGCTCGCGCCGGGGTTGAGCGCGATGTATTTCACACCGAGGGCGCGCAGGACCTCCACCATGTAGTCGGAGCCGTAGACCGCGCTGCTCGGCCTGCTACCGCCGCTCAGCGGGGTGTTCACTTCGGTCGTTGTCATGCGTTCTTCTCCTTGAGGCGCCTGGATAGCCCATCCTGCCCTGTTCTGCTAACTGTCACTCCACCCGGTCCCCTCACCCCAGCCCTCTCCCCCTTCAGGGAGCGGGGATCAGGCGCTAAAGGCAGAGGAGGCGTTCGGCGTTGCCATGGTAGATGGCCTCGCGTTCTTCCTCCGTGCAGTCGAGGCGGTCGACCATGCCGATGTGGTGGCCGTTACCGAACGGGTGGTCCGTCCCGAGGAGCATCCGGTCAGCTCCGATGACGCGGTAGCAGTGCGCGAGGGCCGCGTCGTCATGGGCGACGGTGTCGACGTAGATGCGCGGGAAGTATTCGCTCGCCATGCGGATGGTGCCCTTGACGTTCGCGCGGATGCGTCCGCCCAGGTAGGGCATCACGCCGCCGACGTGCGGCACGATCAGCTCGAAGTCGGGCTCGTCGTCGAAGATGCCGGACTGGATGAGCCTCGTCGTGGCGAGGGTGGTGTCGTAGATGAAACCCATGCTGGGCATGAGCGCGCCATCGAGCGTGGCGGTGTTCAGGGGAGATGTGGGGTGCATGTTGAGCGGAACGCCGAGGCCGGCGATCCGGCTGTAGACGGGCATGAACTCCGAATCGTCGAGTGGCCTGCCGAGCGTGTTCGAGAAGATCTGGAATCCCTTAAAGCCGAGGTCGTTCACGCAGCGCTCGGCCTCTGCAATGGTCCGGTCCGGGTCGCCGAACCCGAGGCTGCCCCACGCCGCGAACTTGCCGGGATACTGTTCGACGACGCGGGCGAGGAAGTCGTTGATGCGGATGGCCCAATCATCGGCCTCGGCGCCGCCGAGGAGTTCAGGGCCCGGGATGCCGTGGCTGAGGACAGAGAAATCGATGCCCATGGCGTCCATCGCTGCGAGCTTGGCTTCGACCTCGCGGTGACCGGGCGGGGAGATGACGCTGAAAGCCGGGGAACACGCGGTGACGATCTGTCCGTCGCGGATGACGACGTTCGGGAACTCGTTGCGCGTCGCCAGGTAGTCGGCGAAGTCCTGGAAGTAGGTGTGGGTGTGGACGTCTATCTTCATAAGTTCTTCAGCTCCTCATGGGGTGTGTTCCCTTGGAGACCTCGTGTTGCCTACGCCGCAAGTCCACCGCCCCGCCGCCGCAGTACCCTCACCCTAGCCCTCTCCCCTTGTAGGGAGAGGGAATCTAGACGTCCCCCATCACTTTGCAGGGACGAACCGCATCGAGAGGGAGTTCACGCAGTGGCGCGCGTTCGTGGGGGTGAAACCTTCTCCCATGAAGACGTGACCGAGGTGCCCGCCGCAGGCGGCGCACTCGATCTCCGTGCGGAAGCCGTCCGGGTCCGGCAGGCGTACCACCGCGCCCTCGACTTCCTTGTCGAACGCAGGCCAGCCGCAGTGGGCGTCGAACTTGTCGACGGAGCGGTAGAGCTCAGCGTTGCAACGGCGGCAGACGTACATCCCCGGCTCATAGAAGTCGTCGTATTCGCCGGTGAACGGACGTTCCGTCCCCTTCTGCTCGATCACGTAGCTCTCCAGCGGAGTCAATTCGTTCCAGGCCATCTGTTCCTCTCCTCACTTGTGAGACCTTGTACGGTCGGTCTTGTGCAGCCCCACCAAGCCCATTCAAAGGACCGGTTCACCCCATCCTAACCTTCCCCCATCGAGGGAGAAGGAATCAGACAGCCCCAGCCCCCGACCCGGCAGGGTCCTTATCCTCCCTCTCAGGAGAGGGGACCAAGCGCCGCCCGATACTACGCGAACGCGGGCCAGACGTCCTGCTCGAATCGCTCCCACTGCCCCGGCTGGTCCCACGACGCGAAGCGGACGATGACGGTGTCCGCGCCGGCGTCAGCGAATTCCCGGATGCGCGCGGCGACCTCCCCGGGCGTTCCCCATGGCCCCCAGGCGCTGCCCCAGTGCGCGACCTTGTAGTAGTTGATGAGGAAGTCGTGGGCTTCGGCCTCCGACGCCTCCCTGTCCGCGCCGAGGTTGATCGTGAGGTAGTAGGCGCGCTGGAAGGGCGCGTCTGAACGTCCTTCCTCCGCGCGGACCGCGTCCACCCTCTGGACGGTCTCCGCGTACTGTTCAGGAGAGTCGGTGATGCCGATGATGCCGTCGCCGTGGCGGGCGGCGCGGCGCACCTGGGCCTCGGAGCCGGTGCGGTAGTGCGTCGCCAGCAGCATCGGAACGCCACCGGGCTGCACAGGCTTCGGGTCGAGCGTCAGGTTGTCGAATGTGAAGTGCGACCCCTCGAACGCGATGTCGTCCTCCGTCCAGAGCCGCTTCATCAGCCGGACGGTCTCGGAGAAGCGTCCCGCCCGCGTCTCGGGTCCGACGCCCGCCGCGATCCAGTCCTGGCGTTGGTCGTCGTTGAACGCGCCGCCGACCCCGGCGCCGATGACGATCCGCCCGCCGGAGACGATATCGGCAGTGGCGATGCTTTGCGCCAGCGGCACGGGGTTGCGTATCGCGGGCAGCAGCACCGCTGTGCCGATGCGGACGCGCGACGTACGCGCGGCGATGGCCGACATCGCGGTGACGGGCTCGAGCCGGGGCTTGGAGACGAGGCTGTCGCCGACCCAGACCGAGTCAAGCCCTGCGGCCTCGGCCCGCTCAGCGAGCGCCAGCATGCCGTCCGCGGAGTAGGGCGTACCCTCGCGCTGCGCGCGCATCACCATGCCCCGAGTGCCCAACAGCAGACCTATCTTCGGTTTCGCCATCGCTATCTCCAATCAGCGGAGCCGGTGCGGGAATCATCGGTTTCGCCGCGCGGCGGTATCGGGGGCGGTGCGAATCGCCTGAAGTAATACAGCCACTCCATCCAGTCCAGCAACAAGGGTGCGAAGTTGGGGAGGCCCCATTTGAGGTCCTGGTATTGCATGTACTCGTCCACGTCGGTTGCTACAGTGGGCAGGTTGAGTGTGCGTATGGTAGTCCCCGCGCGCTTGGCGGCGGCGCGATGCCTCGCGTAGCTGCGTGGGCCCAGCTCGATGTCCATCTCCAAACCTGCGGGAATAAGCAGCGCATTGGTGCCGCCACCTGTGGCCGCAGGAACGCCGACCGGACGAGTCAACGCTCGTCCTACAAAGAGAATCTCGATTACGTCGTCGGGTGTCAGCAGTGGGATATCACCGGGGAGGTAAAGAGCCGCGTCCATACCGTCGTTGTAAGCGTCCTTCATTGCCAAGCGAACCGTGTCGTTGAGATTCTCCGCCGGGTCATGCGTCCATTCTGCTCCCGCCGAGGTCGCTATCCGCTTCACGGCCGAATCTCCTCCCACAACCAGGCACTGAGAGACATCTGCCTGGACGACGGCTGAAACGACTCTCTCCAGCATCATCAGCACCAGCCCATTGCACAGCACATCGGGCAAGAGCATCTGCAACCGGGTCTTGGAGTCCATCAGATCCTTCATCGGGATGATTGCCCGGCATTGCGGCAGTTTCAGTAATTTCTGTGTGGTCATGCTCTCCTCCACTCTAGTTCCTGCCGTCATACCCCAAGGCCAGCGCCAGCACCTCGCGGGCGAGGGCCGTCTTGTCGGCGTCCGTGTTCATGATGGTGGGGGCGACGTACGCCGTGATACCGAGCGCCTCGACAGAGGGAGCCTCCGCGGCGTCGCTCTCGTCGAGCACGAGCACGTCGACGAGCCCCGCGTAGCGCCGCGCGACGCCCGCGTTGTTCACCTCCTCGCCGAGCTCGGCCATCATCTTGGCGGCGGGCCCCTTGAGCGCGCGTCCGCCGACGATGGGGCTGACGGCGATGCGTGGCCCCGCGAACCGCTCGACGGCGTCGCGGACGCCCGGCACGGCGAGGATCGGCCCAACGCTCACGAGCGGGTTGGACGGACAGAAGACGATGGCATCGGCATCCGCCAGCGCCTGGCTCAGGGCAGGGGAGGGATGCGCGTTCTCCGCCCCCGCGAACCGCACGCCGGTGATGCGGGGTTCGCAGGCATGGCGCACAAAGTACTCCTGGAACGCCATGTCCCCGCGCTCCGTCTGCGCGACGGTGCGGACGGGGGCGTCCGACATCGGGACAATGGGGTGACGCACGCCGAGCGCATCGCATATCTCACGGGTTGCTTCGGTCAGCGTGCGCCCCGCGGCAAGCATTTCCGTGCGGCGCAGGTGCATGGCGAGGTCGAGGTCCCCAAGCCTGAACCACGTCTCGCCGCCCAGCCTGCCGAGCGCTTCAAGGGAGCGGAACGTGTCGCCGGCGACGCCCCAGCCGGTCTCGGGGTTCGTGAGTTCCGCGAGCGCGTAGACGACGGTGTCAACGTCCGGTGAAACGTGCAGGCCGTGGAACGTTTCGTCGTCTCCGGTGTTGACGGCGATAGTCAGTTGGTCCGGCCCGAGCAGGCGCGACAGGCCGAGGGCGAGTTTCGCGCCGCCGACGCCGCCCGATATGGCGAGGACTCCCGGCATGGCTGGGCCATTGTAGCGTTGCGGGGGGTAAGAAGGGGGTTTGCAGAATAACTGTAAGCATGACATCATACATACATGAAGCGCACGCAGGTCCAACTGGACGAAGGGAGCTATGAATTGTTGCGGCGGAGGGCGCATGAGCGCCGCATCTCCGTGGCTGCAGTCGTGCGAGAGGCGGTCGGACAGTACCTGGCCGAAGCACCGCGGCGCAAACGGACGCTTGCCGACTTCGAGTTCATCGGGATCGGGAGGAGCGACCAGTCCGACTACGCGCCAGTCTCCGAGCGGCATGACGAAGCCCTTGCGGACGCGATGTATGCGGAGATGCAGGGGAAAGCGGACGAGTTCAGCCGCCGCCACGGGTTGAATCGCTCGTGATCTTCATAGACACGTCGGCGATCTACGCGCTCGTCGACGCAGACGATCCGCGCCATGCCGCTGCGGTTTCGCTTTTCCAAGCCGCGAATGACAACGACGAAGCCCTCCTGACTCATTCGTACGTTATCTCCGAAGCCGCCGACCTGATGCGGCGCCGTCTGGGAACGGAAGCGGCTCTCGCCTTCCTGCGCGGCCTCGCTCACTTCACGCTGCACTGGATAGACGCGAGCGACTATGCCGAAGCGGTGGCCCTGCTCGCATCGCGCAACCGGCGAGGGCTCAGCCTCGTGGACTGCGCGAGTTTCGTCATCATGCGTAGCTACGGGCTGACTCACGGGCTGTTCTTTGATGGTGACTTCGAGCGAGAAGGGTTCGCGCTCTATTCAGGATGACCGGGCAAGTACCTCTGGCAGGGTAGGCCCTCGCAGGCTGGGCGCGCGCTGCCCCTCGTAGCGGAAAGCCTCAAGCTTGATGAGTTCGCGGTAGGAGCCGAACCGCTCCGGGTGCGCGGCAGCGAGGTCCAGCGGCTCCGGCCCGTCCGGTTCGACCTCGTAGATGCGCCGGGTTTCGTACAGGGTCGTGCGTTCGACGGGCAGGCGGCCCGCGTCGCGGATCCAGCGGCGCAGCTCGGACGGTGGAACGAGTTGGCCGAATGACGCGCCCGCAGCGGTGGAAATGCTCTCGTTGATGAGCGTGCCTCCGACGTCGTTGCATCCTGCCGTCAGCAGGAGCTGGGCGAGTTTCGGCCCCTCCTTCACCCATGAGCACTGGATGTTGTCTATCCAGCCGTGCAGCATGATGCGGGCGATGGCGTGCATGCGTACGACCTCCGCGCCTGTCGCGCCGGGCCGCATCTCGTCCGACATGTGGCGCACGAACATGGGGGCTTCCTCGTGGACGAAACTCAGGGGCACAAACTCGGTGAAGCCGCCCGTCGCTTTCTGGATGTCGCGCAGGTACGCGAGATGAGCGGCGCGATGCTCGTTCGTCTCGATGTGGCCGAACATGATGGTGGACGTGGTGGGGATGCCGAGGCGGTGCGCGGTGGTGATGACCTCCGTCCACTGCTCGACGTTGATGCGTCCGGGCGCGATCTTGTCGCGGACGGGCTGGTCGAGTATCTCCGCAGACGTGCCGGGGAGCGAGCCGACGCCCGCGTCGCGCAGTCCGCGGAGGTAGTCCTCGATGGTCCCGCGCGAGCGGACCGCCCCGTAGAGCACCTCCTCAGGCGAGAAGCCGTGGATGTGGATGTCCGGCAACTCCGCCTTCAACTCGCGGGTCAGGTCCATGTAGAGGGAGCCCTCCATCTTGGGCGGCAGCCCCGCCTGGATGCAGACCTCGGTGGCGCCGAGGTCCGCAGCCTCCCGCGCCCGCCGGAGGATCTCGTTCAGCGGAAGGAAGTAGCCCTCCTCCTCCCGGAAGTCCCGGCTGAACGCGCAGAAGCCGCACCGCTTGATGCAGACGTTCGTGAAGTTGATGTTGCGGTTCACGACGTAGGTGACGCGGTCGCCGTTGACCTGCCGCCGCAGCTCGTCCGCCGTCACCATCAGTGCGAGGAGGGCGGCGCCATCGGCCTCGAAGAGACGCGCGCCTTCCTCAACCGTTACCTCGCGACCCTCCAGCGGCTTCGCGAGGATGTTGGCGATGTCCACCGGGACGCCGCTCAGCAGCGACTCCAGCCCTCCCCAGCCGTGCTCCGTCTGTCCGTTCGATGCACTCACGGTTCGCAACTCCATTGCTCCAATTCCGGTTTCACATAGCCATCGTCGTCCGTCAGTTCCGCGAGGCGGGACGCAACCCGGGGCGAGCGCGCCCACCCGCCGGAGAGAATGTACGACGGGTAGAGCGCGGTGCGCTCCCGCAACTCGTAGCCGGCCTCCCGCGTCAGACTGCGCAGCCGGTCCGTGTCCGGCCATGCCGCCTCCGGGTTGATGAAGTCCCTGGTCAGCGGGGAGACGCCTCCCCAGTCGTTGATGCCGCAGAGGAGGTAGGTCTCATAGCCGTTCGCCTGCAGGTTGGGCGGGGCCTGGATGTTCATCTCCCAACCGAGCAGCAGGCGGGCGACGGCGAGCGTGCGCAGCATGTCCAGTGCCGACGGCTCCGGCGCGCTCCGCATCCGCGTTGTGGGTTTGGCACGGAAGTTCTGGACGATGACCTCCTGGACGTTGCCGCAACGCTCCTGCACGTCGCGTATCGCCAGCAAGGAGTCAACGCGCTCCTCCGGCGTCTCGCCGATGCCGATGAGGATGCCGGTCGTCATCGCGACGCCGAGGTCGGCGGCCGTCTCCAGCGTGGCGATGCGCTGCTCCGGGCGCTTGGTCATCGTGCCGTGGTGGGGGCCGCCCGGCTCATGCAGGCGGGAGCTCGCGCTCTCCAGCATGATGCCCATGCTGGCGTTCCAGGGGGCAATCGCCGCCATCTCCTCGCGGTCGAGCGTTCCGCAGTTGGTGTGGGGCAGCAGTCCCGTCTCCTCGAGCACGAGCCTGCTCATCGCCGCGGTGTACTCGGGCGTCGAGTCGAAGCCCAGCTCTCGCAGCGTCTCCTGCATCTCGGGATGGCGCTCCTCCGGGTGGTCGCCCAGACTGAGCAGGGCTTCCTTGCAGCCGAGTTCCGCGCCCCGGCGTGCGACGGCGAGTACCTCGTCCGGCGTCATGGTGTGCGCGCCGCGCTGGCGCGGCCCCTTCACGAACGTGCAGTAGCCGCAGCGGTCGCGGCAGAGGTTCGTGAGGGGCAGAAAGACCTTGCGGGAGTAGGTGACGCGGCGGTGGGGGCGTGCGCGGTCGTTCAACTCGCAGGCCGCGGCCATGAGCGCGGCGAGGTCGCCGGGGCCGCGCGAGGCCATCAGGCGGTAGCCGTCGTCCGCCGCCAGGCTTTCGCCTGCCAGCGCCTTCTCGATAACCGCCTGGGCGGAACTACGAACGGTCTGCGTTGCCATCGCTCCCCGGAAATGAAACGAGTAATCGCACCCGCGACGGCGCGTACCGCCGGTCAGCGGGCCGAGGCGCGATGGGCCTCCCACGGAAGTTGGATGGTACCATGCACGCGGAGGCTGGCCAACCATGGGAACGACAACGCTCGCGGTGCGCTCGCTGGCGATCGCGGTGCTCGGGCTCGCCACGCTCGTATCGCTCGGCGAGCTGCGCGACTGGCTGGGCGACTGGGCGGCGTTGCTGTGGGCGTGCGGGACGATGTTCTTCCCGTGGATAGCCGGGATGGCGGTGGGGCGCAGGATCGGGGTGGATGCCTCGGCCAAACTGACCGGTGCGGCCATCGGCATCCTCGTCGTCATCGCGCCGCTCTACGCGTTTGCGGCGATGCCGCTCCGCGACGCTCCCACGAACGGCGACTGGTGGCTGCTTGCGGGGCCGTTCGCCGCGCTCGGCGCGGTGCTTGGCGCCATGGCGCTGCCGGTCGGCGTGCGGGTGCGGAGCGCGAGGCGCCGGGCGGACGCATAGCCTTCCGTCAACCATAGCGAGCAGGGAGCATCACCGGACATGGCAACTCTCACAGGCAAGACTGCGCTCGTCACCGGGGGAGCGAGCGGCATCGGGAAGGCGATAGCCGAGCGCTTCGCGGAGGAGGGGGCGCACGTTGTCATCAACAACGTCACGGAGTCGGGCAGCAGGGTTGCGGAAGCCATAGGCGGGGCGTTCGTGCAGGCCGACCTCGCGGACGCGGAGCAGACGCGGTACCTTGCCGGCCAAGTCCTGCGGGAGCACGGCGGCGTGGACATCCTCGTGAACAATGCGGGCGTCCAGCACGTCGCGCCCATTGAGGAATTCCCTGAGGAGGAGTGGGCGCGGATGCTCCAGATAATGCTCACCGCTCCGTTCCAGCTGACGAAGCACCTGCTGCCCACGATGAAGGAGCGGGGGTGGGGGCGCATCATCAACATGTCGTCCGTGCACGGCCTGATCGCGAGCCCGAACAAGTCCGCCTACATCGCGGCGAAGCACGGCATCGTGGGGCTGACCAAGGCCACGGCTGTGGAAGCCGGAGCGTTCGGCGTGACCGCCAACGCCATCTGCCCATCCTTCGTGCGGACCCCGCTGGTCGAGAACCAGCTGCCCGACCTCGCGCGGATGGCCGGGGTCAGTGTCGACGACGTCCTCGATCAGGTCGTGCTCGCGCAGGCGGTGGTCAAGCGGCTCATCGAACCCCAGGAGGTTGCGGGGCTGGCGCTCTTCCTCGCGTCCGACGCAGGGAGCGCGCTCACCGGCGCGACGTACAACATCGACCTCGCCTGGACAGCACGCTGAGGGTTTGACGCCCGCCCGCGTCCGGCGTACTCTCGCGCCATCGTCCAACCGTATGGAGGAGGTGCACGATGACGACGACACAGGATGCTCCCGCCGGTGCCCTGGACCTCTCCGGCGAGGTGCTGATCTCTGCCGACTCGCACGTGATGGAGGATCCGGACTTCTGGCACAGCAGGTTGCCCGACAACCTGAAGGGCGACGTTCCCGCATTCCCACCGCGGCCGAAGACCGGCACCGAGATGGACGACCAGCGCCCCGGCGGGTACAACCCGAACGAGCGCATCAACGAGATGGAGACGGACGGCGTCTCCGCAGAGGTGCTCTACCCGACGCTCGGGCTGCGGCTGTTCAGCCTGGAGAGCCCGGAGGCGCAGGAGGCGTGCTTCCGCATCTACAACGATTGGCTGATGGAGTACTGCTCCATCGCCCCCAAGCGGCTCGTGGGCATCCCGTGCATCGCGACCTACGACATCGACAAGGCGGTCGCCGAGTTGCACCGCACGCATGAGGGCGGGTTATACGGCGCGCTCGTCTGGCAGGTGCCGCACCCGGACCTGCAGTTCACGGGAGACCACTACGACAAGCTCTGGGCTGCCGCGCAGGAGCTTGACGTTCCGCTGCACCTGCACATCCTCACCGGGTTCGACTACAGCGCGCACACGAATTTCGGAGACCGGAAGGGCAACCACCTGCTCGCCCACCGCGGCTCTGTGAACCTCAAGCTGCAGAGCGTGACGAACTCGCTGTTCGACCTTATCTTCACCGGTGTGTTCGAGCGCTTCCCGCGCCTCAAGGTGGTGGTTGTGGAGAGCGAGATCGGGTGGATACCGTTCGTGCTGCAGCAGTGGGACTACTACTTCAAGCGGTTCAGGGAGTCGCGGCCGATGCCGATAAGCATGCTGCCCAGCGAGTACTTCTACCGCAACTGCTACGCCACATTCTTCAACGACTACGTGGGCGGGCAACTGCTCTCCTGGTGGGGGCAGGACAACTGCATGTGGTCCACGGACTACCCGCACCCGAACTCGCCGTGGCCCAATTCACGGCGCGTGCTCGGGGAGAACCTCGGTCACCTGCCGCTGGAGACGGTCCACAAGCTGGTAAACACGAACGTCCGGAAGCTGTATCCCATCGCCGGGTAGGGGCGCCTCTGCCCCGCGCATCTCCCCACGACCCTTACCGCGCCGACCCACCCCCGTTCTAACCTTCCCCCATCGAGGGGGGAGGGATAGGGCAGCCGCGGTACGCCGCGCTCGGTGTACCCTCACCACCTGACCCTCTCCCGAGGGAGGGGGATAAGACAGAGGCGCCCCTAGCGTGGCGGCCAGGCGGCGCGGTGCTCCTTGCGGACGACGAAGCGCAGGCCGGACCAGGTGTGGTCTATCGCGCAGACCTTGTTGTCAACGAGCCCGGCAGGGAGGAGCACCTCCCGCAGGACGTCCTCGGTGAGGTCGGTCGGCACGCCGGAGGAGCGCTTGGGCCACGCGATCCAGTAGCCGCCGTTCGGGACGATGCGGCGCGCCTGGGCGGGGAACGTCGATGCCAGCGCATCCCGGCTGACGTGGAATGCGACGAGCACGTCGATGCCGGTCTCGCCGTCGCCGGCGCGGCGTACGCCGTCCGGCAGCGGGCCAAGTGTCGCGTCGAAGTCCGGCGGGGCGTCGTCTATCGCGAGCGTCGCGCCGGGCTTGATGCCGAGCTTCCGGGGAAGGGGCGTGCCGGAGTAGCCAACCACGGATCAGACTTCGGGGGCGATGCCCCGGCGGACGCGCTCGTCCTCGTCGAAGGCGTCCGGTTCGGCGACCTGCGCGTCGTAGGCGCGGACGCGGTAGGCCTCGCCCCTGTGGACGATGACGGGGATCGTGCCCTCCATAAGGTCGACAGCGGCCTGCATGAGGATGCGGCGTGCGCCCTCCACGGCGCCGTCGTTCGGGCCGAGCATCTCCTGGGAGCGATCGACGATCGTGCCCATGCTCTCCTGGCAGGCGAGCGCCATCTCGAACGACGTTTCGAACCGCGACGCGAAGTCGGTCGGTCGCTCCTTCCCCTTGGGCACATAGGCGTTGGCTCGGTTGCGCTCGCGGCGGTACACGCCCTCCTCGAGCCTGGGGTGGATGCGTTTGCCCTGGCGTATCTCAGTGAGGATGCGCTTGCTGAGTGGCTTGCGCGGGTTGTAAGTGACCGCGAAGGCCATCGTGCTTTCGTCGTCGATCGGGGCCCAGGCCGTCCCTTCGTAGATCCCGCGCCTGCCGGATGCCAGCGTAGTGTAGAACGGCATGAGCCACTGGGCGACGGACATCTCCGCCCGCTGCGAATCCGACTCTACCGCCGTGCCGACGAGCAGACCGTACTCGGTCTCGCGCGCCTGGACAGAGTGCGCGGCCTCTTCGCCCATCGGGTCGTCCGGGCCGAGCGCGCCCGCCTTCTTGAGCGCGGCGACGCGCGCGGCGTCCAGCCCGCCCTCGACGGCCTGCATGTAGTTGCACTCGACGAGGAAGCGAGAGAGGTAGCGCTGGTCCGGCTCGACGCGGGTCCACTCGAACTCCGGCAGGTCGGGCACGTCGTCCTGTGGGCCGACGTAGCCCCAGAGCAGCCCTCCGAACTCAACGATGCGGAACGCGGGAGCCTGCACCTCGTGCCAGAGCGGGCTGTCGACAGGCTCCAGAGGCATGTCCAGTATGTTGCCCTCGACGTCGAACTTCCAGTAGCAGCGGCCGCAGCGGATGCCGCCTTCCTCGACGAGGCCGAACGAGAGGTCCGCGCCGCGATGGGGGCAGCGGGCGTCCAGCAGACCGAGCCTGCCCTGGGTGTCGCGGAAGGCTACGAAGAACTCGCCGAAGAGCTTGACGCGGATGGGCGGCGAGTCGGGCTCGGGTAGCTCGTTCGCGAGGAGGACGGGCGTCCAGAAGCGGCGGAAGAGTTCGCCCATCGGGGCGCCAGGCCCCACGCGCGTCAGCAGTTCGTTGTCTTCTTTAGAAAGCGCCATTGAGAGAGGATTCTACCAGCCTCGCATGATGTTGCCGTTGGGTGTCGTTCGAGCCCGCGTCCGTTCTTCGCCTGAGGGCAGGTGTGCCCTCGTGTTGCCGTCCGTGCACCCGTGGACCGTGGGCGCCAGGAGCGCGGAGCCGGGTTCCGCCAGAATCGACGGTAACATTCTGCAACATTCAGCAACATCCCACTCGTGGCGGAGCAGGCTCCGGCGCCAGGGAACGAATCGCTCACAGACAGGGTAGGGGAAGGGGGGCCGTTCGCGGAAGTGGCAGGTGTCAGAACGGCCTCCGTTATACTGTTCTGAGACCCACCCCAATCCCCCGCGATGGAGTGCCGCGTGTCCCGGTTCCTGCTGTGCACCATCCCGCTCCTGGTGCTCGTCCTTCTCATCGGAGCCTGCTCCGAACCTACGGTCGTGCCCGTGTTCGAGGCGAGACCGACGCCGTCGCCAACTCCCACCGTTACGCCAACGCCGACGCCGACACCCACGCCGACGTCGACACCAACGCTGACGCCGACGCCCACGACCACACCGACGCCGACCCCGACACTGACGCCCACTCCGACGCTGACGCCAACGCCCACACCTACCGGAACCCCCAGTCCCACGCCCACACCGACGGCGACTCCTACGCCGACCAATACCCCGGCGCCGACGCCGACCCCGCTTCCTCCCGAGGCGCCCACCGTCGTGCAACAGGGCACGGACACGGTCCTCGCGACGTGGAATGCGCCGACCGGTACGCAGCCAGTGACTGACTACGACTATCGCTATCGGCCCTACATCCACACGGCTGACTGGACAGAGGTGACCGACACGGAGCAGACCGCGAGGCAGGTAGAGATCGACCGCCTGATGCCGGGGGCAACCTACGAGGTGCAGATCCGGGCGGCGAACCAGGGCGGCGCTGGGGAATGGTCCAGCTCCGGCAGGGCGCAGACGCTCTTTCCGTTGACGCCGACCGTGGAGGAAGAGCAGTTGCTGATCTTCTCGGACCCGGGCGTCGAGACCACGTCGCTCCAGAATGCGGTCGCCCGGACCATCCTGGAGTACGGCTACGGACATCGAACGCAAAGCGTATCCGGCACCGAGACCCAGTCGATCCGGAACCTGGGCCAAGGGCAGACGAACATCCACATGGAGGTGCGGCTCCCGACATTCCAGTCAGCCTGGGACGAGGCTACCGGAGGGGGCGACCTGTTGAACCTCGGCGACAGTTTCGCAGGCGTTGTCTCTCAGAGCGCGTTCCTGATCCCGAACTACACGGCACGGGCGAACCCCGGCCTGTTCAGGGTCCAAGGCCTGCAGGAGGCGGAGTTTCAGCAGCTCTTCGCCGGACCCGACAGCAACGGGAAGGCCAGACTCATCACGTGCGTTACGGAGTGGGAGTGCGCGCGCATCAATGAGAAGCAGGTCCACGGGTATGGCCTAGAGGACTCCGTGCAACTGGTCAACCCCCGCACTCCCGAAGCACTGTACAACGAGATACGGTCGGCGTTCGAGAGCCGGGAGGACATCCTGTTCTACTACTGGTGGCCGTCGGCGCTTGCCACAACCCTTGAAGAGGAGTTCGAAGGCTTCGAGCAGTTGAGGGAGCGAGGGTTCACGCAGGGCTGCTGGGACCACCTGTCATCGACCGTCGCGGCGACGGATGTCACCCAGGCATGCGAATACCCGGACTCGTCGTCGCTCATTGCCGTGAGGAAGGGACTGGAGGAGTTCGCGCCCGGCGCGGTGGCCTTCTTGAAGGAATGGACGCTGAGCACGGAGGGACTGAACGAGCTCCTTGCATACAAGGGGCGCTTTCGCTCCTTCGTGCTACAGGAGAACCAGTACCACGAGGCCGCGTTCGCGTGGCTGCTCGACTCGAATGAGTGGAAGTCGTGGGTCACCCCGGGGGTCGCGGACAGGGTGATCGACGGGATCCGGGGGTAGGCCGAGGGTGGTGGGGCTTACCCGAGAGGATGTTGTGCGCTGAAGCGCGGGCTTCGCTCAACACGAAAGGCGGCCGACTAGCGCCCGATGAGGTCCTCGCCTGAGAGGTGCTCGACGGTCCGGCCGGTGTCGGCGAAGGTCCGGGTGACGCTCGTGGAGGCGTAGACCCACATGATCTTCATCGGCACATCGCCGGTGTTGCGGAAGCAGTGGGTGACGCCGCCGGGGATGAAAGTGGTGTCGAAGAGGCCGACGGGGCGCACGACGCCATCGATCTCGCACTCGCCGGAGCCTTCGAGGACGGTGACCATCTCCTCGACGTTGTGCGAGTGCATGGGCACGTTCAGACCGGGCGGGAAATGGCTGATGCCGGCGGTGAAGGCGTCGGTGCCGTCCGCGCCGCCGACGAGCGGATAGGTCATGGCGCCGTTCCCCCGCGAGATGGGGGACTGCTCGCCGAACCGCATGTATTTCAGTTCTGTCATGGCTGGTGCTCCTCTACGATGCTATTGGACATCCGCCGGTTGGTTGACCGTTCGGAACGTGAGGGAAACGCGACGCTTGCGGTTGCGCTCACGATGGGGGCCTTCCGTCTTGCGTTTGGCGATACCGTGCCGCCACTTCTTGCGGGCCTCTCCGGTGAGAATCAAGGCCGAGCCGCGCTCCAGCATCATGTGGGACCTGGCCTCGGCGTCGCCGTCAGACTTAGAGAAGTCCATCTGCCATTCGTCGCCCAGCGACACCATCGCAACGGCAGGTCCGAAACCGGAATGATCGGTGTGCATCGCGATGCCCTGGCCGGGCTCGTACTCATTGACGATGACCTGTTCAGGGGGGCGATCGAAGAACCCCATCTCGTGCAGACGCTGGGCCAGCGCCTGCAGCCACTCGGGCAAGGGCCCGATACGCATGTCCGAGGTGATTGTGCGCTCCGAGTAGTCGTAGCGCCATCCGTAGTGTTGCACGCGGCGGCTGAGGTCGGTGAGCCAGGCTCCCTCGTTCTCGTCGATGCGCCGGATGAACTCGGCCTCTTCGTCGGGGGTCAAGAAAGAGGACAGGTAGTGCATGCCTGGCACGTCCGGCTCTCGCTGTTCCGAGTCGGGCTCAGTGGGGAAGAGGGTTAGCTGTTCGGCCATGGCTACACCTCCTGGCGTGATAGTAGCAAACAGCAGTCACCGTTGTACGTGGTGACGCGCTTCATCTGGGAACGGATACCAACACCTGTCAGCGCCTTCTCAGTGAATCCAATCCGTCTCGGAATCTCGCGTCATGCGTCGATGTAACATCACTGAGTATCACAGGTACGGATGCCGTTCGATTCGGGAGGTTCAATACCTGTCCAATTAAGCTGATATATTCAGCAATATCACTCTTCAGATGGTTGCCTGCCAAGACATGACCGAAGGTAATTATATATGCGGTATCGCTGCTAGCATTGGCCTGAAATTCTGACAGAAGAGTTCTGATGTCGCTATGGAGATTCAAAGGAGGATAGTCGTTGATTACTCTCCGTAGTTGGTCTCTTACCTGACTGGCCAGGACTAGCATTTGCTCGCAATGGTCATATCCATATAACCGGATATGGCTGTATTCGATGCCCTTCTCTCTGGCCCAATCAAGAAAAGCCCAAGAGAAAACACCTGGTCCACACCCTGCGTCAATATGCACTAACGTGGAGTTGTTTGCAAGTTGCATCGAACCTAGTGCTTGACGCAATACACGGGAGTAGCGAGTAAACCTGTAAAACGGTTCTGAGTCGCCTCGTCCTCCGACATACCAGTCGGTGTACTGAACAACTTCTTTGAAATTGGCAGACGGCGATACTTCGTATGGAGTAGAAGGACTCGATGGCGGGATACCATTGACTGTCATAATCTCGTGTAAGGCTTTCACGAAATAATCCCGAATTATCAGCAACTCCGGTTTAACTTGTCGATAGTCCCCTGTGTACTCTTGAATTATCTTGGACACGTGCCGCCTACGGCGCTGATCGTTGAGTTCCGTCATCAAACGATCCCTAGTCCTCGGATGCTTGAAACGGATGGTGAGCATGCCGTTGGAGACGACATGATCCGATGAACTCCGCATCAACGCGCCAATGTCGGATCTCTGACGGGGCACGCTGCTTAGTGTTCTGCACATCGCTGCCCACTCTGCCTTGCTTAGCCTGCGATCATTCACCGGTCTGGCCTCCTGACCGCAGGTTCATGCAAGGGATGCCAATTGCGCAATAGCCTCGTGTCACACGTCTCCTAGCGCTCGCCGACCTCGGTGACGACGTCGACGAGGGCGACGCGGCCGTTCTCAACGACCTCGCGCTTGGCGCGTTCGAGGGCGCCTCGGAGGTCGGCGGGGTCCTCGATGGGGCCCTCGGCCCACGCGCCGAAGGAGCGCGCCATGCCGGCGAAGTCCACGTAGGGGTCGTCTATGTCGATGCCGATGGTCCTTCTCTCGATGGGCCTGCCGCGCACCTCCGCCATGAGGCCCTGGTGGCCGAGGTCGTTGCCGTACGTGCGGTTGTTGTACATGACGGCGAGCATGGGGATGCGGTGGTGGACGGCGGTCCAGACCGCGGCGGGCGTGAAGAGAAAGTCGCCGTCCGACTGGATGTTGATGGCCAGGCGTCCCTTGTCCTTGTTCGCCAGGGCGACGCCGAGCGCGTGGGGGAAGCCCATGCCAAGCCCGCCGCCGCCGCGCGATTCGATGACCTGGTGCGGGGAGTTGTAGTCCCAGAGGCGCTCCGTCCAGCCGCGCAGGTTGCCGTTGCCGAGCACCCAGTCCGTGTCCTTGATGACCTCCCACATCTCCGCCGCGAGGAACGGCAGGGCGATGGGCGACTCGCCGGAACGGTTCGCGACGACCTCCGCGGCCTGCTTCTGCGCGCTGTCGTGCAGCGCGGCGACGCGCGCATGGCGCTCGCGCAGCTCGCTCGAGCGGTCGGGGCCGTCGTTGAGGCGGCGCTCGACGAGATCGGAGAGGGCGGGGATGGCGAGGGAGGTGTCGGCCTGCACGGAGAGCGATGTGGGGTAGAGGCCGCCGAAGTCCGCCGTCCAACTGCGAACGGCGAGCTGGCGGAGCGAGACGTCGATAAGTTTCGCGGACGGCGACATGAGGTGCTGCAGCTGGCGGGCGCGGTAGTCCTGCCCGGTGAGCGACTGCTGGAGGTCGTAGACGTCGAGCGCGAGGACGACGTCGGCCTCCTGCAGCAGTTGCCGCTTGGCGCTCGTGGCGTTCAGCGGGTGGCGGGACGGGAAGTTGTAGAGGTCGCCGCCGGAAACGACAGGCAGGGAGAGCAACTCGGCGAGCCGCACGAGGCCGTTGGCCGCCTCCTCCGAGCGTCCGAGGAAGTCGGCGAGGACGACGGGACGCTGTGCGTCGACGAGCAGGCCCGCAGCGAGGTCGAGCGCCTCCGGGTCGGCCTGGAGCCGCGTCGGTGCGGGGAAGGTGTTGAAATCGGGCATCTCGAACGGCTCGGTGAGCTGCTGCTCCTGGGTGGAGACGTCGAAGTTGACGTAGACCGGGCCCTGGGGCTGGCTGGTGGCGATGTGGTAGGCGCGGATGAGCGATTCAACCGACGCGCCGACGCTGGCGGGCTGGTCGTCCCACTTCACGTAGTCGCGGACGACGTTGCCCTGCACGTTGGCCGTGTGTATCCACTCGATCCACGGACGGCGCTCGTCCGCGGCCATGGGTCCGGTGCCGCCGAGCACGAGGACGGCGGAGCGGTTCATGGAGGCGTTGAAGATGGCCATCGTAGCGTGGAGCAGGCCGACGACGTTGTGCACGTAAGCTGCCATCGGCTTGCCCGCGGCCTTGCCGTAGCCATGCGCGATGGCGACGGCGATCTCCTCGTGCGGGCAGAGGATGAGCTCGGGGCGCTCGTTGCCGAGGTAGTTGACGAGCGAGTCGTGTACGCCGCGGAAACTCGCGCCGGGGTTCATCGCCACGTACTCGATGCCGAGGCCGCGCAGCGTCTCGGCGATGACGTCGGAGCCCCACTCGGCCTTGCTGATACGCCCGTTGGTGGTCATGCGGTTCCTCCTGTCTTCGGGGTGGTGACAGTCCTAGATGAGTGCTCTTCCCTCGAAGCGCTCGCGCCACCGGGGGATGACGTCCTTGTTGAAGACGTGCTCCGGGACCTCGCCGCGCAGGGCGCGCAGCACGTCGTCCGTCCCCCACTCGATGCCGGGGCCGATGCCCGCGCCGTAGTTGTGCGCAGCAACGTGGGGCGAGAGCAGCACGCGCTCGTCCATCTGCCGCAGCGGGCTGTCCATCGGCAGGGGCTCGACTTCGAACACGTCGAGTCCGGCGCCGGCGATGGTCTCGTTCTGCAGAGCGGCGACAAGCGCCTTCTCGTCGATGACCGGCCCACGCGAGGTGTTGAGGATGATGGCGCTCGGCTTCATCAGGCCGAACTCCCGTTCGCCGATCATGTGGTGCGTCTCCCGTGTGAGGATGACGTGGAGCGTCACGACGTCCGACTCCTGCAGGAGCGTGTCCAGGTCGACGCGCTCGACGTTGGCGTGGATGAAGCGGTCGATGGGCTGGTAGGGGTCGTAGGCGAGCATGCGGACGCGCCAGGGCGCCAGCATCTGGGCGAGCCGTCCGCCGATGCGGCCGAGGCCGACGATGCCGACGGTGAGGCCGGGGTAGCCGTCCTCGCGCCGTCCGATGTGGGTGGCCGTGAGCTCAGGCGTGCGCCAGGTTGTGCCGTGCTTCATCGCGACGTCGCGCTGGCGAGACTTCTTCATCAGGGTGAGCAATTGCTGCATGGTGGTCTCGACGACGCCGCCCCAATTGGCCTCGGTCGGCGCGTGGGTGACGATGATGCCGAGCTCGGTGGCGACGTCGGTGTCGACCTCGTCGACGCCGACGGTGTACTTGGCGACGATGCGGAGCTGCTCCGAGGCGAGCATCACGCTGCGGTCTATACGTCCGCCCTTGATCGACGTGCCGACGAGGGCGTCGGCGTCGACGGCCATGGCGGCGAGTTCCTGCGTGTTGTTGCCGGTGGGGTCGGCCCAGGACGCCTTGCCGAGCGTGATCTCGCAGCCGGCCTCCTCGAACCGCAGGTAGCTCTTCTCATCTCCGGGCGCAAAGACGACGACCTTGGGTGCGGTCATGACTGTCCTCCATTGCATCAAGTGGCGCGGCGGCAATGATGCGCTACGGCGCACTCCGGCGCAAGGCAGGGGGCATCCGCACCCCGCCGCCAACAGAGCCGCGCGCTGAAGTGCATTGCCCTCTTCAATCGTCGAGACTCACGCAGAAGGGCTTGGCGTGGCGCGGCTCTTCTGCTTCGCACTCCCACCGGGCATCCCCCCGGTTCACCCTCATCCCAGCCTTCTCCACTCAAGGGAGAAGGGGTCAACCCTACTGCGGCGTGAGCGCCAGCAGCACTTCGACGCGCACCTCGTCCTCGACGCTGACGACGCTGCGGGCGGTCGGCACGGGTTCGCCGATCTGGTCCCAGGTGAAGGTGGAGCGTCCGAGAACGAAGACCTCGTTTCCGTCATCGCGAGCGGTGATCTCAAAGGTCAGGGGCACGTCCATGTCGTTGATGTTGAGCGTGCCGGTCACTTCGGTTGTCACCTCATCGCCGTTCGCGAAGCCGTCCGGCAGGGGCGTCAGGTCGCCGAACGCGACGCCGGCGGACGGCTGGCCGGGGAACATGCGGTTCTGCACATAGCGGTCCCGGAACTGCTCGTCGCTGGTCATGCTGTGCAGGTCGACGGTGACGAGCGACTCGCCGCCGTCGAGTCGCACCTCGCCGGTGAGGCCTGTCGTGCGCATCACGGCTTCGTAGTCGGGGATCGAGACGCCTGCCAGCACCTCGCCGACAGAGAACGTCGCCTGGGAGCCGTCCGATACAACGAAGACGATGCCGTCCACCTGGCCGGTCGGGCGTTCGGCTGGCGCTGGGTCCTCAGCGGGGGGAGAGGTCGGAGTGTCGGCTTCGGGGGCTGTCGTGGGAGAGTCCGTCGACCCGGAGTCCGGCGACGGGGCCGGGGGCACGGCGGTTGGTGTGGGGTCTGCCGTGGCGCCGGTCGATGGGGCAGTGGTTGCCGTGGGCGGCGGGACGGGCGTTGCTGTGGGGTCGGCGCCGCAAGCGGGAAGGGCGAGCAGTGCGGCGAGCGCCAGCGGCAGGATGAGCTTCGAGTATCGGAAGGCGAAAGCAGGCATCGGTTACTCCTGGGTTAGCTAGGCGTCCATTCTAAGCGTGTCGTGTCCGGCGCGGGGCGGCAGCTCCAACCGTCCGCTCTCCTGGTCGCCCTGGCCGGCAAGGCCGATCCCGACGCCAGCCGCGACGACGAGCGCGGCGGCAACGACCGGCCATCGGGAGGCGAGCGACGTTCGAGAAAGCAGCGGTGTGAGCACGGCGATGCCGCCGAATGCTATCGCGGCGAGCGGCACGCTGAACGAGACCATTCGGGTCAGCATCGTGCCGATGGCGAAAGCGACGGCCACCCAGACCACGAAGCCGACCCCCATGACGACGGCGAAGCGGCGTACCGCGTTCGGCTGGCGGCCAAGTCTCCGGTAAGCGAGGCCGCTGACGAGCGCCAGCAGCAGCACGCCCCACGTGACGCTCGCTGAGTTCAGCAGGGCGTCGTGGGGTGAGCGCAGCGGCAGTGATACGAGGGCGGCCACGACTGCCGCGATCGCTCCCGCAAGAAGCGCTCCACGCACGGGAGCGGAATGCGTGCTGGAGTTACCGTCCATGCACCGGATGATACGTTACGGGAGCGCGGGCGGTTTCATTGCCCTTACGGCACCGGGCGGGTCAGTGCCAGACGGGCCGTCCGCGTGGCTTCGAAGGGACTAGTAAACCTGGAGGTTCTGCGTATGCCACCAGGGCTGCGGTCCTTCTGCCGGTTCCACGGCGATGCCGGCGCGTTCCAGCACAGCGACAGCCTCGTCCGCATCCTCGGGATGCACGGAGAGTTTCATCATCCACAGCCGGCCACTTCGGTAAGGCGCGTACCGGCCGAAGTCTTCCAACGACCTGATCTCCCTCAGGTGCGGCCGGAACGCCTCGGTGGCGTAGGTGACTCTATTGACGACGCGGGGCTGCGAGAAGGAAAGCAGCGCCCTGCTCTCGATGAAGAACTCGGCCATCATCAGTTCCATGCGGAGTCCCTCCATCAGCAGGAGGTAGGCGCCCCTGTAGGTATCTTCCGTCGTCTCGGCCGTCTCCGCGCCAGCGAACGCGAGGCTGAGAGGGGAGGCGTACCGTTCGACAAATGCGAGCCAGACGAAATTCGGCCCTGACTGCCGACCTCGTGCCTCAGCCACCCACGCCTCACACCTACGGCGAGCGCCAGAGCCATGGCTACCAAAACGAGTAAGGCGATCGGGAAAGGGCTCAGGTCAAACATGGTGCGGTCCCGCGGTAGTCGTTGGAGGGTGTCGGCCTCAGAGAGGCACTGGAGCCACCGAACGGATTCGAACCGTTGACCTGCTGTTTACGAAACAGCTGCTCTGCCACTGAGCTACGGTGGCTCTCGGAAGCCCCACTCGTTAGAGGAGGCGTGGGGAACATTCTAGCATCCGTGCAGTAGCAGGCTCACTCGTCCTCGCGCCTGAGCCATCGCTGGACAAGGACGTAGGCGACGATGAGCGCGGCCCACAGCAGGAGGCCGCTGCGTACGGTGTAGCGGACGGGCGCGGCGCGCAGGACGGGCGGGGTGGCGATGAGCATCATCACGATAGCCGCGAGGAACATGAACGAGAAGATGGTGAACGCCTGCTCGTAGTTGCCGGTCCGGTCGCGTATCCATCCGGCGGCGAGCGGCCCCACTGGATTGATGAACGCCGTCATCAGTCCCATCTGGCCACGTATGCCTCCGACGGAGCGCCGTCCGAAGTAGTTGGGGACCACGATGCGCTGGCTGACGGTCCAGCCTCCCTGCGCGACGCCGAACACGACGCCGAAGAGCACGGCGCCAGCGAACGTGTGCGCGTTGATGATGACGAGCATGGACGCGAAGTAGATGAGCGCGACCATGGCTATGACGAAGCGCACGTGGACGCGGTCCATCACCCAGCCCCACGGCACGGTCATCACCGCGGAGATGGAGGCGAACGTGAAGACGATGAAGACGGAACTCTCGAAGGAGACGCCGCGCGTCTGGAAGTGCGGCGCGGCATGGAGGTTGGTCGCGGTCTGCCCGAAGAAGATGATGGACGTCGTCAGCAGGATGAGCCAGAAGGCGAGCGTCTTCCGCGCCTGGGACGTTGTCCACTGCGCTTCGGTCTCACGCGGTCCGTCGCCGCTGTCGGTCGTTGGCTCAGGAGGCGGCTGGCCGTCGGGCAGCAGGCCATAGTCCTCCGGTCTGCGCCGGAGATAGACGAGGGCGGGCGCAGTAACGAGGAGGATGGCGGAGATGGCGAGCAGGCCATAAGCCCATCGCCAGGTCAGCAGCACGATGATCAATGCGGCCGCGAGCGGTACGAGCGCCTGTCCGGCGCGGAGGCCGAACCCGGCGAACGACGTCGCTTTGCCGCGCTTGCTGATGAACCAGTTGGCGATAGCGACCGTCGTGCCTACCTGCACCCCTGCGATGGCGAAGGCGCGTCCCGTGCCGAAGAAGAGCCACATCTGCCACGGGGCCTGCATGAACGCGAGCCCCACCATGCAACCCGCGAGTACCATGCCGGAGAGCGCGGTGATGGTGCGCGTGCCATAGCGGTCCATCGCCCTGCCGATGACGGCGGTGAGGATGGAGCCGGAGAAGCTGCCGATGGTGAACGACGCCGCGATCTCCCACGATTCCCAGCCGGTCTCCTCGCGGATTGGCTCGAACCAGACGCTCAGCACGGGACCGTAGAAGACGGAAGACGCGAAGGAGACGACGAGCGCCGTCCACGCGACCGCCCAGCCGTAGTAGGCGCTGAACGGCCAGAGGAATCCGGCAGGCCTTCGGGGCGGAGGGGAGGTCAGGCTAGGTCCAGCCACGGTTCCACGGCTCGCCGCGGTCGAGCTTCCTCGTGTAGTAGCGCCAGTCGTCCGAGTGCTCGACCTTCGGACGGTTTATGGCGGCCTGGCGTTCGCTCATCTTGCGCGCGTTTCCGGCCATCTCCTCCTGGAACGCGCCGTCGACCTGGTCGAACCCCAGGAGCCGGGCCGCCTGGATGATCTTGGCGGTGCGTTCCATGTAGACAGCCGTGAAGCACGCCTCGTCGATGCTCTTGCCGACGGTTACGATGCCGTGGCCGTTGATGGTCATGCCGGGCGCGTCGCCGAGCGTCCGGGCGATAGCGTCGCCGTCCTCGTTGTCGGAGACGTATGTCGGCACCGGGTAGACGGGCAGGCCGTCTGAGAACTTCGCGGAGGCGAGGTGTACGGCATTGATGGGAACGCCCGCCAGCCCGAGCACGATGCACATGTTGGCGTGAGCGTGGACGATGGCGTTGACCTCCGGCTTGGCGCGGAAGATGCGGGTGTAGATGGCGGCCTCGCCCGGCACGGTGCCGTCGCCGGAGAGCTTGTTGCCGTCCATGTCGAACTGCATCAGCCAGTTCTCGGCGCCGGGGAGCTGCGGGGCGCGGAGCATCTTGACCGCGATGCCCTCGTCGTTCGGGAGTCGCACGCCGACGTGCCCGATGATGTCGCCGAACTCCCACTCGATGATGGTGGACGCCGTTACGAGGTCGCCCTGCAGGTCGTCTGTCTCACTCACGGTTGTCCTCCGCGCTCAGATGGCACCAATCCTCACCCGGCCCCTCTCCCGGCAGGGGAGGCGACGGACACCTTCACCCCATCCCACCCCTTCGCGCGGCTATGCCCCGCGTTGGACCCCAGCCTTCGCTTGGATAATGGGGCTGTGGGCTAGGCGGTCAGGCTGCGCTCGGCGGCAGTGGCTTCGCGGCCGCCGAGTTCGTGGTCCACCTGCCAGTCCTTCAGCGGCTCGTAGTTGACGCGTTCCCCTTTAATGGCCTTGTCGATGGAAGAGACGCGCAGGATCTCCAACTGTTCGTCGCCCACCGGTTCGAACCAGTAGGGCACTCCCTTGGGGATCATGATCCCCTCGCGAGGTCCCAGTTCGCCAACGAGCTCCTCGCCGTTGTCGGTCGTCTTGCTCGCCCCGTAGAAGCGGACCCGGCCGCTGACAACGACCCATGCCTCGTCCTCGCCGGTATGGGAGTGCATATTCGTTTCGCCGCCGGCGTTGATGATCTGCACCGACACGGTCAGCGCGTCAGTGCGGGAGAGGCGGAGGGACTTCTTCGGGAAGTCGCGAGCCGGGTCTTCCTCGTAGCCGAATACGGTCAACCGATCGTTCGGGGCCTGGTCGCTGCTTGCCATCGTATCTCCTCCTTCTGCAGGTATGCCCTTTGTCTGCGCCGAGAAAGGCGCCGCCTCATCGTGAACCCGCCTCAGTTCCTCTCCGGCAGGTGGAAGAAGTCCACGGCGTTCTGAACGATCATCTTGTAGACCTCGTCGTCGGGAACGCCGGAGAAGTTGTGCTCCATGACCACGTCCGAGTGTGGCCAGTCCGACTCCTGGTGCGGGAAGTCGGCGGCCCAGATGAGGCGTTCCACGTTCATGTGATGGCGGAGGTCGACACCCGATCGGTCCTGCTGGAAGCCCCAGTAGAAGTACTCGTTGAGCAGCTCGCTCGGCATCGCCCTGAGGGGCGTGAAGCCGTTCATCGTCTGCGCCCAGTAGATGTGGCGGTTGTAGCGCACGTCCGCGATCTCCAGGAAGAAGGGCACCCAGCCGATGGAGGTCTCGGCGAGGCAGACGCGCAGGTCCGGGAAGCGGTCGAACAGGCCGGAGAGGACGAGTTGCACTGCGTTCGTACCGGCGCCCCGTGCGGCGAACCGCTGCACCTGGAATGCGAGCTCCGTGGTGAGGCGGTCGTCCTCGGCGGGGTAGTCGAGCAGCTTACCGCCGCGCTCTCCGCTGCGCTCCAACTCCACGTGGATGGAGACCGGCATCCGGAGGTCGAGCGAGGTGGCCCAGAAGCGGTCGTCCTCGGGCATGGGCTTGCCGCTGCCGTTGGGGAAGGTCATCAGCTGCACGCCGGTCAGTCCGAGGCTCTTGCAGTGCTCCAGCTCGGCGACGGCGTCGTCGATGCCGGTGGCGGGAATAGCGCCGATGCCAAGCAGGCGGTCCGGCGCCTCGGAACAGTACTCCTCGCCGAGCCACGTGTTCCAGCCTCGGAAGAGCGCACGGTGGAGGCCGTCGTCCTTCACCCTCATCCAGAGACGGGGACCACAGACGACGGCGGGGTAGAGTATCTCAGCGTCCAGGCCGTCCGTCTGCTGCTCCTGGACGCGCTGCTGAGGCGAGCCGGTGCCGGGCGTTGACTCGTAGGTCTGGCCGCCGGGGTACCAGATGTCGCGCCCCTTGCCGCCGTAGAGGTCCATCGGGTTCTGGGTGGGGGTCATGTCTTCCAGCTGAGTGGCATCTGCGCCGGTGTTGAGCTTCACGGTCCGGGGAGCGCGGTCGCGGTACGCGGGATCGACGCGGTGTGTCCACCGCTCGTTCGCCACTTCGAGGTGGGAGTCTCCAGAGATGCGTGTGTAGGGCGCCATGCGGGCCAGCCTCCTCAGTGTCGCGTCAGATCAGTGGGAGTATAGCGGTTCGTGGTGGCCATTCCGAGCGAAGCCGGGGAATCCCTGAGGGCGGGACGCCGCAGATACCAAATCCGAGAGGATGCTGCGCGCTGAAGCACGGGCCCCGCTCAGCATGACATCGAGCGGGACCGCTGGCTCATTACAAGGGAAGGCGGACCGTCACGGTGGCGCCCCGTCCAGGCCCGTCGCTTGCCATGGCGATCGTGCCCCCGTGCGCTTCCACGATGGCCCGGGTGATGGCCAGCCCCAGGCCGGTGCCGCCTATCCCGCGGCTGCGGGACTGGTCGGTCCGATAGAAGCGGTCAAAGACGTGGGGAAGGTCTGCGGCGTCTATGCCGATGCCGTCGTCGGCGACCGAGACGGCCAGCGCATCGTCGCTCTCCAGCTCCGCCCTGATCACGATGCTTCCGCCAGCGTCGGTGCATCGGAGGGCGTTGCCGATGACGTTGCCCAACGCCTGGCTCATGCGCATCCGGTCGAAGCGCGTCTCCGGCATGTCGCCGGATGCCTCCAATGACAGCGCGACCCGGAGGGCCTCGGCTTGCGGCTGCCAGCGCTCCGCCTCAGCGGCGAGCAGTTCCTGGATCGAACCTGTCTCGAGCGTGAGCCGCAACTCGCCGTGGTCCGTCTCCGCCAGCCAGTTCAGGTCGGTTACGAGGCCGCGCAGCCGCTCCACTTCCTGGATGATGTGGCTGGAGGCGCTATCGGGGCTCTGTAGACCGTCGCGCAGCCCGGCCGCCTCCAACTGGATCACGCTCAGCGGTGTATTCAGCTCATGGGAGACGTCGTTTATCAGCCGCCTGCGCAGTTCGCGCTGCGTCTCCAGGGAGGAGGTCATCCGGTTGAATGCCACGCTCATCTTCCCCAACTCGTCCGATGACGTGACCGGCAGCCGGGTCGTATCCCCCTGGGCGATGGCCTCGGTCGCCTCCGTCAAGGCCGTCACGGGCGCCGTGATCCGTTTCGACAGCCAGGCGGCCAGGAGTATGGCGACGCCCACCGTCAGCGCCCCGCCGGCCAGGACGATGTACAGGAGCGTGGTGAGGAACCCGTGCGACTCGGTCGACAGGAACGCGCGGTTAACGTCCACGTACACGTGGCCTACGGGCCGGTCCCCAGCGAGGTCGAACACCGCCTCGCGGCGGCCTGCCAGGTCGGGCGCGAGGGAGCCGGGCGGCAGAACAGACAGGTTGTCCCGCACCACGCGCCCGTCAGCGTCCGCGACGACGACTCGTACCTGGTCGTTGTGGAAGAGCTCCGAGGACTCGCCCTCGCTCTCTCCATGCCCCTCGCTCTCCCGGGATCCCTCGTAGGCGTATCCGGCCTCTGACAGCGCGGCGTCCACCGTTCCCCAGCCGCCGGTCTCGGTGTACTCGCGGCTCAGATTCCGGGCCAGTTGCACCGCCTCGTCGTTGCCAATCCGGTCAACGAACACATCCAGCCGGGACTGGGTCGCGTAGTAGCCCACGCCCACGCTTATCAGCACGGTGAACACGACGATGAGGACGGTCGCGCCCATGATGCGCCAGCGCAACGACATCACGCGTCCTCCGCCACGAACCGGTAGCCGCCGCCGTAGACGGTCTGGATCGGCTGCCTGCTGTCCCGGTTTATCTGCTTCCGCAGGCGGGCGACCTGGCTGTCGATAGCGCGGTCGAACCCCTCGAACTCATCGTTGAAGGCCAGCGAGATCAACTGGTCGCGGGTGAGCAGTTGGTTGGGGTGGCGCATGAACGTCGACAGGAGGGCGACCTGCGCCTGGCTCAGCGTCACGGGCTCTTCATCGACCGTAACGACGCCGGTGGTCTCGTTCAGCGTGATGTTGCCGCGCGTCAGCACCTGCTGGACCTTGCCCTTCACGCGTCGGAGCACCGCCTCGGCGCGTGCGATGACCTCGTCCGGATCGAACGGCTTTACGATGTAGTCGTCGGCGCCGCTGTCCAGCCCGAGGACGCGTTCGACGGGGGCCTCCCTGGCCGTCAGCATGATGATCGGAACGTCCGACTCCCGGCGCAGGGTCCTGCACAGCTCCACCCCGTCGAGACGGGGGAGCATCAGGTCGAGGATGATCAGGTCCGGGGCGATGTCGCGGGCCAGCGCCAGGCCGGATTCACCGTCGTGAGTGACCTCGGCGGAGAACCCGGCGCGCTCGAAGTACACCTTGACCCAGTTTGCGATCCTCGTGTCGTCTTCAACGATCAGTACCGTGCCGCTCATCGTTGGTCCTTTCGGAGCCACGTTGGACGCGGCGCCCCTTCAGACGCCGCGTCCGTTCGCGGGGTGCTCCGTGGCCGGATTATATCCGGCCACGGACCGGCCCTAGCCGCTGCCGCCCTCGCCGCCGGAGCCGTGCTCGCCGCCGCTCCCCTCGCGTCCGCCACCGGAGCCGTGCTCACCACCGCTTCCTTCGCGTCCGCCGGATTCGCTGCCCTCACTGCCGCCGCCGGAGCCGTGCTCACCGCCGGACTCACCGCCCTCGCCGCCGCCGGCCTCGGCATGCGCCACCCACCCGGTGAACGATGCCTGTGTCGAGGGCAGGTAGACCAACTCCACCTGGCCCGGCGCCAGGTCTGTCGGCGTTGTCGGACCGAGCTCGGTGCCGTTCGAGAGATGGACCTCGATCCTGACCCTGGTCAGGGTGCCGCTGGTCGTGTTCTCCACCGTGCCGAGGAAGGCGTTGGTAGAGGCGTTGTAGTTCAGGATCAGCCGGGCGCCGCTGCGTACCATGTCGAAGGTCTGGTCCGGCGCCAGCATGGCCGCGCTTCCTTCCTCGCCGCCGGATGCGCCGGACTCGCTGCCTTCGCCGCCGGAGCCTTCGCTGCCGCCTTCGCCGCCGGGGCCGTGACCTTCGCCACCAGCTCCCTCGCCGCCGCTGCCCTCAGCGCCTTCCCCGCCCGTGTGCGGCACAGGGCCGGGGCCGGCGCAGTCGAACACTTCCATGTGGACGACGTACCCGTCGAAGGAGACTCCTGCCAGGCTCGGTTCGCTGGCAACCGACACGCTGGACACTGCCTGCTGCCCCGGGGCCAGGTCCCCCAGTTTGTCGGGGCCGAGCTCGCCCACCGTCTGCGTCCCGGACTTCAGGTGCGGTTCGGCCTGCACGTAGCAGAGCGTCTCCGACAGGGTGTTCCGCACCGTCGCCTGGACGGACTGCGTTGCCGCGTCGTACCGTGCGGAGATCGCAAGCCCGCCGAGAACGCCGTCCCACGTCTGGTCGAGGGGCGTGATGGGGCTGGACATGAGGGCCTCCATCGCGGCCTCATTGCCGCTCTCGGGGCCTTCGGGACCGTCGGGGCCGCTTTCGCCGCCCTCACCTCCGGCCTCGCCGGACTGGCCGCCCTCGCCGCCGCCGACCTCCGCGTGCGCTATCCACCCGGTGAACGACGCCTGAGTCGAGGGCAGGGTGACCGCCATCACCTGGCCGGCAGCCAGGTCTACCGGGGTCGTCGGGCCGAGCTCGGTGCCGTTCGAGAGGTGGACCTCGATCCTGACCCTCGTCAGCGTGTTGTTGGTCGTGTTCTCGACCGTGCCGACGAATGCGTTGCTCGCGGGGTCGTAGTTCATGACCAGGCGCGCGCCGCTGCGGACCGCGTCGAAGGTCTGGTCGGGCGCGAGGGTGGCCGCGCTGGCCTCTTCGCCGCCGGATGCACCGGACTCGCTGCCTTCACTGCCCTCGCTGCCGGAGCCTTCGCCACCGGAGCCGTGCTCGCCGCCGGAGCCCTCGCCCCGCTCGACGCTCTCGCTCGCCTGGGCGCGTTCGCCGTTCTCGGGGCCTTCCGACCCCCGCTCGCCCGTGCAACCGGTGAGCATCAAAGCCAGGAGCATGACCCCCAGAGCTATCCAGGACAGGAACCTCTTCGTCACTGACTTCATGCGGATCATCGCTTCACCTCCTATGTGAGAGATCCGTGACACCACTCACAATGAGGGCGAAATGTGGCAGGAATATGTCGCCGGGCAGCAGTTTTCGGGATGCTGACCATACGGTCGCCGATGGCGTGGATATGCTTATCAAAGTTATCATCTTGACAATGATAGTCATCATATAGATAATAGTTATGATTACGATAAGGTTATTAGGAAGAGAGGAAGTTCATGGCGGCAAGGGAAGAGCTGGTTGCCAGGATCGCCGGATCGGTGGAGTCACTCGCTGCCTCTTGGGGTCTGACGGGCCCTAGGGACTTCGCGATGGATCCTGATCTGACCCTCCCGCAGATCAGGATCCTGTACATGCTCGCTTCCAGCCCCGCGAGGATCACGGATATTGCGCAGGCACAGGGGATGGCCCGTGCCAACGCCTCGAGCATGGTGGAGCGCCTGGTCAGGAAGGGCCTGGTGGAGCGGGTCCCCTATCCCAATGACAGACGAGTCGCCCTGGCCTGTCTGACCGACAAAGGACGAGGCGCCATTGAGGAAGTGACCCGCAGCGAACAATCAGCCCTTGAGAAGGTCACGGCGGTACTGCCGGATGATGAGCTCGACGTGGTCGCTCAGGCGCTGGAGATACTGAACCGGGGAGCCGAACGTATGGCAGCTGACGGAGACGCCGCTGCAACCCGGAGAGCCGATAACTGAGGAGGGCATGTTGCATCGGGTCGGCATGACCCGTGACCTGCAGGAGGCAACCACATGGCAACGACGGAGGTAGGTGCGACAAGAGCCGCGATCCACACGAGTGGGTTGACGAAGTACTACGGCAAGAACCGTGGTATGGAGGACGTGAACCTGGACGTCAGGGAGGGCGAGGTCTTCGGATTCCTCGGGCCGAACGGCGCCGGAAAGACCACGACGATCAGGACGCTGCTGGATGAGATCAGGCCCACTGCAGGGACTGCAACCATCCTTGGCCTGGACACGCACCGGGATGCCGTGGAGATCCGAAGGCACATCGGTTATATCCCGGGAGACCTCGCCCTGTACCCGAACCTCACAGGCCGGGACACCCTGACGTACTTCGCGAACATGCGCGGCGGCGTCGACTGGTCCCATGTCGACGAACTGGCCGAACGACTGGCCTCCGACCTCTCCCGGAAGGTCGGCGACCTGTCGACCGGCAACCGTCAGAAGGTCGGAATCATCCAGGCATTCATGAACCGGCCGGACCTGCTGATCATGGACGAGCCGACATCCGGACTCGATCCGCTGGTCCAACGGGAGTTTCAGAACATGGTGCGCGAGGTGACCGCACAGGGGTGCACCGTCTTCCTGTCCAGCCACACGCTCTCAGAGGTCCAGCGCGTCGCAGACCGCGTCGGGATCATCCGGGACGGTTATCTCATCACGGTGGAGTCGGTTGCGGAGCTGAGGTCGAAGGCGATGCGCCGGGTGGAGTTCGTGCTCGATTCGGAGGCTGACGCCTCGGTGTTCGAGGCGGTGGCAGGCGTGCGCAACGTTGTCACTAGCGGCGCCAACGTCGAGATGTCCTTTGACGGCGACATGGGCGAGCTCCTGAAAGCCGCAATGGACAGGCACGCCGTGGAAGACATCAGGACGAGCGAGACTGACCTCGAGGAGATATTCCTCACGTACTACCACACCGATGAGGAGGCCCGATGATGACGCTGTCCAGCATACCGCTCAAGGTGGCGCGCGACCGCTGGCTGGGGTGGGCGATCTCGGCGGCCAGCCTTACGCTGCTGCTGTTGTTCGGGATGGCGGCCTACAGGGACATCGACCTCACCCTC
>DAOUHP010000123.1:0-41184 GCA_034428575.1 Dehalococcoidia bacterium | reverse complement strand
TATCCCGGCAAGCCGTCGGCCCTGGCTTTCGATAGCGCCGGCACCCTTTTGGCCACCGGCGGGGGAGAGGCGGTGACGGTTTGGAACTTCCGGAGAAAGGGTCCCGAAGGCACTAGGCCCGGCGTTCTGAAGTTTCATGTTGAACCCATAACGACGCTTGCCTTCGCTCCCGGCGGGAGGCGCCTGGCATCGGGAGGTCGCGATGGCGCCGTGGTTGTGTGGGCGCTGCAGAAAAATGGAAACGGCAGCCCGATAGGGGCCGAGGATGTGGGGGACACAGTGGCCGAATTATACTGGCGGCCTGACGGGGGCGGGCTTGCTGCCCTCGACGCGCGGGGTGGCGTTACGGTTTGGCGGATCGGACCAACCAAGGGCCGAATCAGCCGCGCTCGCGCCGAGCAGCAGCGTGTTTCCGTGGCGAGAAGGGGATCTTGACCGTCCACAGCCCCCGGCGATGACGGTTGAGCCCCACGCCGTACTTGAGGTCGCGTTGGCGTTCTCGGTCTCGGCGTGGCGACGATGGTCGGCCTCCCCAGCGTGGATGGCGCCTTGACCACACAATCCAGCACACTTTCGGTACTACCAGCGCGCAGCGTGCCGACGTCATCAATGCAGTCTCCACCGGCCAATGCCGAAGCCACCAGGGTCAGCAGCTTGTCGCCGGCATTGGGCCCACCGGGCGCATCTCCCAGGTCAACGTAGCTGTCCACCAACTCGCCCAGTCCCAGACGATAGGCGAAAGTGACCGGCAGGATCAGCCCCGCATTGGCTACCAGGCGTCGAAAGCGATTTGGACGCGGTCAGGGGTCATTGCGTGGCAGCATCCGATGGGTGCTCCTTGTTTCGGGCCGGTTTTCAGTATCAAAACCATTATCCCCGAAGCCGGGAGCACTTTTTCATCCCCACACCACGGCCCCGCACTCATCGTTTGGGTGGATTGGGGGTTAAACATGAACACTCACCTGGAAAATGGCGCGCCTGATACGGCCCGTCGCGATACGTGACACCGCTATAATGGAATCATGGACGAGCAAGACGTACGCCTCATGGAGGCCATGGCCAGGACCCACGTTGTCAGGCCTCCCCGGCAGGGGCTGGCAACGTTCGGCTCGACCTCCGTCCGCTACTACCTCGTAACCGAACCCTCGTATCGAGACCTCAGCGTACCGCAGGACGGGCAGGAGGAATCCGTGGTGCGAGAGGGCGTCGTGCGCGCTGAGCGTCCAAGGGTCGTTACGCCGTACTACCTGCTACGCCACGAAGGCTTCGGTGACAACGCCGACCGCTACCTGCAGCGTCTGGCCGAGGAAGTGGGGCCGGACCATCCGGGGCTGATGTACCACTACAAGAACGAAGGTGCGGAGACGGCCGTAGTCTCCGGTACCGTCGACGAGGTCACATGCAGGATCGTTGACCGGTTGGACAGAGAAGGCAAGCCGTTGGAAGCCGTGATAACCGGCTCCGACGACCTGTGGGACCTCTCTCTGATGAAATTCATCTACGAGTTCACAACCCATTCCGCGCAGGCGAACGTGTCTGAGATGCGCGCCCAGGGACTGCTTCGCACGGAAGGCGGTGTGCCGATGGAAGCCCGCCTTCACATCGAACGGCTGATAGAAGAGGCAAAGCGGGGACACAGGGAGCCGCGCGACGTCCACCGGGAGATCGAACGCTGGGGCCTGTTCGAAGAGTACCAGGACCGGTTCTTCACTCTCTTCCGGTGATAGATGAGGCAGCGCTTCACCAACCCAATTTCAAGGCTTCGCCTGCCCATACGACGTAGCGCGTTCTCCAGCACTACCCGCTTGCCTCGTCGCACCCGCACTGCCGACCGCACCGGCCGCCCTTCTCGTCCCCTGTTCCTCATCAACCCCCGGCTCACGCGCGGCTCCCGTGGCCGAATCTTGCTCCGCGTCTACTTCTTCCAGGTGGGGCTCGCTGTCTTGTCGCTCATGCTGGCGCTCTGGGCTGCTGACCTCCTCACCGGGGATAGTGTCGCGCGCGCCGTACTCGTTGCCGCCATTGCCTCGACCGCATTCATCCTCTTCATCGGCCCACGCAGCCCCACTGCCTTGCCGCGGCATAGCATAGGTGGCCACCTGGTGGCCGTCGTTGCTGCCTCAGCGGTCGACTTCGTTGCCGAGTATCTTGCCGGCGCACAGTTGACCGGCGATTTCTCCCTGCTGTTCGGTTTCTACGCCGCTCTCGCCGTTGGCCTTGCGATGCTGTTGATGGCGCTGACGGACACTGAGCATGCGCCTGCTGCGGGCACCGCCCTTGCTGTCGTCGCGCACGGCCTGGACTGGCAACTCGTCGTATTCCTGATGACGGTGGTGCTGACGCTCGCGGTCGTCCATGCGCTGCTGAAGGACCGCCTGCACGATTTCTTCTAGCGCCCTCGAATGTCTCCCCACAGCGGTGGCGCGAAGTAGCTCGTCGGAAATGAGAGGCGGCTGTATGCATCCTCCCAGTCCGGCGGGGCGTCGCTCATGAATTCCACGTAGCAGGAGCCTGGTGCGGCGAACTCCGTGATGCTGGCCACCGCCTCCGCGTGCAGCCCGTTGCGTACGAAAGCAAGCATCGAGTCGCGGTCTTCCCAGACCGTGTAGGTGTAGAACGCCCCCCGCCACCATTTCGCGCGGATACCGCCTGCGTAGTAGCCAACGGCATCGCACGCCTCCTTGTAGACGCGCATGGACAGCCGCATGAACGCAAGCGTTTGGCTGCAACGTCTGATCCGCACGTACTCCACGACGTGGATACGTTGCTTGACCTCGTAGTCTTCGTATGACTGCAACGGCGCTCGTACTCCGCTACGTTATGTGTACGCCGCCGTTCACTTCCAGCAGCGCCCCTGTCACGTAGGTTGAGAGGTCGGAACAGAGGAAGACAATCGGCCCGACGGCCTCCTCGACCGCTGCGGCGCGCTTCAGCGGGATGGCTTCGAGCGCCCTGTTTCGCGCAGCTTCCGGTATGCCCTGGGGCGCTCCACTCACGTACTCGCTCTGCGACTCCATCGCGCGAGTCATCCGTGTATCGATGAACCCGAACGCCATCGAGTTTGCCAGCACGTTGAACATGGCGCCTTCTATCGCCACTGTCCGCGTGAGTCCCGCGATGCCGGCCTTCGCTGCGGAGTAGTTCGCCTGGCCCAGGTTCCCGAACCCGGAGAGCGACGAGATGGTCACGATATGCCGCGCGGGCACGGCTTCGCCGCGCTCCTTCTCCTGCCGTGCGTGCTCCCGCATCACTTTGAATGAGTCGCGCACGACGCGGAACGTTCCGCCGAGGTGCACGTCAACGATGGCGTTGAACTGCTCGTCCGTCATCCGGTGGATCATCCCGTCCCAGAGGAACCCCGCCGCCGTCACCACGATGTGCAGACCGCCGAAACGCTCCACTGCCAACGACGCGAGACGCTCGCCGATGTCCGCGTCCGTCACCGACGCTGCGAGGCCGGCGGCTGTTCCGCCTGATTCCTCGATCTGCAGCAGCGTCTCGTCCAAAGGCCCTTGATCGAGGTCGTTCGCTATGACGCTTGCGCCTTCTCTTGCCAATCGCAGCGCGACACCCTGTCCGATGCCGCGCCCTGCGCCGGTAACGATCGCCACGCGGCCTGCTATGCCTTCCACCATGCTCCGGTCTCCTCTTTCGGTGCGTCCGTCGTTCGCGTCATTCTACGCGAGCGGCTGCGTCGGTCGCAGTGCATATCCACAGGTACGCCTCGCTGCCGTTCTCGCTGTAAGGGTAGTCCGTGCGCTCCGGTTCGAAGCCTGATTCGATGAGCAGCCGCTCCCAGGTGCCGATGGGGAAGAGCCCGGTCGTGTGACGGTCCACCTCTACTCGCAATGCGCCGTTCTCCTGGAAGAAGAACACATAGACCGTCTCGATCTGCGTGTCGTTCGGGTCGGGGTCCCACGAATACTCAACGAACGTGAGCTCGCTCCCGGCCACGCGCTGGGTCTCATGCCACACGTGTGGCGGTGTGAAGGTCTCCACATAGTCGTCTGGAATGACGATGAACAGGCCCCCGGGACGCAGGTGTGCCCGTGCCGTAGCAAACGCAGCGCGCAGGTCGTCTTCGGTCGTCATGTAGTCGATGGCGTCGTGGATGAGCACGGCGTCGAATGTCTCGCCGAGGCGCACGGTCCGCATGTCGCCGACTTGGTGCGTTACGTCCGGGTTCAGGCGGCGCGAGTGCGCGAGCATCGCCTCCGAGAGATCGACGGCGGTGGCGTCGAAGTCGGCGGTGAGGTGGTGGAGCAGGTGTCCGCCGCCTGTCCCGAGTTCGAGGATGCGCGCCCTGCCAGCCCCGAGGCGCTTGCGGAGTTCGTGACGCAGGCTAGCGCCTTCGTCGGCATAGTCTTCGGGGGGGCTCATGAGCGGCCACAGATGCGCGAGGTCGGCGTAGAGGCGGTTGGGTTCGGGCGTCATCGTTGCCATGATATGCCTTGACGCCTGCCTCCGCACTTCGGCCCTGGAGAGCAGCTGCAATGAAGTTGCGGCTGATTCAAAATCGGATTTTGAATCAGCCGATTCCTATGGAAGTGGGGGAACACTGTTCACACGAGACGTTACCGTTAGACCGCCTCTGACAGGAACCTCTGAACAAGCGAACGTTTCCCGAGAGGATGTTGCGCGCTAAAGCGCGGACTCCGCCTCTGGCTCCGCTCAACATGACAGGGAAGCTATGAGATCAGCCCGATCGCCGCGGTACGCGCCACTTCCAGCAGACCGCCCGGCCAGAGGCCCAGCACGAGGATCGCCGCCAGCGTTACCCCCAGCGTGAGCTTCGCGGAGAAAGCGGTGGCGACAGGCGTGGAGTCGCTCGTGGCTTGACGCAGGTACATCGTGCGGATGATGCCCACGTAGTAGTAAGCGGAGACGACCGAGTTGACCGCTCCGACGACCGCGAGCCAGACGAGGCCCGAGTTCACGGCGGCATTGAACAGGAAGAGTTTGCCCATGAACCCGACCGTCGGCGGGATGCCGGTGAGGCCCAGCAACGCGACTGCCAGCGCGAGCGCCGCCAGTGGAGCGCGCCGCCCCATGCCTGCCATCGCCTCGATACGCTCGTCCCCGGTGCGCTGCGTCAGCACGATGACGGCGAAGAAGGCCGCCAGCGTCATCGCCGCATAGCCCCCCAGGTAGAAGAGGACGCTCGTGATGCCGGATGCGTCCGGCGATTCCTGTCCGTGCGCCGTCACGGCCGCTACGCCGATGAGCATGTAGCCCGCATGCGCGATGGCGCTGTAGCCCAGCAGGCGCTTCACGTTGCTCTGGGCTATCGCAACGAGGTTGCCTATCGTCATCGTGATGGCCGCGAGCGCCGCGAACAGCGTCGACCAGTCTGCCGACGCCCCGCCGAGCGCCTCGTAGAAGAGACGCAGCACCACGGCGAACGCCGCAGCCTTGCTGGCCGTCGCCAGGAACGCACCGACGGGCGTCGGCGCGCCCTCGTACACGTCTGGCGTCCACATCTGGAAAGGGACCATGGACAGCTTGAACCCGAAACCGGCGGTTGCGAGTACGACCCCGGCCATCACGGCGTAGCCTCCGAACGGCCCGCCGGACGCGCCTTCCGCGAGCGTCTGCGCGATAGTCGGCGCGCCGCTGTCTCCGCCCACCACCTGCATCGTGCCGGACGCTCCATAGAGGAATGCGAACCCGTACAGCAGGAACGCCGACGACACGGCGGAGAGCAGCAGGTACTTCACCCCTGCCTCTATGGGCGCGACACGCAACCTGACGAACGCGGCCAGCGCAACGACCGGCAGGGTGGCGAGCTCGAGCGAGACGTAGATGGTGATCAGATCGGCTGCCGCCGCCAGCAGCATCAGCCCGCTCGCGGAGAAGAGCACCAGCCCGGTGAACTCCGACTCGTACGGACGGAAGCGCTCCGCGTACTCCGAACCAGCGATGAGGACAAGCGCCGCGGTCCCGGCGACGAGGAACTTGATGTAGAGCGCGAACTTGTCGACGATCAACGAATCGTTGAACGCGGATTGCGCGCCGTTAGCGTGCACGTCGCCCCACAGCGCGATGCCGAAAGCGAACGTTGCTGCGAGCCCGAGCAATGCGAGAGCCAGCGTCAACTGCCGCTGCCGGGACACGAGGCCGGAGAGCACCACGACGGTCGCCGCTACGGTGAGTGCAAGCTCCGGCGCGATGAGGAAGAGATCTCTGACCGTGATGCCCACGCGCTACCCTCCCAGGCCCCTGGCGAAGGACGCGATGATTGGCGCGATTCCGGCGTCGAACACGTCGGTCAGCAGCGCCGGGTAGACTCCGAACGCGAAGATGGGCACGATGAGCACGCCCATCGCTGCTACATCCACGCGTGTTGCATCCTCGAGGTGGGCCCACCGCTCCAGGGGTGGGCCGAACATCGTGCGCTGCGCCGTCCACAGGATGTAGCCGGCCGCCAGCACGACCCCGAACGCGCACAGAGCTGTCGCCAGCCCGTACGCCGGGAACGTGCCGAGGAAGACCATGATCTCTGCGGCGAACCCGCTCGTCGTCGGCAGGCCCAGTGAGGCCAGCCCCGCGATCATGAACCCGATGGCGATGAGCGGCATGCGGCCCGAGAGTCCCCCCATGTCAGGGATGTGCCGCGTATGCGCGCGGTCGTAGACCAGCCCGACGACCACGAACAGCAGCCCCGTGATCGTCCCATGCGTGAACAACTGCATCGCCGCCCCGTTCAACCCGGTGCCGTCCAGTTGCGACGCTCCCGCGCCGACTGAAGCCAGGCCAAGCACGACGAACCCCATATGACTGACGCTGCTGTATGCCACGAGGCGCTTGAGGTCGGTCTGCCGCATGACGATGAACGCTCCGTACAGCACGTTCACGACAGCCAGCATCGCCAGCAGGGGCGCCGCTGCGGCCAGTTCGTCGGGGAACATCCCGGCATTGATGCGCAGCAGGCCGTAGCCGCCCATCTTGAGCAGCACTCCCGCGAGCATCACGCTCACCGCCGTCGGCGCGTCCGTGTGCGCGTCCGGCAGCCACGTGTGCAGCGGCACGATGGGCAGCTTCACCGCGAACGCCACCAGGAAGCCGCTGAACACCAGCGACGACGGCACGATGAGGTTCGTCAGGTCCTTGTGGATGAGCGCCGTCATGTCGAACGTGCGCTCGCCTGCCGGGAACGAGAAATAGAGCGCGAGGATGGCCGCGAACATGAACGCCGAACCGAGGAAGGTGAACAGCAGGAACTTCATCGCCGAGTATTCCCGTCTCCCCGTGCCCCATATGGAGATGAGGAAGAACATCGGCACGAGTTCCAGCTCCCAGAAGATGAAGAACAGGATCAGGTCCAGCGATGCGAAAACACCCATGACCGCGCCCTGCAGCAGCAGCAGCCACATGAAGTACTCGCGGACGCGCGTCTCCACCCGCCACGACACCAGCACCGCCGCCACGCCGAGGATGCCGTTCAGCAACACCAGCGGCGCGCTCAGGCCGTCCACGCCCATCAGGAACTCGATGCCGAACGCGGAGACCCATGGCGCCCGCTGCACGAACTGGTAGACGTCCCCTTGCGCGCTGAAGATGACGTACATGGAGATGGTCAGCCCCAGCTCCGCCAGAACGGTCGTCAGCGCGATGAGGCGCGTTGTCCGCGTGGAACCGCGCACCGCCAGCGCCAGCGCGGCGCCGATCATCGGTACGAATGTTATTGCGGTCAGCATCTGCTCAGCGCTGCATCAGGTAGAAGATGAGTATCACCGCCGCGCCCATCGAGATCCCCACGCCATACACCTGTACGTGGCCCGTCTGCAGTTGGGCGATCGCGCGTCCGCTGTTGCGCCCAAGCCAGCCCGCCAGGTCCGCCACTCCGTCCACGATGCGCCGGTCGAACCAGTCCGAGACGAGGAACAGCCCGCGGTACAGCGCGCGGCGCACGATGAGGTCTTCGTAGAGCGCGTCCATGTAGAACCGCTGCACCAGCAGCCGGTGACCGAACCGCCAGAGGCGTCCGAGCCCGTCGAACGACACGGTGCGCGTTCCGTACACCAGCACCGCGAGCGCTATCCCGGCGACCGCGACCACGGTCGACGTGAGCGCGATAGCGATGTTGAACTTCGGGGCGTCCTCGTGCAGCAGGTGCGAGAACCAGTGCGCGGGCACCGGCCCCAGGTCGAAGAGTGAGTTCGCCACGAACCCTGAACCGACGGCGAACACCGCCAGCACGATGAGCGGCAGCGTCATCACCCGTGGCGACTCGTGCTGGTGAACGTGGTGGTGGGCCTCGTCCGGTATGCGCTCTTCGTGCGGGACCGAGTCGATACCGCCCCGGAAATCGCCGTGGAACGCCATGATGACGAGCCGGAAGACGTAGAACGCGGTCATGAACGCCGCGGCGAGCGCAAGCCAGAACACGAGTTGGGAGACGCTGCCGCTCGCTGCGTGCGTGCCGCTCCATGCCGTACTGAGTATCTCGTCCTTGCTCCAGAAGCCCGCGAGCGGGAATATCCCCGCAAGGCTCAACCCGCCGATGAGCGTCGTCCAGTAGGTGACCGGCATCCAGCTCCGGATGCCGCCCATGTACCGCATGTCGAACGTATGTACCGAGTGGTGCACGGACCCCGCGCCCAGGAAGAGCAGGCACTTGAAGAAGGCGTGGTTGAACAGGTGGAACATCGCAACGCCGGGCGCGCCAACCCCCAGCGCGAGGAACATGTAGCCCAGCTGGCTCACCGTTGAGAATGCCAGCACGCGCTTGATGTCGTTCGCGGCCAGGCCCATCGCGGCAGCGAAGATGGCCGTGAACCCACCGATGATTGCCACGGTGTTCATCGCCGTCGCGCTCTCCTCGAACAGGCCGAACAGACGCGCGACGAGGAACACGCCCGCGGCAACCATCGTGGCTGCGTGGATGAGCGAGCTGACCGGTGTCGGGCCCTCCATCGCGTCCGGTAGCCATGTGTGCAGCGGGAACTGCGCCGACTTCCCGGCCGCGCCTGCGAACAGCCCGAGCGCCACCCACGTCGCTACGCCTGCGGAGAGCATCGGCGCGGCATCGAGGATGGCCGGTATCTCGAACGGGTTCAGTCCCAGTGCTGTGAACTCACCGCGATTCAGGAACAGGTAGAGGATGCCCAGCAGGAAACCGAAGTCCCCGATGCGGGTGACGATGAACGCCTTCTTTGCTGCTGCCGCTGCCGCCGGACGGTGGAACCAGAACCCGATGAGCAGGTAGGAGAAAAGCCCCACCAGCTCCCAGAACACGAACAGTTGGATGAGGTTGTAGGCAAGCACGAGCCCCAGCATCGAGGCTGTGAACAGCGACATGTACGTGAAATAGCGGGGGTAGTCGCTCCATTCGCCGTTCGCGTCGTTCGCGTCCTTGCGCATGTAGCCGAGCGAGAACACCTGCACGACCGTGCTGACGCCTGAGACGACCGCCGCCATGATGGCGGAGAGCGGGTCCAGGAAGATGCCCACCGTCATGCGGAAGCCGTCTTGTGCTCCGAGCGCGCCCACGGCGAACCACGCGTGCGGCTCGTAGCCCGCGTCCCCATTCCCCATCGCTTGATTGACGGCGATGAGGCTCAAAACGAACGCAGCGCCCGTTCCGGCGATGCCCACGTGTCCGGCGTACTGCCAGAGCGAGCGCCGCCACGGCCTGAGCACAGCGATGCTGAACATTCCCGCGAGGAGCGGCAGGCCGATGATGAGCCAGGCTGCTGCTTCCGGGAGCATCGCTTACAACTTCCTCAGGATCTCGTCTGCCACGTGCTCGCGGCCTCGAGGCACCATGATGCGGAACGCCGACGTCTCGCTGTACTCCATCAGGCCGCCTTCCGGCAGGAGACGCACAGGGAGCCCTTCGCCCTCGAGGATCTCCTTCCACATCTCGGCGAGCATCAGGTTCGGCGCCTTCTTGTAGTCAACCCACATGGCGATTCCAGCTAACGCCGCAGCGTATTCAGGTCTGAGATATGGATCGTGTCGCGCTGCCTGGCCAGCGCGATGATGAGCGCGAGCCCCAGCGCGACCTCCGCCGCCGCAACCACGATGACGAAAACGGCCAACGTCTGCCCATCCAGTACGAAGCGTTCCTGCCCTGCGCTCGAGCTGGACAGCCGGTTCACCGCCGGAGCCGTGTAGCGCGAGAACGCGACGAGCGCGAGGTTCACTCCGTTGAACATGAGCTCTACTGACATGAGCACCGCGATCATGTGCCTGCGCGATAGCACCCCGTACAACCCGATGCAGAACAGGACCGCCGAGATGATGATGAGCCGCTCAAGCATCGTGCCGCTCCCGCACAAGGGAAAGCGCTCCGATGACCGCCGCCAGCAGCAGCACCCCGGCAACCTCGAACGCCAGCACGTAATCGCTCAGCAGCAGCCGCCCAAGCTGCGTCGGCGTCTCGACGAATACAGTGGCGATCGGCCCCGGGAGCGAGTCCGGCAGTAACGCCCACTCCGCCTGCACGATGCTGTACGCGAGCGCTCCGAGCAGTGCTATGCCCGTCACGAGCGCCACAGGCTGCACGGCGGTCGAGCGGTTCCCGGTGTCCACGTCCCGGGTCATCATCACTGCGAATATCACCAGCACCGCGATACCGCCGCCGTAGACCAATACCTGCACGACAGCGAGGAACTCTGCATTCACCATCGCGAAGATTCCCGCGATGCCCAGGAAACTCACCACCAGCATGAGCGCCGCACGGAAGATGCTGCGCAGGTGCACCACCAGCGCAGCCGACCCGATGGTGACCACGGCGAGAGCCCAGAACACGATCTCGGAGAAGAGGTTGTCGAACGCCACGGCTAACGCTCGCCTCCGTATTCGCCCGCCGCGCTGGACCGGTGGTCCATCTCTTCCGGCATCTGCCCCGGACGCTTGGGATGCCACAGGAACGGCTCGCGTCCGACGCTCTCCCACTCCTGCGGCTCGCCGTGATGTGGGTCTGACTTTGCGCGTTCCAACTGTGGCCGGAACCAGGTGCTCGGGTGCTTCTCCCGCTCCTTGAGCATGTCGATGTCTATAACCAGGTCCGCCCGTCGGTACTGCGCCGCCTCGAAGCCGGAGCCCATGTGCAGCGCGTCGTAGGGACACGCCTCAACGCACAGTCCGCAGTACATGCACCGCGCCTGGTCGATGTCGAACACATCGACCTTGTAGCTGCCGCCGTCTTGCTCGTTGCCGCCGTCGGGGTCGGTGACGATGCGGATGATGCCGAGCGGGCAGTACTTTGCGCAGCTCGCGCAGCCTGTGCATCGCTGCTCGTACCAGGTGAACTCCTGCCCTCGGAATCGCGGGTGCTGCGGGATGCGCGCCTCCGGATACTGGACGGTGAACGGACGCCGCACGAGGTTGCGGAGCGTCACTCCCAGCCCGCGCAGGATGCCTTCGCCGTACATCAGCGGCCCTCCGTGGAGAGCAAGGCCGCCATTGGCGGCGGCGTGCGCAGCGACACGGCCTTCGACCACAGCAACGCCGCCGGTATCGTAACGGCCCAGTTGATCGCAGCCATGATGCCCAGTTCAGCGGCGCTACGGTCCGGCCAGACGATGACCTCCGCCGCGAGCAGCAGCACGTTCAGCAGGCTCAGCGGGAAGAGGTACTTCCATGCTACCGCGAGTATCTGATCGAGCCTGTATCGCGGCAGCGTCGCCCGCACCCATATCGCCACGAACACGAACCCCGCTACCTTCACCAGGAACCAGACGTGCGACGGCAGGATGGCCCACTTCCAGCCCTGCAGGAAGAGCACTGCGAATATCGCTCCCGCTACGACGGTGTTCGTGAACTCCGCCAGCATGAAGACGCCGTACTTCATCCCGCTGTACTCGGTCATGTACCCGGAGACCAGCTCGGACTCTGCCTCTGTCACGTCGAACGGCGCGCGGTTCAGTTCCGCTGAGACGGCTGCGAGGAAGATGAGCGCTCCCAGCGGGGTCACCAGCAGGAACGGCAGCGCCTGGGCTTCGACCACGTCGACCAGCGACATGGACTGCGCCAGCACCGTCACACCCAGCAGCGCCATCACCAGCGGCACCTCGTAGCTCACCAGCATCGCCACCGCGCGCATACTCCCGAACAGCGAGAAGCTGTTCGGCGAGGCGTAGCCCGCCATCATCACTGCGATCGTCGAGATACCGCTCACGGCTGCGATGTACAGCACGGCCACGTTCAGGTCGGCCAGCCACGAGCCTGCACCGAACGGTATGACCGCCAGTACGAGCAGCGTCGGGGCGAGCATGACGACGGGCGCGAGCGTGAATACGATGCGGTCCGCCCCGACCGCGATGATGTCCTCTTTCGTGATGAGCTTGATCGCGTCGGCTATCGGCTGGAGCACGCCGAACGGACCTGCACGGTTCGGGCCGAGCCGGCCCTGGAAGCGGCCGAGCAATCGCCGCTCCACCCATGTATACATCGCCCCGATCGCCATGACGGCGTTCGTAACCAGCAGGATGATCGCCATCCCCGCCACAGCGTACGCGACCCACGACCACTCCTCGCCCAGCAGGTCCCGCACGAACTCGTAGACGTTCCGGTAGATGGCGTTCCCTGCGAGCGTCTCGCCCATCAGCGGTCAACCTCGCCCATGTTGAAGTCGAGACTGCCGAGCGTGACGATGGCGTCCGCCAGCTTCCACCCCACCAGCATCTCCCTGAACAGCGTGAGGCTCATGAAGGACGGGGAGCGCACGTGGCAGCGGTACGGCGCTATCGTGCCGTCGCTCACCAGGTAGAACCCCAGTTCGCCCTTGGGAGCCTCGATGGGGACGTACGCTTCGCCCGGCGGGGGGCGGAACAGCATCGCCATCGTGGCTCGGACCGGCCCGGGCTCGATCTGCTCGCAGCACTGCTCGATGATGCGGAGCGACTGGCGCACCTCCAGCATCCGCACCCAGAACCGGTCGTAGTTGTCGCCGCCCTCGCACGTCGGCACGTCGAAATCGACACGGTCGTACACGTCGTAGGGGGCGGCCTTGCGCCAGTCCCACTCGACGCCGGACGCACGCAGGATGGGGCCCGTGAACGACGCCGCGATGGCGTCCTCCGCCGAGACCGGAGCGACCCCTATCGCGCGGCTCTTGACGATCTCGCTGTCGAACACCAGCGCCTGCAATTCGTCGGCATAGCCCGGCATGTCGTTCAGGAAGGAGCGCAGCGCGGGCCAGAACTCCTCTGGCGCGTCCTGCAGCACACCACCGATGCGCATGTAGGAGAGCGTGATGCGCGCGCCGCACAGCATCTCGAACATGTCCAGGATGCGCTCGCGCTCCCGGAACGCGTACATCAACGCCGTTCCGCCGAACACGCCCAGCTCCTGCAGGAAGAACCCCACGCCGATGAGGTGGCTAGCGACACGCTGCAACTCCGCTGCGATGACGCGCAGGTACTTCCCGCGCTCCGGCGGCTCTATGCCCACCAGGCGCTCGCACGACAGCACGTACGCCTGGTTGTTCGTCATCGACGCGACGTAGTCCAGCCGGTCGGTGAGCGTGATGACCTGCGTGTACTGCCGCTCTTCCGCCAGCTTCTCTGTGCCGCGGTGCAGGTAGCCGATGACCGGCTCCGCGTCGAGGATGTTCTCGCCGTCGAACGTCAGCTTCATGCGGAACACGCCGTGGGTGCTGGGGTGGTGTGGCCCCACGTTGACGACGACCGGCTCGGTGCGCATCGCCATCGTCAGCCCCCCTGCGGCCACGAGTACGGGAGCGGCGGCTCCAGGTAGTCCCGCCGCAGCGGGTGCCCCTGGAACCCCTCCCACGTGAGGATGCGCTTCATATTGGGGTGGCCCTCGAAGCCCACACCCATCAGGTCCCACGCCTCCCTCTCTTGGAGGGTCGCGCCGCGCCACACGCCGGACACGCTCGGCAGCGAGACATCCTCCCTGCCGTACACCCGTGCCTTCAGGACGGCGGTAGCGTTTCGGCTGATGGACGTGAGGTGGTAGACCACCTCGAAGTACTCGACGTAGTCCACTGCCGTGAGCGAGCCGAGCATCTTGTAGTCGTGCGCGGGATCGTCCCGGAGGAACGTGCACACTGCAGCTATCGCGCCGGGCTCCACCCACACTGCGCTGTCGTCCGAGTCAACCACGGCATCGGGGAACTGGGAGCGCAGCGACTCGGCGAGCGCGTTGCCTGCCGTCGCGGTCGTCATGCGCGGTCCACTCCCGCGGCGTCCTGTCCGACGCTGTACCGCTTAATCTTCTCATGCAACTGCATGATGCCGTAGAGCAGGGCGTCCGGACGGGGCGGGCATCCCGGCACATACACATCCACCGGCACGATGTGGTTCACCCCGGGAACGACGCTGTAGCCTTGGTAGTACGGTCCCCCGCTGGTCGCGCAGACGCCCATCGCTATGACCCACTTCGGCTCCGCCATCTGGTCGTAGATGCGGCGCACCGCAGGCGCCATCTTCCACGTGAGCGTACCGGACACGATGAGCAGGTCGGCCTGGCGGGGTGTCGCGCGCATCGCTTCCATCCCGAACCGCGCGAGGTCGAAGCGTGACATCGCGGAAGCGATCATCTCGAATACGCAGCACGCGAGTCCGAACGCCACGGGCCACGTCGCCGAACGGCGGCCCCAGTTGAGCAGCGCGTCCACGGACGTGACCGCCACGTTGCGCGCGACGTCATCCGGCACCTGGATGGCGGGGTCGGGGAACGCTTCCTGGGCGTTCCACTTCAGCTGCTCGACCGCCTCGCCCTCGATGCGGTCCAGGTCCCAGCCGGGCATCGTCTGCCCGTAGACCGCGCCGGGCCCCTCCGCTCCAGTCAGGAGTGAAGGCATGGACAGAGGGGCGTGCTCGTTCGGGTTGACCATGGCCTGCTCGGCAGACTCCTCCCCGGCGGGGCTAAACCCTGCCCGATCTGGGGGTGACCACGAGCGCGAGCATAGCACAGCAGGAGCGTAAGTGAAACGCTGCACAATCCTTCCCGTCGTTCCTGCGGAGGCAGGGACCTCGTCTCCGGGTCTCCTTCTGCTAGGCTATGCCGCATGGACGATGTAGGCCGCAACACCCAGTCACGCATCGACGAGATAGCCGCGCGTTCGCTCGATGAGTTTCGCGCCAAGCACGAACGGCGCGAGCAGGCGATCCGCGTCTCCCGCGAAGTGGTGCGGACCTCCGCGAACGCGATACGCGCCATCCATCGCAACGAGCTCGACGAGGCGCGCGAACTCATCGCGGCGGCGGGTGCCCTCGTCCGCGAAACGCAGCGGACCCTCGAAGGCCATGCCGACCTCTACTTCACCGGCTACACCCAGGACGCTCAGAAGGAGTACGCCGAGGCATGCGCCGTACTGGCATTCATCGCCCGCACGGAGTTGCCGCTCCCTGAAGAGATCGGGGTCGAGACGCCCTCATACCTCAATGGGCTTGCTGAGGCCGCGAGCGAACTCCGGCGCTACATCCTCGACTCCCTCCGGCGCGACGATGACTCGCGCGCCGAGGAGTTGATGCGCTACATGGACGACGTCTACAACATCCTCGTCGTCATGGACTTCCCGGACGCCCTCACCTCCGGCCTCCGACGCACCACCGACCAGCTCCGCGGTGTCCTGGAACGCACCCGCGGCGACCTCACCATGACCATGCGCCAACGCCGCCTGGAACGCCTCCTCAACGACCGCCTCACCACCTGACGGAGCGGGTAAGATTAGCGGCATGACGACGGAGCAACGGCGTGCGGCGGACTGGGCTAATCCTGCGATGCTCATGCGGGAGCGTGAGCAGGTTAATCTCTCCATCACTCAGGTTGCATCTGAACTTGAGATCACAGGGGCAGAAGTGGCTGCATGGGAGAGCGGGGATGCGCTCCCTTCCTTGGCTGACCTGCGGCGGCTGGCTCAGTTGTACCTTTGTCCAGTCGGCTATTTCTTTCTCCAGTCTCCTCCGGCAACTACCTCGGTGTTGGACTACCGCGGACTCGATGCTGCGAAGGAGCTGACCTACGAATCGCACAAGACACTCCGGCGGTTCTTGCGCTACGCGGAGGTTGCAGGGGACTGGATGGAGAGACTCGGTCTTCCAAAGGAGGCCCGCATCCCTGAGCTTCCACTACGCGACCCTGCCGAGGCTGCGGAACAGACGGTACAGTTGCTGGGCGTAACACAGGAACTGCGGGAGTCTTGGGATTCACCGGATGAAGCGTTCGCTGGCTGGCGGCAGGCGGTCGAGCAGCGTGGCGTTTTCGTCTTTTCGATGACGCTCCCATTTGGGGGCGTACGTGGAGCGTCGACTTGGCCAGATGGCGGCGTGCCTGCGATTCTGGTCAACCATTCGGACGCAGAGAGTGCAACTGGGCGGATATTCACGCTGCTCCACGAATTCGCACACCTACTTGTGCGCCGTGCAGGCCTGGTCTGTGACTTCCGGGGTCAGCCAGAGGTGGAGACATTCGCGAACCGGCTTGCCGCGCGGGCTATCGTCCCGTTCGACGCGCTGCGTAGCCGTCTGTCTGACTTGGGCCTGAACCAGTCCAAGGCGCGTTGGACGGATTCGGAGTTGAACCGCATACGGGAGCCATTCCAAGCTAGCCGCGATGTGGTTGCGATAAGCCTCGAAGCATTGAGGCTTGCGGAACCGGGCTATTACAACAGTCGACGTACCGCTTGGGACAGGACTCGCGGATTTGGGCGTAGACGCCTCGGCGCTCCCGGAAGCCGGCAAACGAAGCCCCAGCACAAGTACCGCGAACTGGGAGAGCGGATGTCCGGGCTCGTACTGTCTGCCGAAGGAAGCGGAGCGGTCTCCCCTCTGGATATCGCCGACATGCTGGACATGCCGCTCCGTCGACTGCCGGAGTTTGCTGAGGTCGTGCGAGCGTCTTAGCAGGCATGACCTCTACTTATGAAGGCCCTCCCTTCTGTTGCGACGCTGACGCGCTTATCACGTTAGTGAGGACAAGACTCTTCGTAAGGTTGGACACATTCGCCCAGCGTGGCTTACTGCGGATTCCACGGGGCGTATTTGATGAGGTATACCCTCATCAACGCCCAGGCCCAGAGAAGAGGATGATGGAACGATGGAGGGACGAGGAAGGCTTTGTTGTTGACTTGGATCGTGATGCTTCAGCGAGGATGCTGCTGCCTGCGATTGAGAAGCGCTACGGGCTGCCGTTCAGCATAGGGGGTGTCACCTATAGTGGATTCTGGAATAGCAGGGCAGGGCGTGATGCAGCGGATGGCGAGGTTGTCGCCCTTGCGAAAGCACACGGATGGACAGTAATCGCCAATGACAACTCACTGCATGGTGCTTGCCTGTTGGAAGGGATAGCAAGTCATCGTTGGGAGTACCTTGCCCGTCTGGTTGAGACCGAGCCAGAGCCGGAGCCTCCTGCGCCTCCATTCCAACCGCCTCTCGGTTTGACCTGACCATGCTCTGACAGAGACAATAGCCCACTGCCGGGACCCGGCGAGAATCATGTGACGGGGCAGTGGTGGGCCGTGCCCATGCCCCCAGGAGGTAGATGCTGATGGAAGGCCTCATACTGGCCATCGTTGCGGGCGCTGTTGCGCTCGTTTTTGCTGTGTATCTCGCCATGCGCGTACTGAGCGCGGACGAGGGCACCGATCGGATGAAGGAGATCGGTGCGGCTATCCAGGAAGGCGCGAACGCCTTTCTCAAGCGCGAGTACACCGTACTTGCGGGGTTCGTCGTCATCGTGTTCATCGTGTTGCTCGTACTCGGACTCGTTCGTGATGAGCAGGACGAGATGACGGCGGTCGCCTACCTCGTGGGCGCCATCTCCTCGGCGCTTGCGGGCTTCGCCGGCATGCGCATCGCGGTCAAGTCCAACATGCGCACGGCGGCTGCAGCCCGCACCGGCCTGAACCGCGCGCTCCGCGTCGCCTTCTCCAGCGGGGGCGTGATGGGCATCACCGTGGTCGGCATCGGACTGCTCGGCGCGGTCATCCTCTGGATCGTCTTCGAAGACCCGAACATCGTGGCCGGGTTCAGTTTCGGCGCATCCAGCATTGCCCTCTTCGCCCGCGTTGGCGGCGGCATCTACACCAAGGCCGCTGACGTGGGCGGCGACCTCGCGGGCAAGGTCGAGGCCGGCATCCCGGAGGACGACCCCCGCAACGCCGCCGTCATCGCCGACAACGTCGGCGACAACGTCGGCGACGTTGCCGGCATGGGCGCGGACCTCTTCGAGTCCTACGTCGGCTCCATCATCGCCAGCCTCGCGCTCGCCGCGACCGGTGCGGCCTTCCTCGGCGGGCCGGAGGTTGTAGGGCGCGACTCCTCGCTGGCCGTGCTCCCGTTCGTCATCGCCGCGGTCGGCATTGCCGCGTCCATCATTGGAACGTTCCTCGTCCGCACGGGCGAGACGACCAGCATCGGCAGCCTGCTCTGGTCGCTGCGGCGCGGCATCTTTGCCGCCGGCATCCTCGCGCTGATCGGCTCCTTCGCCGCCGTGTACTGGGTGATGGAGGCCCAGGGCGGGTTCGGCATGGAGAACGTCTGGCGGCTCTGGGGTGCCGTCGCCGTCGGACTCGGCGCGGGCGTCATCATCGGCGTCAGCACCGAGTACTACACCAGCTACGAATACAAGCCGACGAAGGGCATCGCCGCCCGCTCCGTCACCGGCCCGGCCACCGTCATCATCAGCGGGTTCGCGACAGGTATGCTGAGCACCGCCATCCCGCTCATCGTCATCGCCGTGGCGGTCATCGGTGCGTATGGGCTCGCCGAATATTACGGCATCGCCATCGCCGCGGTCGGCATGCTCTCGACCCTCGGCATCACGCTTGCCACCGACGCCTACGGCCCCGTCGCAGACAACGCGGGCGCCATCGCCGAGCAGGCCCACCTCGACCCCGAGGTGCGCGAGCGCACCGACGCGCTCGACTCGCTCGGCAACACCACCGCCGCCACCGGCAAGGGCTTTGCCATCGGCTCGGCGGTACTCACCTCGCTCGCCCTGATGGCCGCCTATGCCAAGATCGTCGGCCTGGAGGCCATCGACCTGCTGGAAGTCTCGACGCTCGTTGGCCTGCTCATCGGCGCTCTGATGCCGTTCATCTTCAGTGCGCTCACGATGGAAGCAGTGGGACGCGCCGCGCAGGACATGGTTGAAGAGGTGCGGCGGCAGTTCAACGAGATCCCCGGTCTGCGCGAGGGCAAGGAGGGCGTGCGCGCCGAGTACGCCCGCTGCGTGGACATCAGCACGAAGGGCGCGCTGCGCGAGATGATCATCCCCGGTCTGCTCGCCGTCATCGTGCCCATCGTTGTCGGTGTCATCCCGTTCCTCGGGAAGGAGGCGGTGGGTGGCCTGCTCATCGGCGCCATCGCGGCGGGAGCCTTGCTCGCCATCACCATGGCGAACTCCGGCGGCGCGTGGGACAACGCCAAGAAGTACATCGAGGCGGGCGCGCACGGCGGCAAGGGCACGGACGAGCACGCCGCTGCTGTTGTTGGCGACACGGTCGGTGACCCGTTCAAGGACACGTCCGGCCCGTCGCTCAACATCCTCATCAAGCTCATGTCCATCGTTGCCGTCGTATTCGGCACCGTCTTCGCCGGATAGGAGCGGAGAGTCATCGAGCATCATCGGGGCGGTTGCGTATGCAGCCGCCCCGATTGTTCTAACCACGGAGGAGAACCATGGATCTCGGCATAACCGGCAAGCGAGCGCTCGTAACTGGAGGCACACGCGGCATCGGCTACGCCATCGCCTGGGAGCTGGCGCGCGAGGGCGTCGACGTGGCCCTCTGTGCCCGCGATGAGGCCGCAGCCCGCGACGTCGCCGCCGAGATCGCCGCTGGGACCGGCGTGCGCGTCGTCGGCTTTCGCGCCGACACCGGCATCGCGGAGGACGTGATGCGGCTCGTGGCGGACACGGCGGATGCACTCGGTGGGTTGGACATCCTCGTGAACAACGCTGCGCGCGTGGGGTTCGCGGGCGGCCCTGACTCTCTCGCTCAGCTGAACGAGGAACTCCTGCGCGGCGACTTCGACGTCAAGATCATGGGCTACCTGCGTTGTGCGCAGCAGGCCGTCCCGTACATGGAGCGCGGCGGGTGGGGGCGCATCGTCAACATGGACGGCATGGCCGCACGCAACGCCGCGGGCATCAGCGGCGGGATGCGTAATGCCGCTGTAATGAACTTCACCAAGGTCATGTCTGAGGAGCTCGGCCCGAAGGGCATCACCGTCAATGCCATCCACCCCGCCTTGAGCAGGACGGGCGCCCTGGTTGAGCGCCTCGAACGCACCGCCGAGCGTGAGGGCATCACGCTCGCCGAGGCGGAACAGCGCATCGCGGACCAGAACGCCATAGGACGCCTCGTGACCGTGGAGGAGATCGCTGCGGTAGTCGCCTTCCTCTGCTCGGAGCAGGCGGGCTGCATCACCGGCGAGGCCGTCGCTCCATGCGGTGGCAACTCCCGCGCCGTGTTCTACTGATCGCCATGCCTCGCACGAACGTCAGCGGCAACAGTCCGTACGAAGGCTCCATCGGCTTCTCTCGCGCTGTACGCGTGGGCAACACGGTCTACGTCTCCGGTACGGTCGCGACCGCGGCCGACGGCTCCGTGGCGGGCGTCGGCGACGCATACGCGCAGACCCTGCAGACGCTGCGCAACATAGAGGCCGCGCTCCAGAAAGCGGGCGCGTCGCTCGCCCATGTGGTGCGGACGCGCATGTACGTGACAGACATCGCTGACTGGGAGGCGGTCGCTCGCGCTCACGGCGAGTTCTTTCGGGACGTACGTCCCGCCTCGACTATGGTGGAGGTGAGCCGCCTCATCGACCCCGCGATGCTGGTCGAGATCGAGGCTGACGCCCTCGTCGAGTGAGCCGCCTTCTACGCTGATGTGCCGGTTGTCCGGCGGAGGATGTCGGCCGGGGAGACGCCTTCGGGCGGGGCGTCGCCGCACCACACCACGTACTGGTCCGGCCGCACGAGGATGAGGCGTGACTCGTACGCTGCGCGGCCCTCCGCGTAGCTGTCGCGGACAACCACCAGCGGGACGCCCAGCGACTGCGCGGCATCCTCGAGACCGGCGACGGCCTCTATGTTGGCGTCGAACGCGAGGAGCGTGAAGTCCGGGCCCAGTGCCTCGTGGACACCGCGCCCGGAGGAGAGCACGCTCGGCGGCAGGTGGTGCCCGGCCCGGGCCTCAAAGGTGTGCCTGCCATGTGCGCTGCTCACTCCGCCGGGAGGCCCGCATACCACGGGCGAACCTTCGTAATGGGGTTCGTAGACGCCGATGCGCGACCTGCGGCTCATCCCCTTCCACTGCTCTTCGAACTCCTCCCGGTCCCGTTCCGGGCTGTACCGTTCCAGGAAGTCCCGGTCCGACTTGATGCCCACCGCTATGAAGTCCTGCCCTGTCTCCCAGAAGATGGGACGGCGCTCTTCTCCGTATGACTCCAGCAGCTTGTCGCCGCCCCATCCGTTGAGGACAGCCGCGAGCTTCCAGCCCAGGTTCACGGCGTCTTCCAGTCCGTTGTTGAGCCCGTACGCTCCGTACGGCGGATGGCTGTGCGCAGCGTCCCCGGCGATGAAGAGGCGCCCGTTCCGGTACGAGTCTGCCACGATAACGCGCAGGTCCCAGAAGCCGACGTGCTCGAACTCCGCCCGGAACTCGAGCCCCGCCGCGCGGTTCAGAAGAGCCTGGAAGTCGTAGCTCTCCCTGTCCGTGTCGTTCGGCACCGGCGCGTGGAAGAACCACCCCTCGCCAACGTCAACGCGCCCGAAGAACATCCAGTAGCCCTCCAGTTCCGGGTCCAGCGCGCGGTACGTCGTCACCTCGGGAAAGCGTGAGAACGCCTCGTGCAGCTCCCGCGACTTGAACACCGCCAAAAGCATCTTCTGCTCGAAGTTCTCCCCGCTCGACGTGATGCCGGCGCGGTCGCGCACGAACGACCGCGCGCCGTCGCAGCCAACCACGTACGCCGCCTCCAGGGTGCGCCGTTCGCCCGCCGCGTCGCTGCTGACGTCCTCCTCCGGCCCGAACCCTGCCCATGCGAAACCGTCGCTCGTGGCGCCTGTCTCCACGATGCGAACGCGAACCCCGTCAGCGTCCTGCTCGATGCTGTCAGCGTTCCACCCGAAGTAAGTGGTGACGCTGGGGAGCGTGGCGATCTTCGCTCGCAGGACGGCCTCCGTACGGTACTGCGGCAGGCGGTCGTTCTCTTCGTAGTAGAAAGACTGCACCGTCTCTCGTCCCGGAGGTGTGTACCAGTAGTCGCTCATCAGGTGCTTGTACGCCGTGACCCCGCCGATGGGGTAGTTGTTCGGCATGACGCGGGCCGCTCGGAGTTCGTCCACGAGCCCCCAGAAGTAGAAGTGCTCAAGTGTGCGCTGGCTCAGGTTCTGCCCCTTGGGGATGCGCTGGGGCTCCGGGTAGCGCTCGACAACCGCGCACGAGATGCCTCGCAGGCCCAGCTCCACGCCGAGGGCGACACCCACCGGCCCCCCTCCAACGATGACTACTTGATAGCGATCGGCCACTCTGTTTCTCCACGCAGTTCCGTCATGAGTCCTGGCGTCGTCTGTCTACTGTAACGGCAGCGGCGGCTGCAACCATGCCCCGGTGGTGTTCACGTCTATCCGCGTTACCCATTTCACCCACTCGAAGCCGCGCTTCCCTGGCACCACGAGCCGCACCGGCGCACCGTGACCGTGCGCCAGCCGCTCGCCGCCGACGTGTGTCGCGAGCAGCAACCCCTCGGCGTGACGGAGCCCGAACCGCCGGTAGTATCCCGTCGCCGAAGTCACCGTTATGCTTGCCGCCGCGGTCTGCGGGCGTGCGCGGTCCAGCAGTGTGCCGAGCCGTACGCCCTGCCACGACTGTGTCGAGTGCCACCCACCGGTGCAGTCCAGCACTGCGGTCTCCTCCTCCGTCGCCGACAGCTCGTCGTAGCCTATGGTCTGCGGCGTGTCCACTGCGCCCGCTATCGTGAGCGTCCACGTATCGCTGTCGATGGGCTCCAGCGAATCGTTCAACCACGACGTGGTCGGGAATGCGTTGCCCGTGAAGTCGCCTGCCGCGTAGGAGCCGGTGAACCGCTTCGCCTGTGCGACGCCCGTTACGCCGTCGAGCCGTGCCCCCAACTGCCACAACACCGTACCGGCGAGCGCCAGCCCGCCCAGCCGCAGCACCGAGCGCCTTTCGGCCCAGTAGCGCGGGCGCAGCAGCTTGCGGTAGCGCGCCAGGTGCCACAGGATCATGGGCACGATGAGGAACACCAGAAGGGCATGCCACGTCATGCCGGACGAACCGAGGTAGGAGAAGCGCCCGATGTGCGACCATGCCACACCCAGCATGATGTCGGTCAGCAGCAACGAGAGCGCCCCCACCGCGACCCAGTCCTGTCCCGTCCACCTGCCCCAGCGCCGCCTCAGTGGCCGGAGCAGGTTCGGCACCTTCCAGACCAGCACCGCCACAACCGCCAGTCCCGCCGCGCGGTGCGCTGACGCCTGCCACGCCTGCTCCGGTTCAGCCGCAACGAAGGCGTAGTAGCCCGTCACTATCGACCCGGTGGCGAGCAGCAGCACGAATATGTTTGCCCACGGGTGCTTCATCGCACGCTTCACATACCCCTATGCCTATGGTACGCCCGCCGCGATGGAAGGGAGTGCTTCCCGCTCTGCGCGTGTCGTACGCCGCCCCTGCTAGAATGACGCTCCCCCAGAGGAGAGACAGATGACGGTTCTCAGCGACCGGACGATACGTGAGGAGTTGAAGAGCGGGAACATCGTGATAGACCCGCTCATGGAGGGCTGCATCCAGCCCGCGAGCGTGGACCTGCACCTCGGGCGCAGCTTCCTCGTGTTCAGGAACAACCATGTGCCGTACATAGACGTGCGCGCCATGAACGAGAGCCTTACGGAGCAGGTAACCGTTGGCGACGACGTGCCCTTCATGCTGCACCCGGGTGAGTTTGTCCTCGGCAGCACGCTCGAACACGTCGAGGTGCCTGCCGACCTCGTCGCTCGATTGGAAGGCAAGAGCTCCCTCGGACGCGTCGGGCTGCTCATCCACTCCACCGCGGGCTACGTCGACCCCGGATGGAAGGGACGCCTCACGCTGGAGTTGAGCAACGTTTCCAACCTCCCCATCACGCTCTACTACCGCATGAAGATCGGCCAGATATCGTTCCTGCGGCTTTCGACGCCGGCAGACCACCTCTACGGCTCGGCGGAACTTGGCTCCAAGTACCAGGGCCAGCAGGAGCCCACGCCAAGCCGTATCCAGATGGACTTCGACCCTCCTCCCGGTGCACCCTCGCCCACCTGAGACGCCCCGCTATACTTGCGAATGGGACCTGCGCTCCCGAGGCGTCCCCTGCGGAGCATCGCGTCGTGACCACCACGGACCACATGGGGCGGGCTATCGAACTCGCCCGCGAGGCGGTTGGCAGCACAAGCCCCAACCCGCCCGTCGGCGCGGTGCTCGTGCGCGATGGACGAGTTGTGGGCGAGGGGCATACCCAGCCGCCCGGCGGCCCGCACGCCGAGATTGAAGCGCTCCGCATGGCCGGCGATGCCGCTCGTGGCGCCGACCTCTACGTCACCCTCGAACCGTGCGCGCACCACGGCCGCACGCCGCCCTGCGCCGACGCTCTCATCGAGGCGGGCGTCGCATCGGTGCGCATCGCCCTGATGGACCCCGCTCCACACACCGGAGGCCGGGGAGTCGAGCGCCTGCGGAGCGCAGGCATCCCCGTCACCGTGGACGACGGCCCTCCGGAAGCGCGGCAGCTCTTAGAGGCGTTCGCGAAGCACGTCACCACCGGCTTGCCCTTCGTCGTCGCCAAGTTTGCGATGAGCCTGGACGGCAAGATCGCCTCCCGCTCCGGCGACTCCCGTTGGATATCGAACGAGACTTCGCGCCGGGAAGTCCACCGGTTGCGCGCGGAGGCGGACGCGGTCATGGTTGGCATCGGCACCGCGCTCGCCGACAACCCACTGCTCACCGTGCGCGATGCTCCGCTGCCCGCTCGCGGCCAGCCATTCCGCGTCGTCGTCGACAGCGCCGGTCGCCTTCCTCCCTCCGCCGCCGCGCTCAGGGAGGATGGAACAACGTTCGTTGCGGTGGCTTCGCAGGACGCGGCGCGAGCTATCGAATCGCTCGGGGCCGCGTCTATCGTTGCCCCTGGCGAACGAGGTCGCGTCGACCTTCCCGGGCTGCTCGCCGAACTCGGCGCGCGGGACGTGATGTCGCTCCTCGTAGAAGGAGGCGCGACGCTCCACGGCGCGCTGTTGGATAGCGGCCTCGTGGACAAGGTCATCGCCTTTATCGCGCCTGTCGTCATCGGGGGCGACGGCGTGCCGGGCCCTGTCGGCGGCGCGGGAGCCGAGCGCATGGCGGATGCGCTGCGCCTCCGCGATGTGGCGTACACCGAGTTGGACGGCGATATGATGGTGATCGGCTACCCCGTTCATATCCCCTCTCCGCCCAGGGGAGAGGGTTAGAGTGAACCGGAGAAGTGGGGGTCGCTGCGTCACGCAAGAGCCGCCTTTCCCCTTAGGGGAGAAGAGGTTGGAGCGAGCAGGCCACGCGACATCCGCCCCTTACGCAACGCCGCCCCCATCCGCTACGCTGGTGTATGACCTGCGCGGGCCGACCCATGACGGGACCTGCGGCTGCCAGGCGGAAGACAAACACACCAGCGGCCAACGCCGGCAGAGTGATGGAACGGTGGAATCTTGGTTTCTTGGTCGCGGGAAGCGGGCCACGGCCTTGAAAACGCCCCGAACCAAGCCTTCAAGATTCCAAGAACGCCTGCCCGGTTACTCGTAGAACCGGACCAAGACTTCACTTGGGGGCGCCCCGAGGGAATCTTGGTCGGCCTTAGGGTGAAGGTGAATATGTTCACGGGCATCGTGGAGGAGATCGGAGAGGTGGTGGAGGTCGCGCCGAACCGGTTGCGCGTCGCGGGCGGCACGGTCATGGATGCGCTCGCCGTCAGCGACTCCATCGCCGTCAATGGTGTGTGCCTCACCGTGACCGAACGCACGGCTACTGAGTTTGCCGTCGACGTCGTTGAGGAGACGCTTGCCCGCACGAACCTGGGCGACCTCGCACCCGGCGGCATCGTCAACCTGGAACGTGCGCTCACCCCCTCGTCCCGGATGGGCGGCCATGTCGTGCAGGGACATGTGGACGGCACGGGAGAGGTGGTGTCCTTCGGCGGAACGCCGGAAGCGCGCGAGCTGCGCGTCGATCTCTCGCCTGAGCTGGCGCGCTACGTCGTGGAGAAGGGTTTCATCGCTCTGGACGGCATCAGCCTCACCGTGGCGTCGCAGGAAGGGGCCGGGTTCTCGGTCGCCGTGATACCGTATACGATGCAGCACACGGTGCTGAGGGTGAGGAAACCGGGCGACCGCGTTAACATCGAGGTGGATATCCTCGCGAAGTACGTAGAGCGCCTCACGGCCTCCCAGGCGTTCGGCGGGAGTTGATTGGATGCCGGTCATCAGTGTTGAACAGGCGATAGAGGACTTCCGAACCGGGAAGCTCGTCATCATCGTGGACGACGAGGACCGGGAGAATGAAGGGGACTTCGCTATCGCCGCCACGTGGGTAACTCCGGAGGCCATCAACCTGATGGCCACGCACGGACGCGGCCTCATCTGCGCCCCGATGACAGCGGAGCGCCTCCGTGAACTCGACCTCGACATGATGGTGGAGAACAACACTTCCAAGCACACCACCGCCTTCACCGTGTCCGTGGACATAGACAACGGCGGCACGGGCATCTCCGTGCACGACCGCGCGGCCACCGTAAGGGCCCTGATAGACCCTGATTCGAAACCGTCCGACCTCGCCCGGCCAGGCCACATCTTCCCGCTCCGTGCTCAGGCCGGCGGCGTCCTCGTCCGTGCGGGCCAGACCGAGGCCAGCGTCGACCTCGCCCGTATGGCCGGACTGCCGCCGGGAGCGGTCGTCTGCGAGATCATGAACGCCGACGGGACCATGGCCCGTATGCCGCAGCTGGAGGAAGTCTCCCGCGAACTGGGCATCGACATCGTGACCATCGCGGACATCATCGCCTATCGCCTGGAACACGAACGTCTCGTCGAACGCGTCGCAGAGGCCAGGCTGCCGACCCAGTACGGCACGGCGCGCGCCGTTGCCTATCACTCCTCGGTGGACTCCGCCGAGCATGTGGCGCTCGTGTTCGGCAACGTCCGCACCAAGGAACCCGTGCTCGTTCGCGTGCACAGCGAGTGTTTGACCGGGGACGTGTTCGGCAGCCTGCGGTGCGACTGCGGCGTGCAGCGGGAGATGGCGATCAAGGCCATCTCGGAGGCGGGCCGCGGGGTCTTCCTCTACATGCGGCAGGAAGGGCGCGGCATCGGTCTGCACAACAAGATCAAGGCGTACGCGCTGCAGGACGGGGGAGCAGACACGGTGGAAGCGAACCGCCAACTTGGCTTTCCGCCGGACCTGCGCCACTACGGTGTCGGCGCACAGATCCTCGTCGATCTCGGCATCCGCAACATGCGCCTGATGACCAACAATCCCAAGAAGGTGGTCGGGCTGGAGAGCTACGGCCTCTCCATCAAGGAGCGCGTGCCCATCGTCGTTGAGGCCAACGCAGAAAACGCGTTCTACCTGCAGACCAAGCAGGAGCTCCTCGGCCACATCCTCGACCCCCACAATGGCGAAACGGAGGAGTAATCCTGCGAGCCTTGATTCCCTCACTTGAGGGAGAGGGCGCAGCCGGAAAGGCGGAGGGTGAGGTCCCTGCGTGTGGGCGTGGGGCACGGTGTGTGAGTAGGGACGCGTGCCACACGGCGGGCGCGCGGCAGGCTAGAATATCCGCATGGCCTTGGAGATCAGCGGAAGTCTCGAAGCGCAGGGGCTGCGGCTCGGCATCATCGTTGCGCAGTTCAACGAGGCGCTGACCTCCCGCCTGCTACGCGGCGCGCGCGAGGCTGCTGCCCGCCACGGCATAAAGGAAGACGCGCTCGCCATCGTCCACGTTCCGGGCTCGTTCGAATTGCCGCAGGCAGCGGAGCGCATGGCCCGCAGTGGCGCATGGGACGCGCTCGTCGCCCTCGGCTGTGTCATACGCGGCGAGACCGCGCATTTCGACTTCGTCGCCGCCGAGGCCGCGCGCGGCATCGCCCAGGTCGCTCGCGAGACCGGGGTGCCGGTGGCCTTCGGCGTGCTCACGACCAACAACACGGACCAGGCCCTGGCCCGCTCCGGCGGCGCGCAGGGCAACCGCGGCTTCGACGCGGTGGAGGCGGCGATCAAGATGGCGAGCGTCCACCGGCAGTTGAGCGCGGTGGAGTCTGACAAGGAGTAAGACTGACGCCATGTCGATCACGGAGCAACTTGCGGAAGACCTGAAGACCGCCATGAAAGCGCAGGACGAGGTGACGAAGGGCGCGATACGCCTGATCCGCGCCGCGGTCAAGAACGCCGAGATCGAAAAGAGGGGCGAACTCGACGACGAGGCCGCGCTCGAAGTGCTCGGCCGTATGGCCAAGCAGCACCGCGACAGCATCGCCGCCTACCGCCAGCACGGACGCGAGGACCTCGCTGCGCAGGAGGAGGCGGAACTGGCCGTTGTCTCCCGCTACCTGCCGGAGCAGATGGGCGAGGACGAGATACGTGCGCTCGCAGGGCAGGTTGTCGCCGAGTTGGGCGCGTCCGGTCCCGGTGACAGGGGCAAGGTCATGGGTAGACTCATGCCCCAGTTGAAGGGCCGCGCCGACGGGAACGCCGTCAACCGCATCGTCGGTGAACTGCTCGGGCAGGGCGCGTGATGGCCGCTTCCTACGGCGTCATCGTCTTCCCCGGCACCTGGTCCGACACCGACTGGCACGATGCGATCGAGGGCGTGCTCGGTGCGCATGCGGAGTACATCTTCCACAAGGAGACGGATGTCTCGCGGTTCGACTGCCTGGTCGTGCCGGGCGGCTTCTCCTACGGCGACTACCTGCGCCCCGGCGCGATCGCCCGGTTCTCGCCCGTGATGCGCGCCCTCTCCGAATTCGCCGCCGCGGGCGGCCCCGTGATCGGCAGCTGCAACGGATTCCAGGTGCTCTGCGAGTCCGGCCTGCTCCCCGGCGCGCTCATGCGGAACGCGAGCCTGGAGTTCCGCTGCCAGCCGCAGCGCCTGCTTGTGGAGCGCGTCGCCGCCCCGTTCACTTCACTCATGCACGAGGGCGACGTCATCTCGATACCCGTCTCCCACGGCGACGGCAACTACTACGCGGACCCTGAGACCCTCGCGCGCATGGAGGCGAACGGCCAGATCGCGTTCCGCTACTGCGACGAGACCGGCGCGGTGACGCCGGAGACCAACCCGAACGGCTCACTGAACAACATCGCGGGCGTTACGAATGAGGCAGGGAACGTACTGGGGCTCATGCCGCACCCGGAGCGGGTGGTGGAAGAGGCGTTGGGCGGCACGGACGGCCTCCGGATCCTGCGGTCGCTGGACGAGGCGCTTCACGAGCACTCCCGGAGCGTCAGCGCGTAGATGGGCCTCGGTATCCTGCTCGCCATCGTGGCCATGCTGTCGTGGGGGGCGGGCGACGTGTTCGTGCGCCGGGCGATGTTCGGCGCATCCGCTGAACTGGTGCTCATCATCATCATCGGTATGGTAGCGATCGCACTGGGTGCCGTGATCGCCTCGACCGAGGGGCTTGCGGCGTTCGGGAGTATCGAGCTGGCATTCGTGGGAACCGTGGCGGTGATGGGGGCACTGAGCTGGGTTACGGGCAATCTCTTCTACTTCCACGGCATGAGGCGCGCGGGCGTGACCCTTGCCGCGCCCATCTTGGGAACGGGGCCGCTGTTCGCCATCGCGCTCGCCGTGGTCTTTGCGGGGGAGCGTCCGAGCCTGGCGACGGTGATAGGCGCGTTCGCAGTGGTGACCGGGGTTGGCGTAGTCCTCACGGACCGCAAACGGGTGCTGCGGTGAGCGCCATGAGGTCCGATACCCGCCGCATCACGATCGGGCTCGTGTTCGCGACCCTCGCGATGCTGTCGTTTTCTGTGGGTGGCCTGCTGGCGAACCACCTCGTGGACAGGGGAGCCTCGCCGTTGGTCGTGGCGTTCTACGAGGCGCTGTTCGGTCTCGCGTTCGTTTTTGGAATCAGGGTGCGCGGGTTGCGCTCCGGCCAGCGCCCGGCAGCGTCGGCGTTGGGATGGATGCTGGCGGCCGGCGTCCTGTTCGCACTGGCAACCGGCAGCTTCTATACGGCGCTCGCACGGTTGGACTTCAGCGTCGCTGCCCCCATCATAGGGGCGGTACCGCTCGCCTCGTACGTGTTCGTGCTCATCGTGTTGCGCGGCTACGAGCGCTTGACGCCACGGGCGGTGTTCGGCGCAACGCTGGTGGTCGCCGGAGTAGGCCTGATCGGAGTCTCCAACTGATGCCAGTCTCACAGGAAACGCTTGACGAGATCGCCCTCACGCGCGAGGAGTACGACCTCATCGTCAGCAAGATCGAGCGCGAGCCCAACGGCGTGGAGCTCGGGCTGTTCGGCGCGCTCTGGAGCGAGCACTGCGGTTACAAGCACTCCAAGCCGCTCCTGCGCGGCTTCCCCACCACCGGAGAGGCCGTGCGCGTGCAGGCCGGCGAGGAGAACGCGGGCGTGGTCGACATCGGCGGCGGGCTGGCCGTCGTCTTCAAGATCGAGTCGCACAACCACCCCTCCGCCGTCGAACCGTACCAGGGCGCCGCGACCGGCGTCGGCGGCATCGTCCGCGACATCCTCGCGATGGGAGCGCGTCCCATCGCGCTCCTGAACTCGCTGCGGTTCGGCCCGCTTGATACCGCCCGCAACCGCTTCCTGTTTCAGGGCGTCGTTGCCGGCATCTCCGGCTACGGCAACTGCATCGGCGTTCCGGACGTGGGCGGCGAAACGATGTTCGCCCCCACCTACAGCGGCAACCCGCTCGTGAACGCCATGTGCGTGGGACTGCTCCCGCACGGAGCGCTCATGCGCGCCGCCGCCGCGAACCCCGGATCGCTCTTTCTGCTCGCGGGCTCCGCGACGGGTAGGGACGGCATCCACGGCGCGTCCGGCCTCGCCTCCCGGACGTTCGAGGAGGAGCGCGAGATGCGCCCCACCGTGCAGGTCGGCGACCCGTTCCTGGAGAAGGTGCTTATCGAGGCCTGCCTCGAAGCCGCCGCGAGCGGCCTGCTCGACGGGATGCAGGACCTCGGCGCAGCGGGTCTCACGAGCTCCGTCATGGAGTGCGCCGCGAGAGGCGGCACCGGCGTCGAGATAGACGTCGCGCGCGTCCCCCGCCGCGAGGACGGCATGACTCCGTACGAAGTGATGCTCTCCGAGTCACAGGAGCGGATGCTGCTCATCGTCAAGCCGGAGCACGAGGATGCTGTTCGCCGCATCTTCGACCGCTGGGACGTGCCGCTCTCGGCCATCGGCGTCGTCACCGGCGACGGCATGGCCCGCGTCTACGACGGCTCCGAACTCGCCGCGGAGGTAAACGTCGCGACGCTCGTGGAGGCCCCGCAGTACCGCCCCGGCGGAACGCGACCAGCGTACCTGGACGCGCTGCACGCCGCGCCGATGCCCGCGCCGCCCGACCCCGCACAGGCAGGGCGCATCCTGCGCTCCCTCCTCGCATCCCCCAATGTTGCCAGCAAACGCGCTGTCTATCGCCGCTACGACCACGAAGTTCAGACGCGCACGATGGTGAAGCCCGGCGCGGGTGACGCCGCCGTCCTTCGCCTGCGTGAGATGCCCAGGGCGCTCGCCCTGGCCGTGGACGGCAACGGGCGCACCGCATGGCTCGACCCCTACACCGGCGGGGCGATGGCCGTCGCCGAGGCGTGCCGGAATGTCGCCGTCTCGGGCGCGACGCCGCTGGCCATCACCGACTGCCTCAACTTCGGCAACCCGCAGAAGCCGGAGGTGTACTACCAGTTGGAGGAGTGCATCCGCGGCATGGCCGACGCTTGTCGCGCCCTGGGCGTTCCCGTCGTGAGCGGCAACGTCTCGCTCTACAATGAGACGCAGGGCGAGGCGGTCTACCCCACCCCTGTCGTCGGCGCCGTAGGCCTGATGGACGACGCCCGCAACGCGCTCGGGGCTGCGTTCAGCCGCGATGGCGACGCGGTCCTCCTGCTCGGCGCGTCCCCTGCGGACGACGGCGCGCTCGCGGGCAGCGAGTACCTGGCGACCGAGCACGGCACCGTCGCGGGCAGACCGGCCATTGACCTCGACTCCGAGGCTCGTCTGCACCGGCTCCTCGTCGAGCTGGCGCGCGAGCGCCTGCTGTGCTCCGCGCACGACTGCTCGGACGGGGGGCTGGCTGTTGCGCTGGCCGAGAGCGCCGTGCTCGGCGGCATTGGCTTCACCGGCGCGGGCGACTTGCCGGAAGGACGCTGGGACGCTGCACTGTTCGGCGAATCGCCGTCACGGGCCGTCGTCAGTTGCGCCGAGGCGCACGTCGCGCGCGTCGAGGCTGCTTCGCGGGAAGCCGGCGTGCCGTGTGCACGGCTCGGTGTTACCGGGGGCACGCGGTTCGCCATTCCCGGCTTCGTGGATGAGCCGCTCGCGGACCTTGCGGATGCCTTCTTCGGCGGCCTGGAGCGCGCCCTGAACGCCTAGAACCGGCGTCCCCAAAAACGCAAGCGTACGGCTCGTCAAAATTCGTGGACTCTGTCGCGTGGGGCTTGTGCAGCCGGTGTGTGACCATCCCACGCGGCGCACTGTGACACAAGCCCCTTGTGCAATTACCCTGCGGAAGAGGAGCCTGTCGGTGGTATGATGTAGCGTGCGGCCGGTCCACTGGCCGTATCGTTGTTATGCGCGGATGCGCAATCTGCGCGGACTCATACCCCACAGTGCGAGGGATTACGAGATGAAAGTCATCTTTCTCGAAGACGTGGCCGGCGCTGCTGATGCAGGCGAGGTCAAAGAGGTCAAGAACGGGTTCGCCCGCAACTACCTGCTGCCCCGAGGGCTCGCCGCCCCGGCGACGCCCGGCCAGCTCCAGCGGATACGCGCCATCGAAGCGGCGGCCCGGCAGAAGCGTCTCCAGTTCTCCGAAGAATGGGGAGAGGTTGCCGCGCTGATCGAAGGCACCCAGGTGCCCGTGGAGGTGCGCGTGGGCCCGAACGGACGGCTGTTCGGCTCCGTCACCGGGCGGCACATCGCGGACCGGCTCTCCGCCGCTACGGGCCGCGCGATAGACCACCGCCAGGTGTTGCTCGGGGCCGCCATCCATGAACCCGGCGACTACCCGGTCAGCATCCGCCTGTACCGCGAAGTCACTGCGGAGGTGACCGTCTCGGTCGTTCCCGAAGGATATGAGGCTGCCCAGGCCACTGCCGAGCCGGAAGAAGACGCGACGGCTGCCGAAGAGGGCGCCTACGACGACTACGATGACGACGACCAGTCCCCCGTCGACGACTATGAAGACGACGAAGACGAGCCCGGGGACGGCCAAACCGGAGACGAAGAAGAGCCGTAGGAACGAGGCAGGATGTATGCGGAGAAGCTTCCACCACATGATGCGGACGCGGAAGAAGCGGTCATCGGCTCTCTCCTCATAGATGGGGAGGTGATAAACCGCATCGCGCCGCTGGTCAGGGTGGACGACTTCTACCGTGAGCGTAACCGCTGGTGCTACGAAGCCTGCCAGTCCCTCTACCATCGCGGCGAGGCCATAGACCAGATCAGCGTTGCCCGGGAGTTATCACTCAAGGAACGGCTGGACGAAGTCGGCGGCCATGGCTACCTCAGCCACGTCATCGCCGCCGTGCCCACGTCTGTTCACGCGGAGCACTTCGCTCGCATCGTCAACCAGACCGCCACTATGCGCAGGCTCATCCAGGCCGCGGGCGACATCGCCGCCATCGGTTACGAGGACGCGCCGGACACGGAGCAGGCGCTCGAGCGGGCCGAGGACATCCTCTTCCGGGTCCGCAACACCCACGTCACGCGGGACTTCGTGACGATACGGGAAGTGCTGGACCAATACCTGGAAGAGGCTTCCGACACCGCGCCGCTGGACCACGGCGTCGCTCCGATCCCCACCGGCTTCATCGACCTCGACAACGCCCTCGGACGCCTGCAACGCGGAGACCTCTTCATCCTCGCGGCGCGCCCCGCGCTCGGCAAGTCGACCCTCGCCATGAACATCGCGCGGAACGCCGCGGGGCAGGGCGCGGTCGCAGCAGTCGTCAGCCTCGAGATGAGCCGGGAACAACTCGCGCTCCGGCTTCTCTCCGCCGAGGCCGAGGTGGATAGTCACCTTTTGCGCATCGGCCTTCTCGGCGACACGGCACAAACACGCGTCATCACCGGGATCGGCGCCCTGTCCGACCTCGGCATCTACATCGACGACTCTCCCGCGCAGACCGTCCTGGAGATGCGGTCCAAGCTTCGTCGCCTCCATACGGGCAGGGGCATCGACCTCGTCATCGTCGACTACCTCCAGCTCATCGCCGGACGCGAGAACCGAGGTGAGAACCGGGTGCAGGAGTTGAGCGATATCACGCGGCAGTTGAAGGCCATCGCCCGCGACCTCAACGTTCCGGTCGTCGCCATCTCCCAGCTCTCGCGCGCCATCGAACAGCGCCCGGACCACCACCCCCAACTCTCCGACCTGCGCGAGTCCGGCAGCATTGAGCAGGATGCCGACGTCGTCGCATTCATCCATCGCGACGACAAATACCTGACAGCCGAGCAGTGGGAACAGCGCCACCCCACAGACCCGTACCCGGAGAACCTCGCTCAACTCGTTATCGCCAAGAACCGCCACGGTCCCACGCGCACCCTCCATCTCTTCTTCGACGGCAAGTTCTCACGCTTCCTCAACCTGGCGACCGAAACGGCGACCGCATGACCGCCTCGACGTTTCCCGGGTTCGGCGCCGGCACGAAGCGTTTGCCCGTGCCCGCGTCGTTGCTCTCGACCCTCCTGGCCGACATCACCGATTGCGCCGAATTGAAGTGCACCCTGCGCTTCCTGTGGTACGAGGCCCTGGAGAGCGGCGCGCCCAGGCGCGTTGCGGTGTCCAGCCTGCGGGCGGACGACGTACTGTTGAACGCACTCGGGTCCGAGGGTGAGGTCGAACGTGGCATCGCCCTCGCCGTCGAGCGCGGCACGCTCATCGAGGCGGGAGGCTGGCTGCTGCTCCACACGCCGCAGAACGAGCGCGCCGCTGGGCGAACCGGACCTGCTCCATCAAAGGCGGAGGTCGGCCAGCCGTCCGAACGCCCCAACATCTTTCAGTTGTACGAAGAGAACATTGGTATGCTGACGCCGTTGATCGCCGACGAGCTGCGCGAAACTGAGGATGAGTATCCTTACGACTGGATAGAGGATGCCATCTACGAAGCAGTCGCACACAACGCCCGTAGTTGGCGCTATGTCGTAAGGGTCTTGGACCACTGGAAGAAAGTAGGCAAGGGGCAGAGGTCACGTGGAAAGCCTAGCGGACATACTGAAACGCTTACAGCAGAACAGATTCTCGCACGGCTCCACCGCTCCTGAATGGGTGGAGCAGCTCGACGCCGAGTTCACCGGAGTTGAGGCCTGCCCGACGTGCGGGGGCCAGGGCTGGGTGCGGCGGGACGTGCCCGTCGGCCATCCGGACTTCGGGCGTGCCTTTCCGTGTCTCTGCCAAATGCAGCGGAGCGAAACGAGCCGCCTCGCGCGGCTCCAGCGCTACAGCAACCTCGGCGTGCTGCACGCAGTCACATTCGAAACGTTGGCCCCGAGCGGCCCAGGCATCGGCCCCGAGGCGAATGCCCGCTACGACGCCGCCTTGCGAGCTGCACAGGCCTTCGTCGAGCAACCTGCAGGTTCGTTGCTCCTCACCGGCGGCCACGGCACGGGCAAGACCTGTCTCGCCGCCGCCGCCGCCAACCGCCTCATGGCACAGGGACATCCCGTCCTCTTCACCTTCGTTCCCGACCTGCTCGACCAGCTCCGGGGCGGCTATGCAGACGATTCGGCTCTCCCCCACGACGAACTCTTGGAGCAGGTCAAGAACGTTCCTGTCCTCGTCCTTGACGACATCGGCGCGCACAACGGCACCCCGTGGGCTGAGGAGAAGCTCTTCCAGGTCGTCAATCACCGATACCTGAACGGCCTGCCCACCGTCCTCACCTCCGCGGTTCCCCTTGAACGGCTGGACGGACGTCTCCAGAGTAAACTCACGGACCCGCGAACCGCACGCGCCATTGATATGGGCGGTTCCGTGGGGGCGAAGACTGCAAACCTCGGAAGCATACCGGGCGCAATGCTCCGTGATATGACATTCCCGTCTTTTGAGCCCAAGGGACGCGACCGTATGAGAATGGACTCTGAGGGGCTCGCTCTTACCAGAGAGGACAGGGAAACCCTTGCCGCCGCGCTATACGCCTCACGTGCCTTTGCAGAGGACCCCGATGGCTGGCTTCTCTTGATTGGAGGCCCTGGGTGTGGCAAGACTCACCTTGCTGTCGCCGTCGCCAACCAACAACTCGCGCAGGGTAACAATGTCTTTTTCGCCTCTGCTTCGGATATTCTCGATCACCTCCGCTACACCTTCGGACCGGACAGCCGAGTTACTTATGATGAAATGTTTGACCGCATCAAACAGGCACCGTTGCTCATCCTCGACGATCTGGGTAGAGCGAGTGCGACTGAGTGGGCAAACGAAAAGCTCTATCAGATCATCGTTCATAGGCATAACGCCCGCCTTCCCACAATCATTACCATGCAGACCCCGAAGGAAGGGCCTGCTAACAGAGACGCCCTGTCCGACCGGATCGCTTCGCGTCTCTCGGACAATCGAATCGTTACGGAGGTTCCAATCACAGCACCGGACTACCGCCAGACCGGACGTGACCGACGGGAGCCACGGAAGTACCGTGACCTTTGATCGAGGACTTCCCAGAGAGTGCGCGTTCTGCGCCATCGCCTCCGGCGAGCTCCCTCGCCGCATCCGCCACCAGGACGACGAACTCATCGCTTTTCACAACGCGCTGGACTGGGCCCCGCTCATGTACCTCGTGGCGCCCATCGCGCACATGAGCCAGGGCGAATTCTGGCAGTCGCCGCTCTTTCCTCGCGCCGCCCGGCTCGCGGTCGAGATAGGCGAGTCCGACGCGCCCGGAGGCTTCCGCATCGTCTCCAACTTCGGGGCCGACGCCATGCAGTCGCAGCCGCACGGCCACCTCCATGTACTCGGCGGGGCGCACCTCGGTCTGTACATGGACTTTCCCGGCAAGAGCGACTTCTGGCTCCGCTTCTACGGCAGCGAACAGCACGACCCGCTCACATTCCGCAAGCCTCATGACTGACCTTCTCCTCGTTGGCATGGGCGGTTTCGTCGGCGCGGCATCGCGCTACGGCGTTATCCTCGGTGTGTCGCGCATGCTCGGTCAGCCGTCTTTCCCATGGGGCGTCCTTGCCGTGAACGTACTTGGCTCCCTGCTCATCGGCGCGCTTGCGGGGCTCGCTGAGACCCGGCAGGTCTTCGGTCCGAGTGCGCGCCTCTTCCTCTTCGTAGGCGTGCTCGGCGGGTTCACGACGTTTTCGGCGATAACCAACGACACGTTGACGCTCCTGCGCAGCGCGGCCTACCTCTCCGCAGCCGCGAACGTCCTGCTGACGGTCGCACTCGGGCTCGCGGCGGTTGCGGTCGGATACGCAGCGGCGCGGGCTTTGTAGCGAGCGGGGCGACGGCGCCGGGTCGGCGTGCCGTTGACCGCCGTGCCGTACGGGGACATACTTCCGGCGTAGAACAGACATCAGCGCGAGACGGAGGAGGTCCAGCATGAGCCGCGTAGTGGACGCCGACACGCACATAGCCGAACCGCCGGAGATGTGGGACTTCCTGCACCCGGACTGGCATAAGCGGCGACCCGTAGTCGTGCAGGTGCCGGAGGACACGCTCTACGGCGGCGTGGACCACATGTGGCTCATCGACGGCCAGATCTACCCGCGTCCCGCGGGGCGAGGCGGCAACTTCCTCGTCACTCCCACTGCGCAGAAGAACGTACGCGACCGTGTTGACCGAAAGGCGCGCGAACTGCTCGACCTGCCGCTCCGTTTCGAGGATATGCAGGCCACCAACGTGGACACCCAGGTCGTCTACCCCACGCTTTTCCTGGCCTACCTCACCCACGACGCCGCCTACGAAGTCCAGCTGTGCAAGGCATACAACCGATTCCTCGCGGACGTGTGGGCGAAGGCGGAAGACCGCATCCGGTACGTCGTTATTCCCCCGCTCCGCGACATAGACGCCTCGGTGGCTGAGTTGCGCTTCGGCAAGGAGCACGGCGCCTGTGGCGTCTTCTTCCGCGGCATCGAAGGCGACAAGACGCTGGACGACCCGTACTTCTACCCCGTTTACGAGGAGGCGCAGGCGCTTGGCCTGCCCATCTGCATCCACCAGGGTCAGGGCGCCCCCGCGCTTAACTTCCTGATAGATGTGAGCCGCAGCCACACGTTCACGCACGGGCGCATCCCGCCCGTCGTCGCCTTCCGCAACCTGGTTGCGAACAAGGTCCCGGAGCTCTTCCCTGACCTGCGGTGGGGGTTCATCGAGACCGGCGCTTCGTGGGTGCCGTTCGCGATGTACCAGCTGCGCGGAACGCTCCGCGCCGAGGAGGATTTCTGGGGGCCGCGCCTCTTCGACCGCTACAACATGTGGATCTCCTACGAGGTCGAGGAAGACCTGCCCTACCTCATGAACTACATCGGGGAGGAACGCATCGTCGTCGGCACCGACTACGGCCACCACACCCCCGGTGCGACCAGCCGTCTGTTCGGCGACCCCTCGGCGCAGGTGCACTGCGTCACCCAGATGCGGTCACGCGAGGACATCTCCCCTGCAACCGCTGAGCGGATACTCACGGATAACCCCGCAGCGCTCTACGGCGTGTAAGGCGAGAGCAGCCGGCTTCCCGGAGCCGACCGCTCGAACGGGCGCGCCCGCGCCCCACGGGGATGGGATGTCCTGCTATCCCTATCAGCGGGCCCGCCGGTTCAGCCAGTCCCCCAGCAGCAGTGACGAGAAGCTCGGGACCTGCATCCCCGGTGCGCGCGCAGGCGCCCCGCGCAGCCGTTCCCGTTGCGCCTCCGCCAGCGCGCCCAGCTGCTTTGCCGCCTCAGCGGCGTTAGGTCTTGCGAGCGCGACCGTGCGCAACTCGCTTGTGGCTCCGGCAAGCCGGTCCAGCCAGTAGGTGAAGGTCTCCGACGCGTACTCGAGGACGATGGCCAACTCTTCCCGGTCAAGCGCGCCAGCATCGTCCACGGCGCGCGCGAATGCGTCTCCCTGCAGACGTCGCGCGTCGCGCCAGGCCGGGCTCGTGGAGGCGGCGTCCACCGCCGCGCCGGCGGCGATGCGCGGCAGGTACTCGGTGGCGATGACGAAACTGTCGTGCTCAGCCGCATCAAGGAAGAACGGGCTTGCGCCGACCGCCTTTGCGAGTCCGATCACGGCTTCGATGGCGTCACTCGATGCGGTTGGACCGGGTATGACCGCGTAGTCCGTTCCCTCGAACGACGGCTCCGCACCCTCGCCGGGGTCCCGGAGCACGGGCCGCCCGCCGACGAAGTGCATGCCGCGCGACAGGTGCTCTTCCGCCCAATGCAGAACGGGCGCCTTCAACTGACAGGTATCTGTGACGACACACTCGGATGGTGCGAATTCGCCGACGACGCGCAGCGCATCCCTCGCGGCGGACAAAGGCCCCGCGAGGACGACGAGCTTCGCGCCTGCCAGTGCGGTAGCGGAGCTCCTGGGCGCCTCGTCAAGCGCGCCTGCCTCCATGGCACGCCTTGCGGTCGCTGCATCGGGGTCGAATCCTGCGACGGATACGCCCCGTAGGCCGGATTTGATCGCGCCCCCGAGCGTGATGCCAACAGGACTGAGCCCGATGATGGCGATATCTGCCATGGCGCTCCGGCGCCCTACGACACGGGGCAGCGGCGGACCACGCCGCGCATGCCCGGGACGGGGCGTGTCTGTTCGGGTTTCAGATGTGCGTGAGCGAGCATCAACTCGCGAGTCTACGGCGAGGCACAACCGGAATCAAACCCAGGTCTCATCGCTCCCGCTGCGGGAGCAGCATGGGCACTCGCATTCCATGCGGCCCGGGCTCGGGCGACGACAGGAGGAAGGGCGAGAAGCACCCCGGGGGAGCCACAACGATAGGCGGGCCAGTGCTGGCCCGCCTGATGCCGGCTTACTATTGGTTACCGGGAACTAGGGTCCGCTGCGGGCCTTATTGATCTCAATGAAGTGGGTCTGGTCGGCGGGGAGGGCATCCTCGGCGAAGATCGCGGCGACGGGGCAGACCGGCTCGCACGCTGCGCAGTCGATGCATTCATCGGGATCGATGTAGAACATCCGGTCGCCTTCATAGATGCAGTCCACCGGGCAGACGTCAACGCACGAAGCATCCTTCAAGTCGACACAGGGTTCGCTGATTATGTAAGCCATCTTGGAAGTGCCCCTCCCTTTGTTCTAGGCCTGTTCAAGCCGCCTTCCTCTCGGGCAAGGCAAGCATATTCTAACAGACGCGTTGCTGAGGTGGGAACAGGTTGTCAACCCTCGTCCTGGGGAACGAAGTCTCCCACGTTCTTCTTGATGGAGAGGTTGATGAAGGTCTCGGTCTGCCGAACGCCCTTGATATCGCCCACCCGGTTCCTGAGGAAATCGGAGAGTTCGAGCGGCGAGCCCAAGCTCACGCGGCAGAAGACGTCGTACGCGCCAGTGGTGACCGCCGCGTAGTGCACCTCTTCCATCTTTGCCAGCTCCTCAGCCGCCGACTCAACCTGAGCGGGGTCTACCTTGAGGCCGACAAGCGCCGACATGCGCCTGCCGAGTTTGGACGTGTCCGGTATGGCGACCACACGGATCACCTCTTCCTGGACAAGGTTGCGGAAACGCCGCCGGATGGTGCCTTCGCTCACGCCGGTCTTGCGTGCCAACTCGATGTTGGATGCGCGTCCGTCGCGTTGCAGCAGCTCTATCAACTTCGTGTCGAGCTCGTCCAGCGGCGCCATGCTGACCTCCTCGTGAAAAATCGCACAATACTTGGTAAATGGTACGACTTCCCCAATCCCGATGACAAGCCATACGCAGGTGTCGGCCGGGAGTGTGGCGGGACCGCGTTTACAGGAACTGCGTGGGGTCTTCGGTGAACGCGCTACGGCAGCCGGGGGCGCAGAAGTAGTACGTCTCGGCCTCATGCTGGGCAGTCCCACCGGGAGGGTCGGACTTCGGCACTATCA
>DAOUHP010000122.1:0-6172 GCA_034428575.1 Dehalococcoidia bacterium | reverse complement strand
GAACCGGCAGGAAGCGGTCAAGGAGCTCGCGCAAGGGGTGGATCTGGTGATCGTCGTCGGAGCGCAGAACAGCTCGAACTGCAACCGGCTCCGCGAGGTCGCGGAACAGACCGGTGTGCCGTCCTACCTCATCGACGACGCCTCTGCCATAGATCCCGCGTGGTTGGACGGCATCGAGCGGGTGGGCATCACATCGGGTGCGTCTACTCCCGAATCGCTCGTGGAAGGCGTCATCGACTTCCTCAAGCCCGATTCGGTCGAGACCATTGAGGTGACGCGGGAGGACGTCGAGTTCGTCCTGCCGAAGCAATTGCGCGACGGACCCGAGGAGCCGAAGCGGCGGACGCCCATCAGGGGCGGCGCGGGCTAGGCCGCTTCTTCCTCAACGAGATACCCCCGGTCCACAACTGCGAATTCGGGTGAGCCAGTGACCCTAAGATCATTCTGAGCATGCTCAGGCGTACGGATTTGTTTCACCTTAATCTCTTGCTTCCGTGGAATGCCAAGCGCAGCTTGCAGCGTAAGAGGGACAGGGTCAAACGTGAGAGGAAGCGGGGCTGGAGCTGAATATGTCTCGTAGGTGTGCGCGAGTGCGTAGCGCGGATATACGTCGATGACCTGGACCTTGACTACCTCGCGAGGTAGGCCACCAAGGGGCTCGCCGTTGTCAGGGTCAGTGATACTCAACTCCTCCTGAACGGAGAAACGCATCCCCTTCTCCACGCCATGGTCACTGCCACGGTTGATAACGAGTTGACGCGAATTCAGCACCACCGCGACTTTCCCGCGGACAGGCTCATGTCCATTCGTCATTGCGACCTCCATTCTCGCAACGCCTCAATCGTAGAGACCCTCGCCACCTCCGGGCCTTCCAATCTTACATGAAGGCCCCGAGGCACAGAGTCATCGTTCTCCATGCGTGCTTCCATCTCAAGCCAGAACTCTTCCTTTTCGCGTGAGACGACGGGGCAAGTGGCCTCTCCACGCTGGATCTGGTTGACCTGAACCACACCCACTCTGCCCATCCCCGCGTTGTAGACTCCGAGTTGCACACCCATAAGCATTCCATTGTCTACGGGTACTACTAGGGCAGCCGTACCATCCCGCCCAATGACACGTTCTGGATGCCGGGGCGGGTTTGCATAGTTGAAAGCCAGTTCAACGCCACGCAAGGCCACTGTTGCGGCAAGCAAGCGGCCGAGCGCCCTCGTCCTTGGGAGGAGAGTGGCTATCCATACCAAACCTATGCTGAGTGGGACCGCTGAAACGACAATCAGTGCCTTCTGCCATCGAGACGCGGCAGACTCGTCGATAACGACAGTCAATACGCCAATCAGAGCAGCGGCGAGCAAACTGACTGCGGTAAGCGCAAGGGGTGAGCGCATCACATGTCGAGCCTACCAAAGCCGCTGATCCTAAAGCAACACACTCGTGTCACTCAGTGCATGCCCCCTGCTCTACCCCACCATCAACGCGTCGGCGCCTCTGCGGTAGGCCTGCAACGCCTGCGACGGGTTCCGGTTCACGAGTTCACGCCCGTACATCGGGTGCACCATGCTCCGCACCTCGTGCTCCAACTCGTAGAGCGTTTCGCCCGTCTCGGGGTCGGTTATGTTCGTGAAACGGTACTGAGAGGGGTTGCTCTCCTCCGTAATGAGGTCCATCTCCTGCAGCGCCTTGTGGGGGCCGGAGAAGTCCGCGATATACACCGCGATGTGGTGGTTGTCGTAGGGCCGCGCCTCGTCCGGGTCTTCGCGGAACAGGAGCGCCTGGTGCCTGCCGGCCTGCACGCGCGCCGTCGGGGAACCCCTGCGCTCCACGACCTCCGCCGTCGCGCCCATCACCTGCCCGTAGAAGCGTGCGATGCCCGCCGCCGTTCCCGCCGGAACGTTGAGGATGAGGTACTCGAGCCCGATGTTCGCGCCGCCCATACGCTCTCCGTCCGCCGGGTGGCAGCGGAAGCGGTTGCCCCACGGACCGGTAACGTCCAGGTTGCGTCCTTCCCTCTCGACGGCGAACTGCGTCCCCTCGAACCGGGGCGCGACCCTGTCGAGTCGCTCTTCCAATGCGTCAACGTCCGGCGTAACGAGGCCGATACGCCCGCGGAGCACCTGCGCGGAGTCCCGGGTGGGCAGGTGGAACTGCTCCCGGCCCATGTTCACCCACATGTTCTCCAGCCCGACGGTCATGTACGGGTCGCGGGTGTGTCCCATGCCGACGATGTGGAAGAGCGTCGACATCTGCTGGTCGGGCACGGTGAGATTGACGTGATCGAGGGACACGATGTTGCCGAAGTCCTGCGTGGTGCGGTCGTAGTCCGTCATGCAACGCCTCCTTGAGCGTTCGATAAGCATCCGGGTGTGCGGCGCGATTATAGGACGAAACCCGGCGTGTTGTGTTGACCGTCTTCGAGAACGTCGCGGATAATCCCTCGTGACGCCGGGTCGGCGCAGAGCGCACGGCGGGCAAGGGGCGGCAGGCGGATGTTCGGAAGCGTCGCAACCAGTACACACTCCATAGACCAGTATGCCCAATTCGTAGGCGACGCAACTATCGAATCGCTTCGCGCGGCTGCCGCGCCCTTGCAGGGCGCGCGTGTGCTCTACCTCTCTTCCCCCGCGGCGAGCGGCGCCGTGCGACGCCTGCTCCAAAGCTCCGTTCCCCTGCTTGCAGACCTGGGTCTGAACATGCAGTGGCAGCAGGTGCGTGTGGCCGCCGAGTACGTAGAGATGGACCGGGCGTTGCGGCGGGCCCTCTCCGGCTACGCGGGCGGATGGCATGAGCATCACGAGAGCGAATGGCGCGAGTTCAACCAGTCGAACGCGCAGATGTTCGACGAAGAGTTCGATATCGTCGTCGTGCATCACGCCGCGTCGGTCGGCCTCCACGCAGCACTCACACAACAGCACGGACACTCCCCTCCGGGTGTGTGGCTGTGGCATTCGCACCGCGACTACCGCAACGCCGTTCCGAACGCCTGGTCGCTCATCCGTCAGCACGCCGACGACTTCAACGCGTCGGTATACGACTACAAGCCGTTCATCCGGGACGACGCCCCGACGCCTCGCACCTTCGTGATCACGCCCGGCGTCGACCCGCTCAGCCCCAGCGCGCGCCCCGTATCTGACGAGGTACGAGAGACCATCCTGGCCCAACGCGGGCTGAACGTGGACCTCCCGGTGATCGGCCAGATCGTGCTCAGCATGCGCGACGACGACCCCGAACGCGTCCTGGACACGTTCGCCCTCGTCAGGGAGCGCCGCCCGGACGTGCAACTCGTCATCACGAACCTCGTCTCCGACGAACCCGCGCTCGGCCAGAAGCTCAACGTCCTGCGCGAGCGGGCGCAGCAGTTGGGCGGCGTGCTGGTGCTTACGGAGATGGACAGGGTCGGCAACGTGGAGCTCTCCGCTCTCAGGGAAGAGGCGACCGTGCTCATCCACGAAGGCTACCCCCGCGGCATATCTGTGGAGCTGTTGGAGGAGATGTGGCAGTCCCGCCCCATCGTCAGCGCCCGCAGTTCGGTCGCGGAGGCGCTGCTCATCGAGGGCAGGACCGCCCTGCTCGCGGACAGCACGGAGGAACAGGCCGCGGCCATCCAGCGGCTGCTGGCGAACCCGAAGACGGCAGCCCGCATCGGGCAGGCCGCGCACCGGCACGTCGCGCGGCGCCACCTCATCACCCACTACCTCGCCAACTACCTCAAGGTCTTCCAGCAGATGCTGAAGCGGCGGCAACGGTCGTCGAGGCGCTGAATGCCCACCCCCGTTCCCATCACCCCTAAGGCGCTGCACGAGTACGAGCCGCACATTGGCGAGGAGCGCATAGCGGAACTCCGCAGCCTCGCCGCGCCCTTGAAGGGTGCGCGGGTGTTGCACCTGAACGCGACCGCATTCGGCGGAGGCGTCGCGGAGATACTCAACAGCTTCATCCCGCTCCTGCGGGACGTGGGGATAGACGCGCACTGGCACGTGATGGAGGCTTCCGCGGAGTTCTTCAACGTCACCAAGAGCATGCACAACGCCATGCAGGGCATGTACATACCCTGGAACAAGGCGATGGCCGACCTCTGGCGTGAGACTAACCAGGCGAACGCCAACGCGATGGACGGGAAGTACGACTTCGTCTACATCCACGACCCCCAGCCCGCCGGCATCCTGGAGTACCTGCGCGAACGCGACCCGGAGATGCTCGGCGCGAAGTGGGTCTGGCGCTGTCACCTCGACACGACCGAAGCGCTCCCGGAGGTGTGGGGCTTCCTGCGCGGCTACATCTCCATCTACGACGCGCTCGTCTTCACACTTGCCGAGTACGTGAAGGAGCCCATCACCGGCCCCAGGCTGGAGATCATCTGGCCCGCCATTGACCCCACGAGCACCAAGAACTCGGAGATCTCGCCCGTCGTCGTCCGGGACATCCTCGCCCGCTACGAGATAGACCCGGACAGGCCCATCATCGCGCAGATATCTCGGTTCGACCCGTGGAAGGACCCGCTTGGCGTCCTGGACGTCTACAAGTCGCTCAAGGAAGACTACCCCGGCCTTCAACTGCTGATGGTCGCCGCGATGGCGAACGACGACCCGGAAGCGTGGTCGTTCTACGAACGCATCGTGCGGAAGGCGGGCGAGGACTACGACATCCACGTGCTGACGAACCTGAACGGCGTCGGCAACCTGGAGGTGAACGCCTTCCAGAGCGCCGCGGACGTGCTGCTGCAGAAGTCCATCCGTGAAGGGTTCGGGCTCGTGATCTCCGAAGCGCTCTGGAAGGCGAAAGCCCTGGTCGGCAGCGAGGCCGGAGGCATCCCGCTCCAGCTGGACTACGGGCGCGCGGGTCCCGTCGCGGGGACGACGCAGGAGTTCGTCGACGCCATCCGCGCGCTGCTGGAGGACGAGCGCACGCGCAGGCAGATGGGCAAGCGCGGCAAGGAGCACGTCCGCGAGCACTTCCTGACCACTCGCCTGCTGAAGGACCACCTCCGCTTGATGAACTCGCTCGCCGGGGTAACATAGCGGACGCCGTGGTGACCCGTGCCGGCCCCGGCCAGTGAGGAATGATGAGCGCTAACGATGCGGTCCTCGGCATAGACCTCGGCGGCACCAAGATACTCGCGCTCGCCGCGCGGCCGGATGGCACGACGCTCGCCTCTGCCGTCGCGGAGACCCCTTCTCGGGAGAGCGCGGAGCGTGTCATCACCGCCATGGCGGAGACTGCCCGGGAAGCGATCGCCAACGCGGGACTGGACCCGGACACGATCACTTCGGCGGGAGTGGCCGCTGCAGGGGCGATAGACGCTCGTGAAGGCGTCGTCGTCCATTCTCCGCACATCGGGGGGATGTCCAACACGCCTATGGGTTCGATGCTCAGCCAGCGGCTCGGCATGGCAGTCGCGATCGGCAACGACGCAAACCTCGCCGCGCTCGGCGAGCAACGCTACGGCGCGGGCAAGGGCGTGCAGGACCTCATCTTCATCACCATCAGCACCGGCATCGGCGCTGGGGTCATCCTGGGAGGACACCTCTACACCGGGACAGCAGGCTACGCCGGAGAGGTCGGCCACATGACGGTGGATGCCCACGGTCCCTACGGCGCCAGCACAACCCCCGGCGCGTGGGAGTCGCTCTGTTCCGGAACCTCGTTGGCGCGCATCGCACGCGAGCGCATCGCAGCCGGAGAACGCTCATCCATGAGCGACGCCCTGCACGACACCAACCAGGAGGAGCTGACGGCCCGCGACGTCTTCGCAGCCTGCCGCTCCGGCGACGCGCTCGCGCTGAATATCGTCGCCGATGCCATCGTCTACCTCGGCGCGGGACTCACGAGCCTCGTGAACCTCCTCAACCCGGCCAAGATCATCATCGGCGGCGGCCTCTCCAACGAGTGGGACGCCTACATCGCCCCCGCCGTCGCCCTCATGCGCGAGCAGTCGTTCGCCGGCATCGGCAAGCTCACGCCCGTCGTCCCGCCCGCGCTCGGCGCGGAGGCCGGTGCGCTCGGCGCGGTCGCCCTCGCCAGCGACGCGCTCGCCTAGCCCGCTGAGCAGGCACGGACGCTCGCCTGCGACGGCGTGCTCCCCTCGCCCGCTGGGTGGGAGAGGGGTTGGGGTGAGGGTTGCTTCATGCCTTGTGAAGCCCCGCCGCCGCTCTGCTATACTGCCATCCGGCCTGCGCCC
>DAOUHP010000121.1:0-14650 GCA_034428575.1 Dehalococcoidia bacterium | reverse complement strand
CCGCCGTTCATCTTCGTCTGGTGCATGGCGATGCTCAGCGGACCCATCTTGTGCTCGCCCACGTAATCGAATCCGAGATGGAGGGACAGCCCGCGCGTCGGCGCCTTGAATACGAGCCGCGTCAGGCCCTGCGCCTCGATCTCCCCCCGAACATCGGCGGGAAGGTCGAGGACCTCCAGCCACTCAGGGATGGAGATCTCCACGATATCCGGTTCGCCGGAGCGTTCCTCCTCCGGGAGATCGAACGTGAGCTGCCGCCACATGTACGGCAATTGCGGGTAGCGCGCCCCCACGACAAGCTGCCGCGCGTGAAACGAGCGTCCGGGCGCGTCGCATATCCGGCGGTCGGACTGCACGACGGTCTCGCCAGCTTCGAGCCACTCGTTGAACTTCGCGGTGATGACCGGCAGGATGCGGCAGAACAGCCGCTGGTCGTCATGGCCGAATTCGAGGGAGTCGCGGTTCGGCGTGAAGCCGTCCATCAGGTAGCGCGTGAGGTGCGGCTGGCGGGCGACGCCGCGCTGGCTGTAGAAGGCGAAGCCGCCCGAGTTCAGCCGTACCACGGCCTCCGGCCCCGCTCGCCCCGCGGCCCTGCCTTCCGCATTCGCCGCGGCGGCCTCGTCCACGATGCTCCGCCACTCGTCGACCGCCGCGCCCCGCTCGGAGTCGGGCAGTCCGCCGATCTCCCGCATCCGGGAGGCCAGCCAGTCGTCGCTGGGGTTGAAGAGTTCGCTGCCCGAGTCGTGGCCGCGTTTCGCGAGGTCGATGAGTTCATCGAGCGCGGCGCTGAACTCGGGCAGCACCTGGGGTGGGGTCTGGTCTGTTTGGCTCTGGGTCACGTCTGCTCTCCAGGACGCGAGTCTTCACGGACGGTCAGGGGTGTCGTGCGCCCCATACCCTACTACGTTAAGCAGGCTGTTGTGTTACACGCCGGGCCCGGCACGCCGGTTAACCGAGAGGAGCCCAGCGCTTGCCGGGCTCCTCTACAGGTGCGCATGATGCAACAGGCGCTACACGGAACCGGCCTTCGCTCGCTCCACCGCCTCTTCCATGCGGCGGTGGAGTTCGGCCGCCAGGGGGATGGCCGGACCGTAGCGGTCCGACTCCCAGACCGCGCCTCCCTTGTGGTACTGGGCGCGGGTATTCCTCGTCAGTTCGGGTACATCCTTCGCCCAGTCAGGATTGAGCCAGGCGTCCGCGGGCCTGCCGCCGCCGTAGAGGATCGGTATCTCGCCGCCTTCGTGCGGGAGGGCCTCGATCTCCGCCTCGTCGCGGAAGACGTTCATCGGATCGCCCCCGTCCTCGACGACGCGCATCTGTTCATCGAGCTGGCGACGGAGGAAGACGACAGGGATGTCGGTGCGTCCGAGGTTCTCAGCGGAGCGGTCGGTCAGCGGGCCCTGCGCCCACCAGCCGATGAAGTCCTGGTTGAGGATGCAGTCCAGGACCGGCTTCCTGTCCTCGTCGTAGATCGGCACCTCGTAGTAGGGCACCTTGTCCTGCTTGGGCGCCTCGACGCCGGGAGGCGCCGCGTAGGTGTTGTAGGAGATGTGGTAGGTGTGCTCGTCGTCAATCGGCACGCGGATCTGGAACTCGCTCCAAGGCGCCCCGGCGGCGTTCTGTTCCGTGTAGAACGGGAAGATGACGGTGGAGTGGCGGGACTTCTTGTCCTCCTTCGCACCGAGCTCCTTGGAGAAGATGACGCCCTTCTCCATGCCGTACTGGGTGGGGTGGACGTACAGGTCCTTGATGCCGACGCCCTGTTCCATGAACCCCTTGCTCATCCGTTCGAGACGGTCGTGGTCGCCCATCTTTTCGAGGATGTACTGGAACTGGTAGCCGTGGAGCCAGACGCCGTGGGTGGGGTCGCCGGTGTTCTCCTGGCACTGGAGCCAGTTGGCGTTGAGGACGGCGATGCCCATCTGCCGGACGGAGTTGGGCCAGACGAACAGGTCCCACGGAGGCAGCAGCGGCGCAGGCTGGGGGCCCATGTAGGCGAAGAGCAGGCCGCCCATCTCTTTGACCGGGTAGCCGGGGAGCTTCAGGCGGTCCTTGAACATGTCGCGCCGGGCTTCAAGCGGCGCGTCTATACATGCGCCGGTGGAGTCGTACATCCAGCCGTGGTAGGGGCAGCGAAGGCCGTTCTCGTCCGGGATGCCCCAGCGCAGGTCGACGGCGCGGTGCATGCACCGCTGGCCGATGAGGCCGATGTTGCCGGATTTGTCCCGGTAGCAGGTGAGGTCCTCGCCGAGCAGGCGGACCGCCTGCACGGGGTCTTCGTCGAGCTTGGCGCTGGGCAGGAACGGCACCCAGTAGCGGCGCATCAACTCGCCTCCGGGCGTGCCCGGACCCACACGAGCCAACCGATCGTTCTGTTCCGTCGTCAGCATGCTTACACCCTCCCTCGCGGGCTTTTCGGCGCAAGCATACCACTCCCCGCGCAGGCCGCGCAGCAAGCGTGCAGTGCAGGAATGAACAGGCGAGGTTGAAGGAAAACCTGGTCGGGGAGCCGGGATTTGAACCCGGGGCCTCTACGTCCCGAACGTAGCGCGCTACCGGACTGCGCTACTCCCCGACGCGAAAGCGGCCTCACGGAAGGCCGCCTCCTCGATTCTAGCACAGCGAGTCCGCCGCGCCGCCCTACGATGCCCGCGCCAGGTGTTCCCCCACCTCGCGCAGGTCCTTCTGCGATTCGACAGACTTCCAGTACGCTCCGCTCTCGAACGCCGCCAAGCGGCGCTCCGAAGCCAGAGCGGGGAACGTCTCCGTCTCGTGGTCGCCCACGTCGGGGAAGCGGGCGATCGCCTCACGGGTGAGGACGTACACCCCGGCGTTCACCCAGTACGGCAACGGCGGCTTCTCCCGGAAACCGGTCACCAGCCCGCCGTCCGTCTCGACGATGCCGAATGGGCTGATCATGGCCGTGAGCAGGACGGTCGCCAGCGCGGCGGACCGCTCGTGCGCCGCCACCAGCGGAGCGAGCGACTGGTCCGTGAGCACGTCGCCGTTCGTGGCAATGACGGCGGGGTCGGACAGCCCCGCCTCACGGTAGCCGTTCTTGTAGGCGCCCCCACGTCCGAGCGGGGATGCCTCCGGGATGCAGCGCACGTCCAGCCCTTCGATGCGCTGCGCGGCGAAGTGCTCAGCGATAACCTCGTGCATGTAGCCGGTGAGCAGGAACGCGCGCTCGATGCCGTTCGCTCGCAGCCAGGCGAGGTGGTGCTCAACGATGGGCCTGCCGTTCACCTCAACCATCGGCTTGGGCCTGTCCTGCGTGAGCGGCCAGAGCCGCTCACCTTTGCCTCCGGCGAGCACCAGCGCCGTCGTGGGTTGGGAAGGCGTACTCACGCCGCGTAGTCTATCGGGCGGACGAGCGGCGGGTAAACGCCGCTACTGATACCTTGTTCACCATAGTCCTGCGCTCTTATACTCCCGCCGGTATCTGCCGTGGCCGCCGCACCCGAACCCCTGCTGTCAGTCATCCTCCCGACGTATAACGAACGCGAGAACCTCATCGTGCTCGTGCCGCGACTCCTCGAAATCCTGAACGACGTACCCTGCGAAGTGATCGTCGTGGACGATGGCAGCCCGGACGGCACCGCCGCCGCCGTGAGCGAGATGGCGGAGTCCGATTCACGGGTCCGGCTGTTGGAGCGCCCCGGCAAGGCAGGGCTTGCGAGCGCGGTGTTCGCTGGAGCCGCGGAGGCGGGAGGATGGTTCGTCGCCGTCATGGATGCCGACCTCTCGCACGACCCCGACGTGCTGCCGGAGATGCTCGAACGGGCCGAGGGCGGCTGCGACGTTGTCATCGGCTCCCGTTATGTGCGGGGTGGGTCGTTCGCCCACCAACCCCTGGTGCGAAGGCTGATCAGCCGGGTGCTCAACACGGGAGTCCGCGTGATGCTTATGCTGCCCCAGCGCGACGTGCTGACCGGTTACGCCCTCTGCCGGCGCGAGCTGCTCTCGAAGATGCCGACGCACTACTCGTCGCGGGGGTTCAAGTGGCTGCTGGAGTTGCTGGCGGTGCATCGCGGGCTGCGCGTGCACGAGTCTCCCATCGTCTTCCGGAACCGTTACGCCGGTGTATCGAAGGCGGATGCAAGGGAAGCGCTGGGGCTCGCGGTTCTCTGTTTGCGCCTCGCACCGCGCCGCTTGCGCCGCGCCTCTGCTACTTCCGCATCCGTGACCTGATACGGAAGGTCGCCAGGAATGTTGCCGGAGCGTCCTTCCACGCCTGCACCTTCGAGCCCTCGGCGATGTGGCGCCAGCGCACCGGCACGTCCACGATGGAGCAGCCCAACCGCTGCGCATGGCCGAGCAGGTCGAGGTCGAATGCCCAGCCATTCTCGCGGATGTGCGGGGCGATGGTCCGCCACGCTTCAGCACGCAACGCTTTGGCCCCGCACTGCGTGTCCGGGTTCGGCAGGCCGAGGAAGCGACGTATCCAGAGCCGCGAAGCTTTGCTCATGAACCGGCGCGAGCGCGACTTACCCCCGTCCTCGTCTTCGCCTCCGAACCGGTCGCCGATGGCAAGGTCGTGCGTTTCGAGAGCATCGACCAGCTTCGCGGCCTCAGGTGCGCGCACCATATTGTCCGCGTCCACGAACATGAGCAGCGAACCATCCGCGAGGGCGAGCCCCTCCCGCAGCGCCCCGCCCTTCCCGAGCGGCGCTGTGAACTCGGCGAGGCGCACCTCCCGCGCAGACGCCGCAACCTCTTCCACTACTCCCCGGGTATCGTCGCGGCAGCCGTTCAACACGACGACGATCTCGAAATCGCCCTCGTACCAGCCTCGGAAGTGCTCGAGGTATTCGTCCAGCGTGGGGCGGATACGCTCCTGCTCGTTGTAGGCAGGGATGACGATGGAGAGCAGCGTCGTCACGACCGTTGCACCCCCTCGAGTTTGCCGTAGCTGTGCAGAATGCGCTTCACACCCTGGTTGCCCGGAAACGCCACCGTCACCTCGTAGTCGCCGGGGCGGGGGCTGCAGTCCACGACGATGCCGAGCCCGAAAACCGGATGTGTCACTTTCTCCCCCGCCTTGAACGGAGGCGCCAGTAGCGGTGCGCCGCCATCCGCCTCTACTGTCGCGAATCGGCGTTCCGGCCTGCCCACGCCGCCGTTCCCATACCGGTGCCCACGCTCCGGAACCTCGATGAGGTGGAGAGGGATCTCCTTCAGGAAGCGCGACCTGCGCGACGAGCCAAAGGAGCCGAACATGCGCCGCCGCAGTGACCGGAAGAGGTAGAGCCGCTCTCTCGCCCGCGTCATCCCCACGTAGGCGATGCGCCGCTCCTCCTCCAATTGGTCGGGGTCATCGATGGAGCGCATGTGGGGCAGCACGCCGTCTTCCATGCCGGTGATGAACACGACCGGGAACTCGAGCCCCTTTATCTGGTGGAGGGTGATGAGCGTGAGGTACTGCTGCTCGTCCTCGTCCAGCACATCCTGGTCCGACACGAGCGCGACGCGTTCCAGGAAAGCCGAAAGGCTCTCCTGGGCTGGCGCCTCGGCGAATTCAGCGCTCAGTCCGCGCAGTTCGCGCAGGTTCTCCAGCCGGTCCTCCGCGTCCGGGTCGTCGGACTCCAGGATGGCTCTCCGAAGGCCGGACCGTTCCAGCACTTCGTCGACGAGTTGCGGCAACTCCATCTCCGGTTTGAGGCCGGCCAACCCGTTCAGCAGCGAGAGGAACCCGGTCAGTTGGCGCTTCTGCCGCGCGTCGAAGGGGGTGGGATACTCCGGGTCGTCCGCCAGCATCTGCAGCACGGTGTAAGCCGGGATGCCGCGCAGATTCGCAAGTTCGAGCAGTTCGTCCACCGTTCGTTTGCCGATGCCCCGCGTGGGGACGTTGATGATGCGGGTGAGACTCACCTCGTCGAAAGGGTTCTCGAGGAGGCGGAGGTAGCAGATCAGGTCCTTCACCTCGCGTCGCTGATAGAAGCGCACGCCGCCCACGATCTTGTAAGGCATGCCGTAGCGCAGGCACGCCTCTTCCAGCGCGCGGGATTGCGCATTCACCCGGTACGTCACAACGCACTCGCGCAGCGTAACGGCCTCGTGCTCCATGAGGCGCTGCACCTCGCGGATGACCTCCTGCGCCTCCTCCTCCTCCGTATAGGTGTCGGCGATGCGGATAGGGACTCCTTCACCCTCCTCCGTAAACAGCTCCTGCTCGATGCGCTGGCTGTTGGCGCGGATGACGTTCCGGGCCGCCTCCAGGATGGTGCGCGTAGAGCGGTAGTTCTGCGAGAGCGCAACAACGGTCGCGTCCGGGTAGTCCTTCTTGAACGAGAGGATGTTGCGAATGTCGGCGTTGCGCCACGAGTAGATGGACTGGTCCGGGTCGCCCACTACAGCGAGGTTGCGGTGCTTCCCCGCGAGGAGGCGCGCAATCTCGTATTGTGCGGTGTTAGTGTCCTGGAATTCGTCCACCATGAAGTGGACGAACCGCCCCTGCCACCTGCCGAGGACCTCCGGCGCGCGGCGGAACAGCTCAACGGTGCGGCTGAGCAGGTCGTCGAAGTCCACCCCATGGCTGCGGGCGAGAGCAGCCTGGTACGCCGCGAATACCTGGGAGACGACCTCGTCGTAGTAGCCGTCGGCCCTTGCGGCGACGGCGTCCGGCCCGAGGAGCTGCGACTTCGCCCTGCTGATGGCTGAGAGCAGCGACCGCGGAGGGAAGCGCTTGGGGTCCAACTGCAACTGTTCCATGCACTGCTTGACGAGGTTCATCTGGTCCTCGTCGTCCATGATGACGTAGTCCGGTGGAATGCCAATGACCTCGCCGTCGCGGCGCAGGATAGAGGCGCAGAGCGCGTGGAAGGTCCCTGCGGTGAGGCGCTGCGCGCTGTGACCCATCAACTCGGTGAGCCTGTTCCGCATCTCCCGCGCGGCGCGGTTCGTGAATGTCACCGCCGCGATACGCCCCGGACCGATGCCAACGTGTTGGTTGAGATAGGCGATCCGGTGGGTGATGACGCGCGTCTTGCCGGAGCCGGGCCCCGCAACGATGAGCAACGGCCCATCCACACATTGGACGGCCTGGCGTTGAGGCGGGTTCAGCCCTTCCAGCAGGGCGTCAGCACGGGTAGTCATGGGCTAAGAGACGCCATGGAGCGCGTTGGGGCCATCGCTCAGTAACTTGTCTGTCAACCTGCACACTGCGGCATTGTAAGCCAGTGACCCGAGGGATGCGCGCCCGTCGTGTCAGGCTTGCGCAACGGTTGGCTGCGACGCACTCCGCTTGACGCATCCCTACTCCGCCCCTACGATACGTTGACAGACGACACGCGAAGAACGAGGAAACGCAGATGACCACGACGCAACAGCCCATGACCATCACCATCACCGAGAACGGCGCGAAGCACGTGGAGCAGTTCATGGCCGCCGAGGGCGTCGAGCGCGGCATTCTTCGTGTCGCGGTCAAGGGCGGCGGCTGTTCCGGCCTCACCTACGTGCTCGACCTCACGAACGAGGCGCAGGATGGCGACAAGGTCATCGAGCAGAACGGAATCACGCTCGCCGTCGACAGAAAGAGCTACGTCTTCCTCGCGGGAACGGAGCTGGACTACTCCGGCGGCCTGAACGGCAAGGGCTTCGTCTTCAACAACCCGAACGCCAAGAAGGCGTGCGGCTGCGGCACCTCCTTCTCCGTCTAGCCCCAGCCGGTTCCCGCTTGCCCCACCCTGCTATGCTCATACCATGAGCATCGATACCGCAGCCCTCGCAACCCTCACCGAACGCGCAGGATTCACCGACCGCAGCGATTGCGGTCGGCTGTGGATCACGGGCGCCGACGCACTCGACCTCCTCAACCGCCTGACGACGAACAATCTCGAAGCGCTGCCCGACGGCACTGTGCGCTCGACCGTCCTGACGAACGGCGACGCCCGCGTGCTCGACCACCTGCGCCTCGCGGCGGTTGATGGCGGCATGTGGTGCCTGACGAGCCCCCGCAGAGCCGAGGACGTTGTCGACTGGATCGACCTCTATACATTCGGGGAGGAGATAACGGTCGTGGACGAGAGCGCAGGGACGGCGCATTTCACGGTGGCCGGCCCTCTCGCCGCCGACGCTCTCACGAGCGCAAGCTTCCCCGTTCCGTCGCTTGACACCGTGTTCGCACATGACGGCGGGGTGGTCGTCGCCTCGCCATTCGGAGCGTTTCCGGCGTACGACGTGCTGCTGCCGCTCGCGGAAGCGGAGCGCGCCAGGGAAGCGCTGCGCGCGGCCGCGAACGAGGTTGGGGCAAAGACATTCGAGGCGTACCGAATCGCACAGGGCGTACCCGCCTACGGCTCGGAGTTCGGCGCGTTCAACAATCCGCTGGAGGCGCGGCTGCTCGGCTCGATCAGTGACGACAAGGGCTGCTACACCGGGCAAGAGGTCATCGCGCGGCTCCAGACCTACCGGAAGGTGCAGCGGTTGCTCATGTCGTTCACGTCGGACGCTCCCGCTGTGCCGGGAGACGCGCTGGAAACCGAGGACGGCTCGCCGGCGGGCGCTGTCACGTCGGCCTTCGACGCTGGCGATGGCCACACGCTCGGTCTGGCGCTGGTTGCGGCGAAGCACGCGGGGTCATCGTTGCACCTCGCAGGCGGCGGCGCGGTCGCGCTATCGGACCCTGCCCACGCCCTGGCCACGGAGCCGGCGGAGGCGTAGGCCGAGTGTGGAGCACGATAGCATTACTGCGGTCGTAACCGGCTAGAAGGACACCCCGTGGACAGCATCGCAGTCCTCCGCCTGCTGAGAGAAGACGGTTGGGAGATAGTGGCGAGTAAGAGGGTCTCACCACCAGTTGAAGCATTCTGAGAAGCCCGGCACCGTAACGGTTCCACACCCCAGGAAGGACGTTCCGGTTGGCACGTTGAGGAGCATCGCCAGACAAGCAGGCGTAGACTTTCTGCGAAGGGGATAGCTGTGGAACGCAAGTACATCGGACTCATACATAAGGACGCTGACAGCGACTACGGCGTGAGCTTCCCGGACCTTCCCGGCTGCATATCGGCCGGGAGCACACTCGAAGAAGCACGAGCGATGGCAGCCGAGGCGCTTGCTCTGCACCTTGACGGACTTGAAGAGGACGGTGCTGTTGTCCCTCCCCCCAGTTCAGCAAACGCTGTCTTTGGCCACCCCGACGCGGCTGACGCACTTGCCATCATCGTTGTGGAGGCGCTCCCTGCCCGCAGCGCAGCCTCTGCTTCAGCTTGACAATCCCTGAGCAGCTCTAACCGTTGCACTGGGAACAAGGCCGTCGCGGGCTGCGTGTAGGTCATCCACGGGAGCGGCTGACCCATGGGACTCCCATACGTCCCAGCGTGTCGCCCTTCCCGGTCTGGTAGCGGACTACTCCAGCGACGTGGACCAGCAGCAGCGCGATGAATATCTTGGAGAGCACGTGGTGGGCCATGCGGGGCACGATATCCTGAACGTCACCGGGAACGATATCGCCCGGAACGATGGCTATGCCGCTCAACGCCAGCGTCCCCATGCCGCTCGCCAGCAGCGCAATCAGCAACGCGTACAAAAAGACGTGCGTCCCGATGAACGCCCGTTCGTTCGCTGGTGACAGCCCGGGCGGCGGCGAGGGCCATCGGTGCGCGACGAGCGCCACCAAGCGAACGGCAGTCAGCACAAGGGTCGCAAGGCCAATGCCCACGTGGGCGTTGTAGAGGAAGTCCTGGGTCCCGCCCTCACCGATGCGCGTCATCGCCAGCCCCATTCCCAGCATCCCCAGGATCAGTAGGGCGCTCGTCCAGTGCGTTACCTGCGCGATCCGATTGTAGGCAGGGGTGTTCTCGTTCAAACCAGCACCCTACCCCAGGTAGCAGTACTTGAAAGACTCCGCGTAGGGGATGCCCTTCGGTTCACCTCGCTTCTTGAGCCCGGTGGTAAGCCGCTCTCCGAACTGCTGTTCCTCGTCGGACGGCTCGCCTCCGTTGGCCGGCGTGAACCGCATCTGGCTGGCATGCGCCTTGAGCGCGCGGATCTTCGTCTCCACCGTGTCCGAAACGTCGAAGTACACGTCAGCATCGTCCTGCGCGCCGAGGTAGACGTGCTCGACGATGTGCGCGTCCAGTCCCTCGTTCAGTGCGAGTTCCGGGAACATGTGCACGTCACGCGCCGACGGGAATACGGCGTCCAGCGTCGCGTCGCCCGTGTTCCGATGGTCCGGGTGGTTGATATAGCGGCCTGACCAGCGCACCATCGGGTTCTGCGTGATCACCGCGCTCGGCTTGTGCTTGCGGATCAGGCGGACGATGTCCTTCCGCAACTCCAGTGTGTTCTGCACCATGCCGTCCTCGTAGCGCAGGAACTCCACCTTGTGCACGCCGAGGATGCGGCAGACCTCCTGCTGCTCTTTCTCTCGCAGCTTCGCGAGCTCCGACGGCATGACATTCGGGTCGGGCGTGCCCTTGTCACCGGACGTGACGAGCGCGTAGACGACCTCTTTTCCCTCCGACGTCCACCGCGCGACGCTTGCCGCACACATGAATTCGGCGTCGTCCGGGTGCGCGACGATGACGAGTATCTTGTGTCCCGGTCCCTCGTGATCTTCTGGCCAATCCGTCATTACAGCCCCAAACCTCCGTCTATGCTGAGCACCTGGCCCGTTATGTATCCACCGTCCGCGCTCACCAAGAACGCAACGCAGCCCGCCACGTCCTCGGGTGTACCGAACTGCCCGAGCGGTATGCGCTCGCGTATCTGTGCGCGAAGGTCCTCGGGTATCGAGTCCACCATCTGGGTCGCGATGAACCCCGGCGCTATGGCATTCACGGTGATGCCGCGCGACGCCACCTCCCGCGCGACCGTCCGGGTGAAGCCGATGAGCCCTGCCTTCGCCGCGGTGTAGTTCGCCTGCCCGGGGTTCCCCGTGATAGCCACGACTGACGACATGTTGACGATGCGGCCGGAACGTTGGCGCAACATGGGCCGGATGGCCGCTTTCGTACAGAGGAACGCGCCTTTCAGGTTCGTGTTGATAACCGCATCCCAGTCGTCCTCGGAGAGGCGCACCAGCAGGTTGTCACGGGTAATGCCGGCGTTGTTCACAAGGACGTCCAGCCCGCCGAGTCTCTCGACGGCAGCATCCACCAGCGCCTCGGCCTGCGCCGCGTCTGCGACATTCCCCTGCAGTGTCACCGCGCTGCCGCCCGCCGCTGCGATCTCCGCCGCGACGGCCTCCGCTTCTTCCTGCCCGGAGTTGTAGTTCAGCGCGACGCTCGCCCCTTCCGAGGCAAGCCGGAGCGCGACCGCTCTTCCGATGCCCCGGCTTGCACCCGTGACCAGCGCGCGCTGGCCGCTAAGCCTGCTCACTGCCGACCTCCGCGCGGACGAGCGCCTGCGCGAGGTCATCACGCATCGTCTCCACCAGATTGCGATCCAGCGCAAAACACGCCAGCCCAACGGAGCGCGCGATGCTCTGCGCGCTTGAGCGCCCATGCCCTGCGATGACTGCGCCGTTCACACCGAACAGTGGTCCGCCCCCGCCCTCCGCCATCGACGCGAGGCCCGCTATCGCCTGTACCGCGGGGCTGTCCGGCCCCAGTCGCCCTGCGAGATAACGCCCGGCGGCTGCGGCAAGCCCCTCCGTATACTTCAACAGCACGTTGCCCACGAACCCGTCGCACACGAGCACGTCCGCCTTGTCTGCGAATATCTCGTGTCCCTCCACATTCCCAACGAAATTGAGGCCGCTCGCGCGGAAGAGTGGGAATGCCTCCTGTACCTGCTTGTTCCCCTTGCCGTCCTCCGAGCCGACACTCAGCAGCCCGACACGCGGTGACTCCTTTCCATGGTAGATGCGTTCGAACGACGCGCCGAGCGCGCCGAAGCTCAGCATCTGCGCAGGCTTGCAGTCAACGTTCGCCCCCAGGTCGATAATCGTGGTCTCAGGAGCGAGCCCTATGAACGGCCCCCCGAGCGTCGGACGTTCGAGTCCCGGGAACATCCCCAGCGCCAGCACGGCAGCCGCCATCGTCCCGCCTGTCGAACCCATGCTGATCGCGGCATGCGCTTGCCCGGTCTTCACCATCCCCACAGCCACGGCGATGGACGCGCGCGGGTTCCTGAGCAGCGCGCGGGCCGGGGCCTCTTCCTCCGAAACGACGCCCTCGGACGGAACGACCTGTACCAGCAGGCCGCTCGAATCGTGCTTCGCGAGCTCGGCGGAGACGGCCGCCTCGTCGCCCACGAGCGCTATCGCCGCGTCGTACTCGCGCGCCGCGATGACTGCGGCCTCCACCGGGACCCCGGGGGCAAGGTCGCCGCCCATCGCGTCCAGTGCGATCGTGTATTTCGCCAAGTCCCGCTCCTTCGCCGATCAGGCGTCCAGCGCCACCGACGCGTCGCCTGTGATCACGTTCTCGCCGTCCTGGTTCGTCACCGCCACCTCGTACGTGGCCGAGCTGTCGTCCGAGGCTTTCAGTGTTCCGCTGGCGCGGACCGTGTCGCCCGGGTAGACGGGTGCACGGAAGCGCGTCTTGAGCCTTCCCCCGCGCAGCCATGCTCCGCCGAACGAACTCGTCATCAGCTCCGACACCAGCGCCAGCACGAGCATACCGTGCGCGATGGTCCTGCCGTACGGCGTGCCGCGGGCGAAGTCTTCGTCCAGGTGCAACGGATTGTGGTCGCCGCTGGCGTCCGCATACTGTACCAACTGCTCTTGGGTTATGCGGCGCTCCACCGGCTGCAGGCTCTCGGGCGCGACGCTCATTCGCTCTCCTCCGGAAGCGCGAGCGCTGTCCTGCCCTCCACCGCCGCCTCTCCGTCCAGTGCTCCACGGAGGTCCAGCGTCAGGAAGCGCGTCCCGCGCCGAACGCTGTTCGCCGCGACGATCGCCGAGCAGTGCACCGTCGACCCCATCGATACCGGACAAGAGAAGGTCAACTCCTGCCCGGTGTGCACCGTTCCCGCAGGAAGGCCCACCGTGTCCATCGCCTCGGCCATCACCAGTGCCGCGACGGCCATCGGCGGCACGAGCCCTTCCTCGGTGTAGAGAACGCTCTCGTCGCCCACGGCTCGGATGTAGGCATCCGCCATCTCATCGGTGACGACTATCTCGCGGTCGACCAGCGAGTGGCCGGGTTCGAGCATGCTCAGGTCCATCGTGTGCGCTTCCTGCCTGCCGTGGCTGGCGGCGCACGGCACGGGAGATTATAGAACGCCCCACAAGTACGCGTTCCCACTCCCTGCAGCGCACTCCCGCGTTGACGCAGCCGTGCCTCGTCCCCTACCCTTGAAGGACGTGGCCCGCTAGCTCAATTTGGCAGAGCAGCTGACTCTTAATCAGCGGGTTGTGGGTTCAAGTCCCTCGCGGGTCACCAGGACTTCCCATTTTTACGAGTTTCCGGGCCAGCCTCGACCACTGCCGGAGGAGTACGAGTTGTTCACGTACGAGGACGTCGGCCACCCGTTCCTGAACCCTGCGCGGGACTCGTCGACTCGGCGCGAGGAAGCCGCCGCGTTATCGCTCGAGCGCACCTTCGCGTTCTTCCGCGAGCGGCTGGCGGGCGCCGCCGCGCCGGAACCCGTTGCCGCTGAGGCAAGCGACGCCGACGCGGAGGAGTAGCCGCATGGCCGTCGTCAGCATCGAAATCACGGAACGCGCACCCTTCGCCGGCGGTGCGGAATCCGGCGGAGCCAGCCCATACGAGCGTGTCGACGGGTTGTTGACCCACGCCGTTGACCCTGCGAACCCGGCGAACGCGCTCATCACCGACCTCGCGCTGGCGCCGCGCGGCGCCGACGGTCTCGTGCGCTTTACGGGCGATTTCACGCTCATCGCACCGATCGACCGGGAGCGAGGCAACGGCGAGCTGCTGATCGACGTCGTGAACCGGGGACGGCGGCAAGTGATGCCGACCTGCAACCTGGCGCCGCCGTGTCGCGTGGGATCGTCAGAGGTCCCCCTCGGCGACGGTTTCCTCTGCCGCCGAGGTTACACGGTGTTGTCGGTCGTGTGGCAGTGGGACGTCCCGCGCAGTCCGGCGATGATGGGCCTCGATGCTCCCGTAGCTTTCGAGAATGGGAAGCCTGCGACGGGGCAGGTGCTGGTCGAGATCCGGCCCGACGCGCGGCAGCGGACGCGGCTGCTGGCGAATCGCGTCCACAAGCCGTATCCAGCAGCCGACGTCGACGAGCCGCAGGCCCGGCTGCTGGTGAAGGACTGGGAGGATGGGCCGTACCGAGAGATTCCGCGTTCGGCATGGCGGTTCGCCGAAGAGACAGACGCCGGCGCCATTCCCTCCGCCTCGCACATCACCGTCGAGGCGGGGATGGAGCCCGGGAAGATCTACCACGTCGTCTACACGACCGACCACGCTCCCGTTGTGGGCGCGGGACTGCTCGCCGTGCGCGACGCTGCGGCGTGGCTGAAGCACGGCGGGAGCGAGCTCGCGCCGTCCGGCTTCGCGTACGCGCACGCCTATGGTGTGTCGCAGACCGGCCGGCTGCTCCGGCACCTGCTCTACCTCGGCCTGAATGTCGACGAGGAGGGGCGACAGGTGTACGACGGCCTGCTCGTACACGTCGCCGGCGCACGCCGGGGCGAATTCAACCAGCGCTTCGGCCAGCCGTCCGTGCAGTCGACCCCGGGGTTCGGCCACCTCTTCCCGTTCGCGGACAACGAACTGTCCGACCCCTTCAC
>DAOUHP010000120.1:0-52164 GCA_034428575.1 Dehalococcoidia bacterium | reverse complement strand
GGTTCGCATCGAGCCAGAAGGTGTCGAACATGTCGCGGGCGGGGTGGTCCTTCGGAATGTTCAGCATCTCGAAGTTGTAGCGGTCCCATTCGACCTCCGGCCCCTCGGCGACCTGGAAGCCCATGGCGCGGAAGATGGACTCGATCTCCCGCATGACGATAGTTGAAGGGTGGTAGCGCCCGTTGGGGGCGGGCCTGCCGGGGAGCGTGACGTCGATGGCGTCCGCGCCGAGTCCCTCCGCGAGCGCGGCCTCGATCTTGGCGCGGCGGTCGGCGAGCCGTTGCTCCAGGACGTTCTTCGCCTCATTAGCGGCTGCGCCCGCGGCGCGGCGCTCCTCCTGCGGGAGCTGTGCGACGCCACGGAGCACCTGGGTCATCCGGCCGGAGCGGCCCAGGTACTCGACGCGCCAAGCCTCGAGCGCGTCAGCCGAGCCGGCGCGTTCGAGCGCTTCGAGGGCCGCGTCGCGTACGGATGCGGCGTCCTGGGGCGGGGCGTCAGTCATGGGACGTCAGTATACAGGGCGCGGGTGGTTACTCGTAAGCCGCGCCGCATCGAGAGTGGACGTGGTGCTCTGTTTAAGATTGACGAGGCTCTTATAGTGGAGATGCGCGAGTCATGCGCCGCGCGGAATACGCACGGGAGGCCGCACCTGATGTATCCGCTCACGTTCACCGTCGACTATCCGGAAGGCTCCAGAAACAGGCTGACTACCTTCTTCCGTTGCATACTCCTGATCCCCATCGCGTTGGTGGTCGGGACGCTCAGCCCATTGATAGGTGTCCCCGTCGTGCTCATGCTGTTGTTCCGGGCTAAGTACCCGCGCTGGTGGTTCGACTTCAACCTGGAGTGGATGCGGTTCAACGCCCGTGTGGGGGCCTACCTGATGCTCCTGCGCGACGAGTATCCGTCCACGGACGAGGAGCAGGCCGTGCACCTGCAGATCGCGCACCCGGAGCCGGGCAGCCTCAACCGTTTCCTACCGCTCATCAAGTGGCTGCTGGCGCTGCCGCACTGGATCGTCGTCGCCATACTGAACGTCATCGCGCTACTCGTGACCGGCATCGGCTGGCTGCTCATCGTCATCACGGGCTCCTACCCGCGAGGGTTGTTCGGCTTCGTGACAGGGGTGATGCGCTGGACGCTGCGGGTGGAGGCGTATGCCGTGACGTTGATGACCGACCAGTACCCGCCGTTCCGGCTCGGCGAGTAGAACGTCCAGGGCGCGCATGCGGTTGTTCACGATCGGGTATTCGAGGCGGAGCGTGGAGGAGGTTATCGGCATGCTGCGTGAGCACGAGATCCCGGCGCTGGTGGACGTGCGGATGTGGGCGAGCAGCAGGTTCAAGCCGGAGTTCTCCAAGAACCGCCTTGCGGCTTCGCTCGAAGCGTCCGGCATCGCGTACGTCTACCTGAGGGCGCTGGGGAACGCGGGGAAGTTCACAGGAGCGGGCAGGGTGGTCATCAACGATCCGGAGAAGGGCTTCCCCGAGCTCACGGCGCTGCTCGATAGCCATGGATCGGTTGCCATCATGTGCCTGGAGCGGAACGCCAACGAGTGCCACCGCATGAACGTTGCGGTCGAGATGGCGAGGCGTCTGCCGGGGCTGGAGGTGGCGCACCTGGGGATGCCGGAGTCGCTGGAGCAAGAGTTGCTGCTGTAACGTTCGTGGCGTGTACGTTCGTGGCGTGTACAAGGAGAAGCCCCCGCGAGAAATCGCGGGGGCTTCTCTTCGTGCTCAACCTCCCCCACCCGCCGGCTCACCTCTTCCTGACTTTCCCCCGTCAAGAGGGAGGGATCAACCAGCTTACGCCGCTGGGGCGGGGTCCGGCGCGGGGGTCTCGTCCGAGACGTGGAGCGTGAGGCGCTTGGCCTTGCTGCTCTCCGCCTTGGGGAGGCGGACGGTCACGACGCCATGCTCATACGAGGACGCTGCGTTGTCCACGTCCACGCTTTCCGGCAGGCGGACGGAACGGCGGAAGGAGCCGGTGCGGCGCTCGCGGAGGAGGTAGCCGCCGTCCTCGCGCTCGCCCTCGGACGCGGTACTGCCCTCGATCGTGAGGACACCGTCCTCGATCGTGATGCCGATGTCGGAAGGCGCCACGCCCGGCAGCGCCCCCCGGACGACGAAGTCGTCGCCGTCGCGCTCGACGTCAAGCGGGATCGCCCAGCCTCCGGCGTAGGAGTAGTGGTAGGGCACGCCGAAGTGGCGGTGCAGATGCTCGAACCTGCGCAGGTCTCGGAAAGGGGTCCAACGTTCGATAGCCATGAGTAGCCTCCTTCTTCACGTGCGGGCTGCTTATCCTGTAGCGGCTCGCCTGACTTGATATGAACTGTATCAAAGCATGAGACGTGTGTCAATAGGTCTGCTACAAGGCGCATCAAACCTGCTGGAGCGATCCAATAGGACGCCTGCCCTGTCGGCAGCAGGTGCGAAAGTGGCCGGATGCGGCCGGTACCGGTCAGTATCAATAGGCGTTGGTGAACGGTCGCAGCGTTGCGGGGGTGTCGTGGCGTAGGCCATAATGGACTCATCCATCCAGCGCCGCTGGTCAACGAGGGGAGCGCAACCATCATGCTGAGATTCGCCGAGGAGATCACCCTTCTGCTGCTGGACGACGAAGACGGGTCGTTCGCGCACGTTCCCAGGCTGGCGTTGAACTACGCCCTGGCGGGCGGCGTTCTCATGGACCTGGCTATGGAGAACCGCATCGACACCGACGTGGAGAAGCTCACGCTGATCGACGGCACGCCCACCGGAGACAGCCTGCTCGATCCAACGCTGGCCGACATCCAGACGGTGGAGGAGCGCAACCTCAGTTTCTGGGTGGAGCGCACAGCCCACAACGGAGATGTGATCCGGGAAGAAGCGCTTTCGCGGCTGGTCAGCTCCGGCATCCTCGAGGAGCGGGACGAACGGTTCCTGTGGGTGTTCAAGACCCGCCGCTACCCTTCCCTGCACGGCGAGGAAGAGCGAGAAGTGAAGCTGCGGATCATGGAAGTGCTCTTCAGCGACGAGATACCCGACCCGCGCGACGTGATGCTCATCTGCCTCGCGGAGGCGTGCGGGATCCTCGCGCGTCTGGTCACGCGGGAAGAACTGGAACGGGCGTCGGCGCGCATCGAGCAGGTGCGGAAGCTTGACCTCATAGGACAGGCGATGTCCCAGGCGATCACGGACATCGAGCTCTCGGTCATCGCGCTGGCGCAGCCGCACCTGTACTAGACGGCAACCGGAGGACCAATAGACGCGGCGCCCGCCTCTACCGGCGGGCGCTGTTCGTGTCCTACGCCTGCCTCGCGGCCTTCCACATCCGTACGCCCATCACTGCGGCGACCATGATGACCAGCGTGTCGATGTATATCCACAGGGAGCCCGTCTGGGAGAGGCCGGACCTGCCCCACGCGAGGTCGTTCAGGTACGCCGACCACTGGAAACCGTAGCCGACGAACAGGATGGCCGCGGCGAAGAAGTGGACGTTGACATCCAGGAAGCGCAGCACGTCGTCCGCGTTGCGGCTGTCGGCGTCGAACCGCCGCTTGAACCAGTAGGCGGCGGCCACCGAGATCACGACGGCGGGCGCCATCAGCCAGCTCAAGAGCTCCCAGTCCGGCTGCGGCACGTCGAACACCGACTTCACAGTGACAGCGAGGGCCACGAGCACGTTGTACGCGGCGAGCAGTCTTATGAACAGCCGCATCGGTTAACGCTCCTGAGCGCCGTCCGCCCGCCACATCCGTAGACCGGCGGCGGCGAGGACCACCGGCAGGACCATGTTGACGGAGCCCCAGACGAACAGGTCGTATTCGCCGCCCCTGAGCAGGGACGGCCAGATGCGGAAGAAGATCAGCCCCACTCCGAGCAGCGCGTAGAAGAGCGCGTTGACGGAGAGGTGCTCACGGACCCCGTCGCCCGGGCCGAGCCGCAGCTTCCGGGCGAACGTGCCGGCGAGCGCGACGAGGATGGCAGCCGCCATGAACCAGTGCAGCGCCTCCCACTCGGGATACGGCTCGACGGGGTACGGCTGGTCGGCGCCGGAATATTGCCACGAGACCGCGATGAAGTAGACGGCGACCGCGATGGCCGTCAGCATCAGGTAGAGGGCGATCAGGCGTGTTGCCATGACGTGCGCATTCCCCCGTGACTGCTCTGTACGAGCGGCAGAGCGCCGCTAGCCCTGCACCGGCCAGCGACCGTTCCACATCCGCACGCCGATCATGCCGGTGACGATGATGTACGCCGTGTCGATGTACGCCCACATGGAGCCGAGGGGCGTGTCCTCGCCATTCACGACAGCGATCAACTGGACGTGGTCGTTCAATTCCGATGACCACTGGAAAGCGAATGCGATGAGCAGGGCGACGGCAGCGTAGAAGGGCACGTTCACATCCAGGAAGCGGCGCAGGTCCGGCTCACCGCTCTCCGCTTCCAGCGCCCGTTTGCAGTTGATCGCTCCGGCCAGGGTGACGAGAACGCCCGCGGCCATGAGCCAGTTCATGACCGGCCACGAGGGTTGTTCGATGTCCAGGATAAACTTGACGGCCACGAGCAGGGCCACCAACACCGTGTAGGCGGAGAGCAGTTTCAGCACTATAGCCATGTTCGTATCTCCTCTGTGCGTTCAGGGGCTCGCACACGTTCCAAGGGCGGAGTGCTGCTCGTTCGTTTCATGTTGAGGCTCGCCACAGCCGCCGTCCGGCAGCGATGAGCAGGAGTGGGAGGGCGACGTCGATGAAGTTCCAGATGAGCCAGTCTGCGTCTCCGCTCTCCCTCAGCAGGTGCGACCAATTCCAGAAGAAGAGGATGCCCACGCCGAGTGTGCCGTAGAAGACGGAGTTGACGGAGATGTGTTCGATCAGGCTCGTCTCGTCGCCCGCGTCGTGCCGTCGTTTGTGGACGAATGTGCTGATGAGCGCGATGACGATGGCCACCGCCATGAACCAGTCCAGGATCTCCCAGAGGGGATATGGCTCATCTCCGCCGGGGTGATACCACGCCACGGCGATGAAATGAACCGCTACAGCGAGTCCCACCACCATGAGATACACGGAGAGGAGACGTGCTCCGAGCATGGCCGACCTCCTAGCGCGGGCGGCGCACCGGAGGCACTCCGTGCGGCGCCGGACTGCGTACGAGCAGCATAAGCCTCACCATCGCCTGCCTTCCATAAGTTCCACGTCCAGTTTCGTTCAGTGGCCGCCGTCCGTCCCATCGCATGCCTGCGCCATGCGCACCTTTACGCTTGCAAGGCGCGGAGTGTATGCTATGTCGCTGAATCGCCGCGTGAAGCGGCGTTCTTACTCTGATGGATTAGGAAGGAATGCGATAGCCAGGGAATACCGTGTAAACGAGCGCATCCGGGTGCCGCAGGTCCGGGTCATCGACGAGCGGGGCGAGCAGTTCGGAGTGATGACTATCACCGATGCTCTTGCTCTGGCGCGTGAGCACGACCTGGACCTGGTAGAGGTGGCGCCGAACTCCGACCCGCCGGTCTGCCGGCTTCTGGACTACGGCAAGTTCCGCTACCTGCAGTCAACGAAAGAGCGCGAGATGCGCAGGTCCCACAAGAACGTGGGGCTCCGTGAGGTGCGCTTCCGCCCTCGCATCGGACGGCATGACATCGAGGCGAAGGAACGCCTGGTGGTGAAGCTGCTGGACGAGGGCAATAAGGTGAAGGTGTCGGTGATGCACCGGGGGCGCGAGCTGGACCACCGGGAACTGTCCGTGGGTCTGCTGAAACAGGTGCACGAGGCGGTGAAGGAGAGCGCGAAGTTGGAGCAGCCTCCCAAGCAGGAGGGGCGGTTCATCAGCATCGTGCTTGCTCCGGCCAAAACGGTGCCGGGCCGTTCGGAAGCAGTGGCAACGAAGGAGACCGAAGAAGATGCCGAAGATGAAGACGCATAAGGGCGCGGCACGGCGCTTCCGCGTGAGCGGATCAGGCAAACTGCTGCGCATGAAGCGGCATTCCAGCCACCTGCGCCGGAAGAAGCCCCGCGCGGTGACCCGCACGTACAGCGACACGGTCACGGCGAGTTCAGGCAGCCGCAAGCGGGTGATGAAGCTCGTCCCCTCGCTCAACAAGTAGGAGTTCAGACGATGGCACGCGTGAAGCGCGGGGTAACCGCGCACCGAAGACACAAGAAGGTGCTCCAGTTCACCAAGGGACACCGGGGCACGAGGCATGCTCTCTACCGCCGGGCGCACGAGTCCATGCTCCATGCGCTGGCCTACTCCTACGCGCACAGGCGGGAGCGCAAGGGCGACATGCGCAGGCTGTGGGTCGTGCGGATCGGGGCTGCCGCCCGCGAGAACGGCGTCTCCTACTCGCAGTTCATGCACGGGCTGAAGCTGGCGAACGTGGAATTGGACCGCAAGGTGCTCGCCGACTTGGCGATGGCAGACCCTGACGCGTTCGGCCAGCTCGCGGAGCAGGCCAAGGCGCAGGTCGCCGCCGCTGCCTAGCGTATCGGGTACGCCCCTCAGCGAACGTGGTTCTCTTCGCTCACACCTCCGGAACGCCGTGAGGGACATCGCTGACGTCCGGAACCCACGCCCCAGCGGGGGACTCACTCATTCTCATAGGGCAGGCAGGAATCGCTTTCCTTGCGTGGACCCGATGTGCAGCACGGAGCGAGGCCCCGCAACGGGGGGACTGCAGACCGGCCCGGACGCGTCTCCGCAGAGGGTTCTGGTCAGGCTCGAGCGATCCCTTGCGCTCCGGCGTGGTCCAGGAGACGGCGCATCGTGCCGGGATTGAGGGACGGCGACCACGCGGATGTGAGCCACAGCTCGGAAACCTGCTCGAATATCTCCGAGAGGGGTAGGGCATCTTCCGGCGCTGCGAGCAGTATCCGCACCACTGTCTCCAGCACGGGATGCTGTGGTGAGAGGTAACCCTCCTGCCCTGCGCAATGCGCTTTGAAGAGCTTGTGCAGTTCCGCGTAGGACAGTTCTTCAGGAGCGCCCTTGAGTTTCGCCCTGGCGGCCTCGCACAGCCGCGCTCCCAGCACGACGCCCACGGAGCGCCCCTGCCTCGCGATGAGTTCAGGGTTAAAGGTGTAACTGGGGTTGTCGTCGTTCTCTTGGGAAGTGGCTTCAGCCGGAGCCTTCGTCGTCATGCAGGTGCCTCTCAGTCTATGTGATGTTCCTTGATGTCGAGCCGTTCAGTGAGGATGCCGGAGTGGTCCAGCCAGTCCAGCAACTGTACGGGCGCGCGTTCGCCTGCCCGTCGCACGGGCATGTCCTCCGGGCAGATGGCGAGCCCTTGGGCGAGCCCCATGGACGTGAGGAGGTTGGAGCCTTGCCCGCCGGTGAGGCGCGCGTGCAGTCCGTCCTCGCGACGTTCGACGGTGACACGAGCGTACACGCGGCGCTCGTCGGTGTTCAAGAGGTCGTCGTCCATCGTGGCACGCACGGTAGGCAAGGGTTCCGGTTCGCGTCCCATCATCTTTGCGAGCGCGGGCCGGCCCAGTTCCACGAGCGCCACCAACGCGCTGACCGGGTTGCCCGGCAGGCCGAGGTGCGGCACCTCGCGTCCATCCGGCGAGCGCAGCAGCCCGAACGCGATGGGGCGGGCCGGGCGCATCCGCACCGACCAGAAATCGATGCTCCCCAGTTCCGCGAGCGTGTCCTTCACCATGTCGAACGCGCCCGCGCTCACACCGGCTGACGTGATGAGCAGGTCCGCCTCGAGTCCCTGCCGGATCTTCGCGCGGAGGTCGTCCATGTTGTCCCGGGCGATGCCGAGGAGCACGGGCTCGGCTCCCCAGCGGCGCAAGGCCGCCGCTGTCCCGTAGCTGTTGCTGTCGAACAGCCGTCCGGGTTGGAGCGCCTCGCCGGGCGTCTGCACCTCGTCTCCTGTCGCGAGCACCGCGACACGGGGCCTGCGCACGACGGCGGCGTCCGCGAACCCGAACGAGGCGAGCAGGCCGATGGCGGGCGGGTCGAGCACGCGGCCCTTCTCCAGTATCAGCGCGCCTTTCGAGGCGTCCTCTCCCGCGGGGCGCATGTGGTCGCCGAGGTGTGGAGCGTGCCGTATGGCGATGTACTTCAGCGCAAGGCCGGTGGAGCGCCGCTCCACCTCGTCCGTGAACTCGTAGGGGACGATGGCGTCCGCGCCCTCGGGTGTCGGCGCGCCGGTCATGATGCGGACGGTCTCGCCCTCGCGCATGGTCGCGGAGGACAACTGCCCGGCCTGCACCTGCCCCACGATCTCCAGCGTGACCGGCGACGACTCCGACGCTCCGGCGACGTCCGCGGCGCGCACCGCGTAGCCGTCCATCGCCGAGTTTGTCAGGGCCGGGATGTCGAAGGGCGAGCGCACATCTTCGGCGAGCGTGAGCCCGTCCGCGTCGAGGAGTGGGACCCGTTCGACCGGCAGTTCGTGCACGAGGCGCAGGACGCGCTCGAGCGCGTCCTCCACGCTGAGCATGTCGGCGGTTCGCGGGTGGGCGTGGGCATGCTCCTGGTGCGCGTGAGCTCCGTGGTCATGCCCGTGTCCGTGGTCATCGTGCGCCTGTGGCGCACTGTGACGCTGCTCATGGTCGTGGCCATGCTGAGCGTGCGCGTGCGACTCGTGCCCGCCGTGTTGATGGGCGTGCTCGTGCTCATGTCCGTGGTGGTGGCCGTGCTCTGTCATGGCGTCATGCCCTGAGTGCGGCGCCGGTCTCGCGCTCCATGCGCGCGACGATCGCGGCGACGGCGTCGTTGACTTCGGCTGTTTCGAGCGTTCTGGTCTGCGACTGGAACTCGACCTTGAACGCGAGCGATTTCTTACCTTCCGGGAGCGGGTCACCCTCGAAGAGGTCGAACAACGTCGCGCGGATGACGAGTGGACCACTCTCGACGATCTCCTGTGCCTGCCGTGCCGGCACGGCGGCGTCCAGCACAAGAGCGAGGTCGCGTACGGCGGAGGGGTACCGGGAGAACGGTGCGAACGAGGAGCGCATCGTCGGGACGTGCAGCGCGAGGAGTTGCAGGTCCAGCTCTATGAAGGCCGCTTGAGCGGCGGGGATGTCATACTGCGCTACGGACTGCGGGCGTAACTCGCCGACGATGCCGGCCTGCCGGCCGTTGACGACCACGGCAGCGGCGCGTCCGGGGTGGAGCAGCGGGTCGCTCGTCCGTTCGAACGTGGCGCTCAGCCCCACGCGCGCAAGCGCACCTTCCACGATGCCCTTTGCGTCGAAGAAGCCGAGCGCTCCCGCGTCCTGCTCCCAGAGCACGCTCCCGCGCGGGCCTGCGAGGACGGCAACCGCCGTCTCGCGCTCGTCCGGCAGGTCGCCGTCTCGCGGGATGAACACGCGTCCGACCTCGAACATGGCTGCGCCGCCCTGCAGACGCATCGCGCCCGCTGCGCCGCGCAGGATGGCGGGACGGAGCGACGTCCGCAGGTAGGCCTGTTCCTGGCTCATGGGGTTCGCCGTGCCGAGCGGTGAAGCGCCGTCCGGCAGCGCGGCGTCCTCGCCGCTCACGAGCGTGTGGAAGATGGTCTCCTGGAGTCCGAACGAGACGAGCGCGTCCCGCAACTCCTCCCGTAGCTCCCGCTCCGGCTGCAGGATTGCCTCCGGCACACGTCCGCCGAGCGGCTCGCCCTCAACGACGTCATAGCCGACGATCCGCGCGACTTCCTCAACCACGTCCTCTTCTATGCCCACGTCCGTCCGCCAGTAAGGAGGCGTGACGGCCATCGTGCCGTCGGCGCCCTGCTCGACGGTGAAGCCGAGCGAGGCGAGCACTCCCGACACCTGCACGGAGGGGAAGTCCACACCCAGCACGCGTCGCAGGCTCTCGTGGGAGAACGGGATGCGGGGCGGGTCGCTCCTGTCGGGGAAGACGTCGTAGACACCCTGCGCGGCCTCGCCTCCGGCCGTCTCCAGAATGAGGCGTGTCGCGCGACGCACCGCCCGCTCAGCCAGTTCAGGGTTCAACCCCTTCTCGAACCGGAGTGAGGCGTCCGTGCGTAGTTTGAGCGCGTTGGACGTGCGCCGTGTGTTGATGGCGTTGAACGTGGCGGATTCCAGCAGCACGTTCCGGGTGGCGTCCGTCATCTCGGAGTTGGCTCCGCCCATCACGCCCGCGAGCCCTATGGAACGCTCCGGGTCGGCGATCATCAGCATCGGCGCACGCAGCTCGTGTTCCTGGCCGTCGAGGCTCGCGAAGCGTTCCCCGTCCTCTGCGGGCCGGACGATGACCCTGGCGCCGTGCACTTCGTCCAGGTCGAACGCGTGCAGCGGCTGGCCATACTCCAGCATCACGTAGTTGGTCACGTCCACCACGTTGTTGATTGAACGATGCCCGGCGTCCTGCAGGGACTGGCGCAGCCAGTCCGGCGACGGTCCGATGCGTACGCCGCGTACCAGCGTGCAGGTGTAGCGGGAGCAGAGGGCCGGGTCGGCGATCTCGATGCTCACGCTGTCCTCGATCGCGCCGCCGTTCTCGTCGTACGCGGCGGGCGGCTCGGCAACCTGCTCGCCGGTGATGGCGGCCGTCTCATGCGCGATGCCGAGCACGGAGAGGCAATCGCCCCGATTCGGGGTGACCTCCACCTCCAGCGCGCCTGCCGATGGGAGCACGGACGAGAGTGGTTGGCCGACCGGGCATTCGTCCGGCAAGACGAGGATGCCCTCGTGTTCGTCGCTCAGCCCCAGTTCACGCTCCGAGCAGACCATCCCCGCGGACTCGACGCCGCGTATCACCGCGGCGGTCAGTTCCATCGTCTCTCCGGTCTTCCCGCTCGTGAGCACTGCACCCACGCGGGCGAATGCGATCTTCTGCCCCGCCGCGACGTTCGGCGCGCCGCACACGACTGTGGCCGTCTCGCCGCCGGTGTCCACGTCCGCCAGCCGCAGGCGGTCGGCGTTGGGGTGCGGGCGAACGTCGACGACGTAGCCGACGACTACGTTCTCCCACCCTCCCCCGGGGCCGGGGTCGTACGTGGTCTCCAGACCGGCCATGGTGAGGCGGTGGGCCAACTCCGCCGGAGGCATCCGCAGAGGGACATACTCGGCAAGCCAGGAAAGCGGAACTCTCATCAGGAAGGACAGGCTCCTAATCGGTGCGTCACAGAAGTATAACGGCAGGGCGTCGAGCCGGTAGAGGATATAATGGGAGAGTGTCATGCGGAAGGCATGGGCACATGGGGAGGAGGGTGCCGCATGATGGGTCCCAGTTCGTTCGTCCGTGTCTCTCTTGGTGTATTGCTCCTGGTGCTGCTTGCCGCCGTGGCCGCGTGCGGAGAAGAGGAAGGGGCGACCCCCGCCGATGAACCAACCCCACCACCCGCAGCGACGGCCACCACCGCGCCTGCGGCGTCCGATGCTGCTGCGCCGGGCGTCGAAGCGGAACCCACGCCCGGGTTGCCGGGATTCGAGCCGACCGGACGCATCGGCGGAGCACTCGGGGACACAGCGCCGGAGTTCAAGGGCATATCGCAGTGGCTCAACAGCGGCGAGTTGAAGATGGAAGAGTTGCGCGGGGAGGTCGTCCTCATCGACTTCTGGACCTACACGTGCGTGAACTGCATCCGCACGATGCCCTACCTGCGGGAGTGGAATGAGAAGTACAGCGACCGAGGCCTCACGATGGTGGGCGTGCACACGCCGGAGTTCGACTTCGAAAAGATAACGGACAACGTTGTCTCGGCGAACGAAGAATTGAGCGTCGTCTGGCCCGTCGCGCAGGACAACGACTTCGGGACATGGCGCTCCTACAACAACCGCTTCTGGCCCGCGAAGTACCTTATAGATGCGAACGGCATCGTGCGGTACACCCACTTCGGCGAAGGCGCATACGATGAGACCGAGCACCACATCCGCGCGTTGCTGGAAGAGGCGGGCAGCGACGTGTCGGACATCGCCGCCGGCGCGGACGCAGGGCCGATGTACGACCGGCGGGCGATCGGCACTTCCCAGGAGAATCAGCAGACACGCGAGATATACGGAGGGTGGGAACGCAACTCCTACCAACCGTACATCGCACACGTTGAGTATTACGAGGCGGGGCCGCTCGCCACGCAGCTGTACAGGGACCCCGGCGAGCACTTCAATCATGCCCTCTTCCTCCACGGCTCATGGCGGACAGATCTCGAGGCGATCTCCCACGGGCGAGAGACCGATAACTACGAGGACTACATTGCCCTCCGCTTCTTCGCCCGCACGGTCAACATCGTTATCGACCTGGAGGAAGGCGTGGAGGCCTTCGAGGTGGAGGTCACCATCGCTGAGAGCCTGCCGCCGGACGCGGAGTCCGGAGCGGAACTCGTGTACCGGCCGCTGACCGCCGACGAAGCGGGCGAGCACATCGTCATCGAGGGCGGGCGCAGCTACTTCGTCGTGGACGAGCCGGACCTGTACAACGTCGTGTCGCTGCCGGAGTTCGGTGACGCCGAGCTCAAGTTCTCGTCGAACTCGCCGCATTTCGCGCTCTTCGCGCTCACATTCGGCTCCTACGACGAGGTCTTCTAGGAGTAGGAATGCGGAACCTGCGGCTGCCTATCGCCCTCCTCGGTGCGCTCGTTGCTGCGTGCCTCGCTGCGGCGTGCTCGTCCGAGCCTGCCATCGACGGCCCTGCCGCCACGCCCACGCTTCCTCCAACAGCAACGCCGGTCCCTGCGCCGACGCCCACGCCCACGCCAGTGCTGCCTGCGTTCCAGGCGTCTGAGCAGACGGGAGGGGAGGTTGGCAACAACGCATCGGAGTTCACAGGCATCGCACAGTGGCTCAACAGCGAGCCGCTGACGATGGAGGAGCTACGCGGGAAAGTGGTACTGGTGGACTTCTGGACGTACACCTGAATCAACTGCATACGTACCGTGCCGTACGTGGCGGACTGGAACGAGAAGTACGCCGGCGACGGATTCACGATCGTCGGCGTGCACACGCCGGAGTTCGAGTTCGAGAAGTCGACCGAGAACGTGATCGAGGCGGCGGACGAGTTGGGCGTCGTATGGCCTATCGCGCAGGACAACGACCGCCGCACGTGGCGCTCCTACAACAACCGCTACTGGCCCGCCGTGTACCTCATGGACGCGAACGGCGTCGTCCGCTACAGGCATTTCGGCGAGGGTGCGTACGAGCGGACCGAGCACCACATACGCGCGTTGATGGAAGAGGCAGGCCACGAGGTGCCGGACGTGACCATCGGCAGGCAGGAGTCCTAGATGCAACGCTTTCGCCTCCTGGCGGTCATCCTCTGCGCGCTGTTCATCACCCTGCTCGCTGCGGCTTGCTCTCCTGACCCCACGCCTACCCCGGCTCCCACGCCCACGCCCGAGACGCAGGAGTGGGAGCCGATCCTCGGCACGACGGTGCTGCGCGCCGGAACACAGCGCGTCGCATTTCTGCTCGCATCCGGCTCCGCGCTCGTGCGCGTCCCTCAGGCCACCGTCACCACGACGTTCCTCGACGGCAGCGCTGAAGGCCAGACGGCGACGGCGCAGTTCCACGAATGGCCGTTCGGCACGCGCGGCTCCTACGTCACGCAACTGACCTTCCCGCAGGCGGGTAAATGGCGGCTCGACATCGAGGGCGAGGGCGGTACTGCCATGCTCGACGTGCAGGTGGACGAGACGTCGATCGTGCGGGACGTCGGGCAGATCGGCGTGTTCAGCAACACGAAGACGCTGGCAGGCGAGGGCGGAGACCTGAGCCGGATCACCTCCCACTACCGGCCCGACCCGGCGCTGTACGAGGTAAGCCTCGCGGAGTCGCTCTTCAACGGCAAGCCGACGGTCGTGGTGTTCGCGTCGCCGGCGTTCTGCACAACGGCCACCTGCGGCCCGCAGGTGGAGACGGTTACCGAACTGCGCGAGGCGTACCCGGGCGCGGCGGACTACATCCACGTCGAGGTGTACGACAACCCGGACGAGATACAGGGCGATCTCACTAAGGGCGTCCTGTCGCCGGTACTGGCCGAGTGGGGCATAGACCAGGTGCCGCACTACCAGAACGAGTCATGGACGTTCGTCCTCGGCGCCGATGCGCGTATCGCCGAGCGGTTCGAGGGCTATGCCACGTTCGCGGAACTGGAAGCATCGCTGCAGGAAGTTGCGGCTGGCACTTAGCAGCTACTGCTGGAGGCGCGAGGGCCGTTCCACTCGAACCCTAGGAGCCGAGGTTCTCCACGGCCTTGGTGAACCGGCCGGCATGGGATCGCTCGGCACGGGCCAGAGTCTCGAACCATTCTGCCAACTCGTCGAAGCCCTCGTCACGCGCAGTGCGGGCGAAGCCGGGGTACATCTCAGTGTAGTCGTAGGTCTCGCCGGCGATGGCGGACTTGATGTTGTCCTCGGTACTGCCGATGGGCTCACCGGTTGCGGGGTCGCCAGCCTCTTTCAGGAAATCGAGGTGCCCGAAGGCGTGACCGGTCTCGGCTTCGGAGATGTCGCGGAAGAGGCCACCGATCTCGGGGTACCCCTCGATGTCGGCTCGGCGTGCGAAGTAGAGGTAGCGCCTGTTGGCCTCGGATTCACGGGCGAACGCCGCCTTCAGGTTCGCCTCACTCTGCGTGCCATGCAATCCGGCCATTTTCGTACATCTCCTCGTGTCGGGCTTGAGCCGCAGTGGACGAGCGCCTCCAGCACCGCCATACGGCTGGGGCTGACGACTATAGGGTTGGTTCGGGCAAGGGTCAATCCCCACGAGTCGTGGGTGTGTCACCGCCGGTTTGCGGGTGTTCGGGCAAGGGGCATATCCTTTTCCTGAGGGCAAGGTTAAGGGCTCTCGCCGGCCTGCCTTCCCACATCGGGAGCGAGGAGTATTGCCGTGAGCGTGCTGATGGAGCGTGACCCTGAGATAGCGGAGGCCATTCAGAAAGAGTCAGACCGGCAACGCCGGAACATCGTTCTGATCGCCTCGGAAAACTACGCCAGCCGGGCGGTAATGGAGGCGCAGGGCTCCCCGTTGACGAATAAGTACGCGGAGGGCTACCCCGGACGCCGCTACTACGGATCATGCGAATTCGTGGACATCGCCGAGCAGCTCGCGATCGACCGGGCGAAGGAGCTCTTCGGGGCCGAGCATGCCAACGTGCAGCCCCATGCCGGGGCGACCGCCAACATGGAGGCGTACGCCGCCCTCTGCGATGTTGGCGACACGATCATGGGCCTGCAACTGGACCAGGGGGGGCACCTGACGCACGGCAGCCCTGTCAACTTCTCGGCCAAGCTCTACAACTTCGCCGCGTATGGACTCGATCCCGAGACTGAGCAACTGGACTACGACGTCATCGCGGCGCAGGCGCGTGAGGTGAGGCCCAAGGTCATCGTTGCAGGGTACACGGCATACCCGCGCACTATAGATTTCGCGCGTTTCGCGGAGATCGCGGAGGAGGTCGGCGCTGTGCTGATGGTGGACATGGCGCACATCGCCGGGCTGGTCGCCGCGGGCGCGCACCCGTCGCCGCTGCCGCATGCAGCGGTCGTGACCAGCACAACGCACAAGTCGCTGCGCGGGCCGCGTGGGGCGTTCATCCTCTGCACGGAGGAACACCGGCGGAACATAGACCGGGCGGTATTCCCGTATGCGCAGGGCGGGCCGCTCATGCACGCGATAGCCGCGAAGGCGGTCTGCTTCGGCGAGGCGCTCCAACCGGAGTTTGCAGCCTACGGACGCCAGATCGTAGAGAACGCCCGCGCCATGGCCGCGGCGCTGGAGGGCGAAGGTCTGCGCATCGTCTCCGGTGGCACGGACAACCACCTGATGCTCGTGGACCTGCGGCCCCTGGGCTGGACGGGACAGGAGGCCGAGGAAACGCTCGGCAAGGTGCGTATCACGGTGAACAAGAACGCCATCCCGAACGACCCGCAGCCGCCACGAGTCACGAGTGGCCTGCGGCTCGGCACGCCGGCTGTGACCGCGCGGGGGTTCGGCGTCGAGGAGTGCCAGAAGGTAGCGCAGCTCATCGTGCGGACGTTGAACAGCCGCGACGATGCCGGGGCGCTCGCCGCCATCGCCGATGAGGTCGGCCAACTGACCGCAGGCTTCCCCGTGCCGGGGCTCGACGACTAGGCACGGTTGCCGTTATTGCAGGTGAGCGTGCTATAATCACGAGACGCGCGCGGAAAATGGCCGCGCGGTTTTCGGTTCAGTGGCGGACGACGTTTACGGAACGAGAGGGAGTGGGAGTGCGTCAGTACGAGTTGGTGATGCTGGTACATCCTGAGGCCGACGAAGAACGGCTGGGGGCGGTCGTCGATCGCGTTCGACGCATCGCATCCGACCACGGCGGTGACGTCGTGAGCGAGAACAACTGGGGCAAGCGCAAGCTGGCCTACAAGATAGGCCGCTTCACCGAGGCCAACTACCACCTGGCAAACCTCGAGATGGAGGGCACCGGTACCACGGTGCTGGAGAATTCTCTCAAGCTGACGGACGACGTCCTCAGGCACCTCCTCATCCGCCTGGACGAAAAGTAAGGGGGGTGCTGCGTTGGTAGGCCTCAACAGGATCATGGTGATCGGGAACGTGGGAACGGACCCGGAGATGCGGTACACGCCTTCCGGCGCTCCGGTAACCTCCTTCCGCATCGCCGTGAGCCGTGCGTATAACACGCGCGAAGGCGAGCGCCGCCAAGAGACGGAATGGTTCACGGTCGTTGCGTGGAACGCCCTCGCAGAACAGGTGAACCAGTATCTCTCCAAGGGACGCAAGGCATACGTGGATGGCCGTCTCCACAGCCATTCGTACCAAGGCAACGACGGGCAGATGCGGTTCCGCAACGAGATTATCGCGGAGCGTGTGCTGTTCCTGGACAGGCCCGGTTCGAGCGACGAAGGCGGGGAGTACAGCGGAGGGACATACGCACAGAGTGCGGGTGGAACGGACTACGGAGGGCACGACGTGCTCTCGCCGGATGACCTGCCATTCTGAACCAGCGCGCCGCGGGTAAGCGACCCCGCGCGGACCATAGAGGAGAGCACGTAGATGCAGAACATACGACGACGGCGCCCCGGCGGGCGCCGGTACTTCCCCAGGCGGAAGGTCTGCTACTTCAGCGCCGAGAAGAAGACGCCGGACTACAAGGACGTTCCCGTCCTGCGCCGGTTCGTCTCCGAGTGGGGAAAGATCGAGTCCAGTAGGCGTACGGGCACGCGGGCGCGCCACCAGCGCAAGCTCGCCGTTGCCATCAAGCGCGCCCGCTACCTTGCTCTCCTGCCCTACACCGGCGGCCACAGCCTCATCGAGTTGAGCCGTCCTGACAGGGGGCCACGCCGGATGGGCCCGCGGGACGGCGGCCCCACACGCTACGGTCCCCGGCCCGACGGTCCCGCTGCCACTGCACCTGCCGCTGGGAGCGCCTCTGCCGCCGCCCCCGCTGCTGATGCACCGGTCGCTGAAGCAGATGCTCCTGCGGACGCTCCCGCTGCTGATGCACCGGTTGCTGAAGCAGATGCTCCTGCGGACGCTCCCGCTGCTGATGCACCGGTTGCCGAAGCAGATGCTCCTGCGGATGCTCCCGTTGCAGATGAACCAGCTGCCGAGGCTGACAGCCCGGCTGAAGCGTCCGCGGGTCCGGCAGACTCCGAAGAGTAGTAAGCGCATTCATGCGACAACGCCGCCGCGCGGAACGCCAGCAATCGGCACGCTCAGCCTCTCCCCAGATCGCGGGCCGTCGCCTGAACGAACGACAGCGCCAGCGACTGCTCTACGTGGCCATCGCGGCGATGCTGTTGGGGCTCGTCGCGTTGCTGTCTGTGGGGTGGTACCTGAACCAGTATCAGCCCCCGCGCAAGGTTGTCGCGGAGATCGACGGCGTGCAGTACCAGCTCAGGGAGGTCCTGCCCTACGCCCTGCTGGATGCGTCGCTGAACAACTCATTCGTTCCTGACCAGGCTTTGAACAACCTCATCGGCGACGGCATCATCGAGCGCAAGAGCGCCGAGATAGGCGCAGTGATCGACCCCGGCGCAGTGGACGCGGACATCGTGGAGCTGTTCGAACCCCCGCCGGAGGGCGAGGCAACCGAACCCCCATCGAGCCTGAGCGAAGAGGGACGCCAGGTGTTCAATCGCTTCCTCGATGCCTTCAGTGTCACTGAAGACGACTACCGCGCCTGGCTTGCAGGCCAGTTGCGCAGGCAGGCTGCACTGCGGTTCTTCTCAGCCGAAGCGCCGGAGACAACCGAGCAGATCTACGTCGAAGCGATCATTACTGCTGGCGTCACGACGGCGCGGGATGCGGTCTCCCGCCTCGAAGAAGGAGAGGAGTTCACTGACGTTGCCGAAGACCTCAATGAATTCTTCCTGTTCTCGGATATGGCAACCGGCGGCTGGATCCCTGAAGGAGTAGTGCAGGCGGACGTGAACGGCGTACTGTTCGCGGAAGGCATCGTGCCGGGGGAAGTGCAGGGCCCGCACATCATCAATATCGGAGCGATCATCTTCCGCATTGCGGACGGTCCATCTGACGAACCGCTGACCGGGTCTATGCGGGACCTGTGGGCGCAGAACGACTTCCAGCGTTGGATCGACGCCCAGGCCGTTGGACTGCAGTACTACTTCGATGCGAACGACGCCCAATGGCTGGTGGACCAGCTGGAGGACGGCTCATGAGCACGAGAGGGGCAGTAGGCGTCGCGCTCCTCGGCGCGGGCACGGTAGGGACCGGCGTCGCGCAGACGCTTACTGCCAAGGCCGACGCCCTGGCCCGTTACGCGGGGCGTCCGCTCCGGCTGACGGGGGTGCTGGTGCGCGACACGGCCAAGCCCAGGCCGTCGCTGCCACCGGACGTTCGCCTTACCAGCGACCCCGCAGAATTGCCTGTCGCCGATGACGTGGACATCGTCGTTGAAGTGATGGGAGGAGAGCAGCCCGCGCTTGGCTGTATCGAGTCGGCCTTACGCTCGGGCAAGCATGTCGTGACCGCAAACAAGCAGGCGATGGCGCTGCACGGACCGGAGTTGCTCGCGCTCGCGGGGGAGCACCGGGTGACGCTGGCGTTCGAGGCGAGCGTCGGCGGGGGCATCCCCATCATAGGTCCGCTGGTGCGCGACCTTGCCGGCAACAAGGTGACCGCGGTCAATGCGGTCATCAACGGAACGACCAACTACATGCTCAGCCGCATGGCGCGGGAAGGCGCGTCGTACGAGCAGGCGCTCGATGAGGCGCAGCGGAACGGCTACGCCGAGGCTGACCCCTCCGACGACGTCGATGGTAAGGATGCGGCCTACAAGCTCGCCATACTGAGCACGCTGGCGTTCCGCTGCACCGTACGTGAGCCGGACGTGTACAGGGAGGGCATACGCGAGCTGGATGCGGCGGACTTCGCTTACGCGAACGAGTTGGGCTACGTGCTCAAGCTGCTGGCCACGAGCCGCCTGGTGAACGGCGCGGTGCAGGCGCGCGTCCATCCGGCTTTCCTGCCGGAAGGGCACCCGCTTTCGAAGGTGGACGGCGTCTACAACGCCGTGGAACTGGAAGGCGACCTCGTCGGCTGGGCGATGTTCCAGGGGCCGGGCGCAGGCGCTTCTCCCACTGCCTCTGCGATCATCGGGGACGTCCTCTCCATCGTTCGGGCTTCCACGTTCGGCGGGGCCTTGCCCGGATACCCTGACGTGCGGGAGCGCCTGCCCATCCTGCCTGTGGCGGAACTGGAGACGAAGTACTACCTTCGGCTGCGGGCGTACGACCAGCCGGGAGTGATGGCGCAGATCACGGGAGTACTGGGAGAGATGGGCGTCAGCCTTGCCTCCATCATCCAGAAGGAAGTGCCGGAGGATGCCGGTACGCCTGCTGAGGTCGTGATTATCACCCACAAGGCCCGGGAGTCTGCGGTGCAGGATGCTGCGCGTAGACTGGAGGCGTTGCCGGTCGTCTACGGTGCGCCGAAGCTCGTGCGCATCGAGGACCGCTCCAACTAGGATCTGGAGCATGGAGGAAGCGTGAGCGAAGGAGTGCTGAAGCGTTACGCGAGCCGCCTGCCGCTGACGGCGGCAACTCCTTCGCTGACCATCGGCGAGGGGAGCACGCCGCTCGTGCGCTCGCGGAACCTGGAACGGGAGTTCGGCGTCGGGGCGCTCTACTTCAAACTGGAAGGCTGCAATCCCACCGGTTCGTTCAAGGACAGGGGGATGGTCGTCGCTGTGGCGAAGGCGATGGAGGAGGGGACGACGCGCCTGCTCTGCGCGTCCACGGGCAACACGAGCGCCTCTGCATCCGCGTTCGGGGCTGCAGCGGGGCTGGAGACGGTGGTCCTTGTGCCGGAAGGCAGTGTCGCTCCCGGCAAGATGAGCCAGGCCATCGCCTACGGCGCGCGCATCGTCACGATTCGGGGGAACTTCGACGACGCACTCCGAATCGCGCGCGAACTTGCCGCGTACGAGGAGCGTTTCGCCCTGGTCAATTCTGTGAACCCGAACCGACTCGAAGGACAGAAGACAGCCGCGTTCGAGATCGTCGACGATCTTGGCGATGCTCCGGACTACCTGTTCATTCCCGTGGGGAATGCGGGCAACATAACGGCCTACTGGCGCGGGTTCGTCGAGTACCACAGGGCCGGTCTGGCGGACCGCCGCCCACGCATGATGGGGATGGAAGCTGCCGGCGCCGCTCCAATCGTCAACGGAGCCCCCGTCCTGAATCCGGAAACGATCGCCTCCGCGATACGCATAGGCAACCCCGCGAACTGGGCGGGGGCTGTCGCGGCGCGTGACGAGTCCGGCGGAACGATCGAGGCGGTGAACGACGACGAGATACTCGAAGCCTACGGCCTGCTCCCCAGCATGGAAGGCATCTTCTGCGAACCAGCGTCCGCTGCGGGAGTTGCGGGGCTCATAAGGCAGGTGCGGGCAGGCGCTGACTTCTCCTCCGCGACGGTGGTGTGCATCATCACCGGCACAGGGCTGAAGGACACGCCGGTAGCGGAGCGGCTCGCGGTACGCCCGGCCGAAACCGCGCCGCCGGACGTGCGCGAGGTTGCTCGGGTCATCACCCAGGGCTGAGGAGGAGACGTTGACGATAGACTCGGCCCGAGTGGAGCGCGCCGTTCGCGAGTTGCTGCTCGCCATAGGCGAGGACCCGGAGCGCGAAGGTCTGCGCGACACGCCGAATCGAGTCGCTCGGATGTACGAGGAAGTCACCGGGGGCATCGACCAGAACGCGAAAGAGGTGCTCTCCGTGCAGTTTGGCGAGGCGCACCAGGAGATGGTGTTGATGCGCGACATGCCGTTCTACTCGCTCTGCGAGCATCACCTGCTCCCTTTCTTCGGGACGGCGCACGTCGCCTACATCCCCCACGGGAAGATAGTTGGCATCAGCAAGCTGGCGCGCGCGGTGGATATCTTCGCGAAGCGCCCGCAGGTACAGGAGCGCCTCACGTCCCAGATAGCGGACGCCATCATGGAGACGGTCGAGCCTTCAGGCGCCGCTGTGGTGATGCGCGCGGAACACCTGTGTATGTCCATGCGCGGCGTCCGGAAACCGGGTACGACCATCGTCACGTCCGCACTGCGCGGCGTCTTCGTATCGGACCAGGCGACACGGGCGGAGGCGCTGAGCCTGCTGCAGGAGGGACTGCATTGACGTGCGCCGAGGCAACGAGGTCGTTCGCGCCCGCCCGTGCGGTCTGGCGGGAGCTGTTGGAACGTCTGCCCTGGAGCACCATCTTCATGACGCCGGAGTGGCAGGAGGCTTGGTGGGACGAGTTCGGTCACAACGACGAACTGCGGCTCGTCATTCCCGGTCCGGCGGATGCTCCGCTGGGACTTGCGCCGCTGCAACTCAGCGGTGGACGTATCACCTTCATAGGCGGCACGGACCTCTTTGACTACCACGATTTCATAGCGCTGGACCCCGCGTTCTACTTCGAGTTGTTCGATTGCCTGGAGAGCGAACCGTGGAACGAGATGGAACTGTCGTCCGTACCGGAGTGGTCGCCCACGTTTGCGCTTCTCCCGCAGGCGGCCCGCGAGCGCGGCTACGTTGTCACGGTCGAGGAGGAGGACGTGGTGCCCGGCGTCACGTTGCCGGAGTCCTGGGACGCCTACCTCGCGGGCTTGCGTAAGAAAGACCGGCACGAGTTGCGGCGCAAGCTGCGGCGTATCGAGGCCGCCGGCCCTGTGCGTGTGCGCCTGGCCGACGAGGCGACACTCGAACGCGACCTCGTCCTCTTTCGGGAAGTGATGGCGGAGAGCCGGACAGAGAAGAGCGATTTCCTCAGCCCGGAACGCGAGGCGTTCTTCCGGCGAGTGACCGCCCGCATGCACGAGGAGGGCCACCTGCGGCTCTTCCTGCTGGAGATAGGCGACGACTCCGCCGCTGCCGTCCTTTCATTCGACTACGCAGGCCGCCGGCTCCTCTACAACAGCGGCTATCGCCACGCCTACGACCATCTGGCCGCCGGGCTCCTGCTCAAGGCGCTCTGCATCAAGGATGCGATAGAGAACGGCTTGTCCTACTTCGACCTGCTCAGAGGCGCGGAGCACTACAAGTACCACCTCGGCGCGGTGGACGGGCGCATCCATCGCATCGTCGTGACGCGCTAGCGCCCGGATGTGAGCGCATTGCGCGTCGCCTGTGTCTCAGCTCACGGCTGTCCATTCGCTGCCCCCGGCGCTGGTTCGTCAGGTGGAATGACCGTTTTCCTGCGCAGCATGCCGCAGGCGCTCGCCCGCGCAGGCGTGCAGGTTGACGTGTATGCCGCTTCCCACGGGCCGTGCCCGGCTCCCGGTGAAACCGGGCCGCTCCACTTGACGCACGTGGGCGAGGAAGACGCACCGGATTTTACCGATGGCCTGATCGCTGCCGTCGAAGCGAGCGGTGCGGACTACGCTCTCGTTCACAGTCACTACTGGACCTCCGCCGGGCCGGGCCTGCGGCTAGCGGAGCGCCTCGGCGTGCCGCACGTCTTCACCGGCCACACCATCGCCGCGTTGAAGGAACACGCAGGCGGTGCGCCGGAACCGGACGCCCGCAAGCAGGCCGAGGCTGACGCGGCGCGCCTGTCGCACGCGGTCGTCACGTTCACCGATGAAGAGTCGGCGTTGCTGCAGGAACTGTTGGATCTTGCGCCCCATCGTGCGCATGCCGTTCCGATGGGGGTGGACACGGCGCTCTTCAGACCGCAGCCGCGTGCCCGGGCACGTGCCGCGCTCGGCATCAGCGGCCAGGAGCGCGTCGTGCTCTCCGTAGGGCGGATAGAGTCGTACAAGGGAACAGACGTCCTCGTGCGGGCGTTCTCTCTGCTGCGCGAACCGCAGAACGCTCGGCTGCTCGTCGTCGGCGGCAGCGAAGGCGAACCCGGTGTCGAGTGGCTGCAGGAGATGGCGCGCGCGAGTGGTATCAGCGAACAGTTGGGTTGGCGAGGGGCGGTGCCGCACCATGAACTGCCCGCCTACTACGCTGCCGCAGACGTGTGCGTTGTGCCGTCGCTGCACGAGACGTTCGGACTCGCTGCCCTGGAAGCGATGGCCTGCGGCACGCCGGTGGTGGCGTCTGACGCGGGCGGGCTGCGCGAACTCGTGCACCATGGCGAGACAGGCTTCCTGTGCCGACCCGGCGACCCAGCCGCCCTCGCGGAGGCGCTGGATGCTGTCCTGGGCGACCCGCAGCGTGCCCGGCGCATGGGCGAGGCCGGCGCGTTGCAGGCCCGGCTCTTCACCTGGGACGGGTCTGCCGTCCGCCTCGCGGCGGTCTACGCTGACTTAGCCTCGGCAGGCAGGTAACTGAGAGTTTGAAGGTCGAACCAGGTACTGCCAGCGAGTATCCTCCGCGCACCGTTGACCGAAATCACCTGACCGGTTCAGCCTTCCTTGTCTTCGCCCGAGACGAGAGAATGCGTGGAAGGGCAGCTGACGGGCGGCCTCATGTGGAGTCCGAAAACGCGAGTAACAATGAAGAAGGGAAGGCATGGAACGTGACCTGTTGAAGAAGACCGTACTCCTACTGCTCGCCGCGCTTGCGGCAACGGCTGTAGTGGGGTGTGGGGGCGACGATCCCGACACGGTTGTCATCGGCCCTGACGACCCGGTGGAGGTCCGCACACTGCTTTCGCTCACCGGAGCGTCGTCGCTCGGCGAGTCGCTGCGAGCCAGCGTCGAGATGGCCACCAACGACTTCGGCCGCATCCACGGGCATGAGGTCGAGCTTGGACCGACCGTGGACAGTATGTGCGCGCCGGAGCCCGGACGCGCGGGTGCGGAGCAGATAGCCGCTCAACCGCAGGTACTTGGTGTCATAGGCACGTCCTGCTCTGCGTCTGCAGTAGCGGCTTCGCCGGTGATCAGCGCGGCAGGGCTCGTCATGATTGCTCCTTCGAACACATCGCCGGTGCTGACGTCGGACCTGCGCGGTAACGCGGGATCGAACTATCACCCCGGCTATTTCCGCGTCGCCAACAATGACCTTTATCAAGCGCAGGCGGTGGCCGGTTTCGCTTACGACGAGCTTGGTCTGCGCCGCATGGTCGCGATGCACGACGGCGACCCGTACACGACCGCCCTCGCGAGCGCGTTCGAGGCCGCCTTCACCGGTCGCGGTGGGGAGGTTGCCCACATCGGCGCTATCGAGAAGGGGCAAACCGACATGGGGGACGTCCTCGCGGAGTTCGCCGCCGTGGGGCCGGACGGCATCTTCTTTCCGCTCTTCCGCACGGAGGGTGAGTACTTCATCCGGCAGGTGCGGGAGTTCGACGGATTGGAGGACGTAGTTCTCATATCGGGCACCGCCGCCTTCGTTGCGGAGTTCCTCGCGCTGCCGCAGACGGAGGGACTCTATTTCGCTGGGCCGCAGTCGCCGGAAGGGAGCAACTTCAACATCGCAACGGGGAAGTCCGCGGACGAAGCCCTCGCCGCATTCGAGGCCGAGTACGGCGAATTGGCCCACATCACGCCCTACTGGGCGCACGCGTACGACGCCACGACCCTGCTGCTCTCCGCCATCCGGCGAGCGGCCATCCCCGACGACGGCAATCCGCTGACGCGTGCCATCGGCATCGACGAGCGCGGCACCCTGCGCATCAGCCGTAGCGCGCTTCGGCAGGCTGTACGGGACGTGTCCAACGACCGGGCGCTCTTCTACGGCGCGGAGCAGGACGGCTTCCCCGGCCTCACAGGCGCGCTCTCCTGCGACGAGTTCGGCGACTGTGCACAGGGCATACAGGTCATTTACCACCACACCGATGCAAGCATCACAGACCCGGGCGAGCTTCCCGTGATCTACCGGGTCGTCCCGTGACCGCGACAAGAAGGGAGGTGTAGAGCGCGCATGGCCGGGCAGGCAGTGCTCATCGCCGTACTCGTCGTGGTCGCTGCGGCGGCTGTTGTCCCCTACGTGTGGCTGGAGCGCAACCGCTGGCGGCCGAGGCGGGAGGCCACCGCGCTCGTTCTCGGTGGCGGCGTGCTCGGCGGAGGGCAAGGGGCTATTGCGTTCGGCTTGTTCGCTACTGCAGCCGGCGATCTGGACCCTTGGTGGTTCCTCATGCTGCCGCTGGTCATCGTCGCGGCGGCGCTCGTTGCGCTCTGGGCCGCGTTCCGCCTGGACGGGTGGGCGCGTCGAGGGCTGTTGGTGGTGGCCGCGGCGCTTTCCGCCGCTGGTTCACTGGCCGGCGGCCTGTTCGTGCTGGCTGGTTTCGCGGCGCTCCTGGCAGCGGCCTGTTACCTATTTGCCATCGCCGACCGGCCTCGTGAGTTCCTGCGCAGGCTCGATCCACGCGACTAACGCTCGCAGCGTGACGCGCAGGCAAGTGGAAGATAGAGTCTCCTTGATAGAGCGGCCGTGACTCCCAGCCGGTATCGCGACAGAACAGGCGGTGCTCATGAACCTCGATTCCATCTTCCCTGAGGGTTTGTACGTGGTCCACGCGCTCGATTTGCTGGGCCCGGTGGCGGTCTACGTCCTCGGCATGAGCGTCTACGCCATCTTCATATTCAGGTTCTACCGCTTCGTCGCCTCCCGGGACATGTTCGGGCTGGACCTCTCCCGGTACGAGGAGTCGCGCCATCGGTTTATCCGCCGGGTCCTCGGCGTCCTGATGTACGTGCTCAAGTACCTCATTGCGTTTCCGGCTTTCGCTTTCTTCTGGTTCGCTGTGCTCACGCTGATCCTGGCGTTCCTTTCCAGGGACCGCGCGTTCGAGGACACCCTGCTGATCGCGCTGGCAACCGTGAGCGCGATCCGGGCAACCGCGTACTACGACGAAGACCTCGCGCGTGACCTCGCGAAGATTCTGCCCTTCGCGGTACTGGCCATCTTCCTGATCGACGCCTCTTTCTTCGAGATCGGCGAGTCGCTGTCGGTCCTGGAGCTGGCCAACGAACATCGAGAGAGCATTCTCTACTACCTGCTGTTCCTGGTGCTGCTGGAGTTTGCGCTGCGGTTCGTGCGGGCAGTGCTCAGGCGTGTATTCCGTCGAGGGCCTGCTCCATCGACGCCCGAGGCCGTTCGTGCCGTGGATGCGCCCGGAAACCCTCCGGTCGAGGAATCGACACGGGCTGCCGGAGACGCGCCTGCCCGGAATCCAGCTGACTAGCGCCCGCCTGCATGGAGGCGCACGCCCTCCTGCCCTGGCATATACTCCCGGTAGAGGAAGAGATGAGCGGCGTACGTGTATTACGGTTGCGGTTCCAGTACCCCAAGACGGAGAGTCCTGCTGTCGATATCGCGGACTTCGCAGTCGAAGCGGGCGAGTTCGTCGCAATCATGGGCGAATCCGGGTCTGGGAAGACCACCCTGCTGCGCCTGATCGCCGGTCTCGAGCAGCAGGACCAGGGGGACATCTACATCAGCGGCGAGTATATGAACGATGTTCCGGTTGGCCGCAGGCCGGTCCAACTCATATTCCAGAGCCTTGCGCTCTGGCCGCACCTGCGGGTGGTGGAAGAGCGTGGCTACTCCAATCTCACCCTGCCGTTGAAGGTCCGCCGGTGGACCGACGATCAGATCCGTGCGCGCGTTGGCGACGTGAGCCGCCGCGTGGGGCTCAGGGAGTACCTGTTTCCACGCAAACCTGACGAATTGTCCGGCGGAGAGCGCCAGCGCGTGGCGCTCGCGCGTGCGATGGTCACGGATGCGAAGACCTTCCTGATGGACGAGCCGCTGAGCAGCCTCGACCCGATCAGCAGGCCGAAGATGCGGACGGAGATCCGGCGGCTTCACGATGAGACCGGCAGCACGACGCTCTACGTGACGCACAACGTCTCCGACGCGCGCGCCATGGCGGACCGCATCGCCGTCATACGGGACGGCCGTATCCTCCGTATAGGGACGTACCAGGAGCTCATCCAGTCCGCCAGCGACGAGTACGTTCGTCTCCTGCTCTCGTCGTCCTAGGCCGCGGTCCCCTACTGCCCGCGGGCGCTGAGGACCAGCATCTCGAGTATCTCGTGGGCGGAGATGGAGCCCCTGAACTCGCCCGTGTCGGGATCGACGACGGGGAGGACGGAGAGCGAATGCTCGGTCATGCGCTGCAGCGCGTCCTCCAGGTGTTCGTCGGAGTACGCGGTCGGCGTCTGCTGCCGCAGCATCTGGGTGAGCGGCGTGTGGTCCCACTCGGCGTGGGGCAGGTAGCGCAGCATGCTCAGGGAAACGATGCCGACCAGCGCCCCGTGTTCCACGATCACGTAGTCGTGCTGGTCCTGCAACAGCCAGTCTTCCGCGAACGTCTTGACCGTTTGCGAGGCCTCCGGGTGAGCGCGATAGGGGTCCAGCAGGTCGCGCACCTTGATTTCGTCCAACACGAAGCGCTCGAACGACGGTGGGATCTTGTCGAATGAGAGCTCGCGTGTCGGGCGGGCCATCCGCCGCAGCGCGTAACCGATGCCCATGGGCGTGAGCATGATGTAGGCCAGCATCACCAGTACGAGCAGGGAGAAGATGTCCTTGCCGATTGCGCCGCTCTGCAGCATGACCAGGAGAAGCGCGATCTCCGCGACGCCCTTCGCCGTGAGGCCTACGGCCGTGGCGAAGGGGGCGTTGACCCGCGTCACGTAGGCGCTGAGGAAGGACGCGCCAACCTTGCCTGCCAGAGGGACGAAGGCCAGTACGAGGATGGTCTCCACGGGCAGCTTGGCGAAGTCCAGGCTGAAGTGGAGGCCCGCTGAAGCGAAGAACAACGGCACGAAGAAGCCCTCGGCGGCGCCGCGCATGCCGGGCATGATGTCGCGCCGCATCTGGTACGGCAGGAAGGAGAGGGCGGCGCCGAAGAGCAGCGCGCCCAGGGAGCCGTGCAGTCCCACTTGTTCGGCAACGACGACGACGAGGAACAGGCCGCCGAGGAGCATGCCGAAGGCGAACTGCGGCACGTGCAGCAAGCGGTGCAGGAGGCCGAGCGCCCGTGGCAGCAGCTTGCTGGCCACGAACCACGTGACCACGGCGAACCCGAGGATCTCGGCGATGATAACGGCCACTCCCATCGCGTCCAGGCCGCTGCCGTGCTCACCCGCCGAGAAGTGCTCGCTGATGGCAAAGCCCACGACGAAGAGGGCGATCAGTTCGACGATGATGACGGCGGTGAATATCTGGACCCCGACCGGCTCGCGAAGCCTGCCCTCGTCGACGAGCGCCTTCGCGACGACGCCGAGGCTGGAGAGGGAGAGCACGCCGGCGAGACCGAGCGCCTCCGTGAAGCTGAGGTCCAATTGGAGATCGAAGAAGTAGTCGGTCGTGACTGCGAGGGAGACGAGCATCGAGAGGGTCACGGCAAGCACGGCGGTGAAGAAGATCCGGCCTCGGACGGCGGCGAGGAAGCCGGAGATGTCCAACTCCTCCATCCCGATGAGGAAGAAGAACATGAAGATACCGATGCTGAGGATGAGCTCGACTTCCGTGCCTGTGTGAACGAGGCCGGTCACGGGGCCGAGGACCACACCGGCGATGGCGTATGCGAATATGGCGTTCAGGCCGAGGCGCTTGAAGACGCCCTCGAGGAGCTTGGCGGTGACGATGAGCACGCCAACGGCAAAGAGGGCTTCGTGAATCTCCACTCCGTTGCCTCCCGTATCCCCTGCGGTCAACGAGTCCGGTCGAGTGTGAGTGCGCCGTCGAGACCGGTCCTCTCTCGCTCGGGGGGGCGCGTCGACACTAGCACCGGCGGGCAGGTCGGGCAAGGTGGACGGCGACCTGTTGAGGAAGTACCTTCACCGTCCAACCCGGTCTCTTGGGAGTGAGGCATGAGCGCCACCGGCCACTGGCATCCGCTCGGCACGCAGGGCGGACACGTCGAGATAGTCGAGTACAGGCCCGAATGGCCCCTGGCCTTCGAGCGCGAGTCGGCGGCCATCCGGGAGGCCTGCGGGCCGTGGGTCGTCGAGGTGCACCACATCGGCAGCACCTCCGTGCCGGGACTGGCGGCGAAGCCCGTCCTGGACATGCTGCCGGTCGCCGGAGACCCGGCTGATGCCCTCAAAGCCATCCCCCGAATGACGGCGCTCGGATACCGCTACCGTGGGGAGAACGGCATCCCCGGCCGCCTCTACTTCGAGAAGGCCGTCGATGGCCGAACGGTCGCGCACGTCCACATGTTCCCGCTGGGCCACCCCGGCATCCGGACGCACCTCGCCTTCCGCAACTACCTCCGCGCCCGTCCTGGCGCCGCCCGCGACTACGAACGGTTGAAGCGGAAGCTCGCCGCGAAGCACCGGAACGACCGCGAGGCCTACACCGGCGCCAAGGCCGCCTTCATCGAGGACATCGTCGCCGCGGCGATCGGCCAGAGCGAGCCTAGAGCATCCTGACCGTGCAAGGGAGGAACGATTCCTTGGAAAAAACCGCGCATTTCCGCTCACGGCGCCAATTCCACTCGTGGGTCGGGGGGCCGGGGTGAGCGGTCAAACCGCTCATTCCCGCTCATCCGCAGTTCTTTTCCGGTCATTTCCGCGCATTCCTGTTCATCGCTGCTCACGCCTTCCACCGCCGCCGAGGGGCCGTGGGGCGGGCTGCTACCAGCGTAGGCGGCAGGAGTTCGTTGGCGCAATGGGCGGATGTCGCAAGGGTGACGGGAGGGCTGAGCGAGTGTGGGGACGAGGAGCAAGGGAATCGTGAGGCCTGCACCGACGCGAACAGGGCTTCACGAGGGCGTCATCGCTGCGGTTTGCTCTACGCCGCCTCCTGTATCCCCACCCCTACGTGAAGCGCACGCTTACCCCGCCGAGCGTCGCGAACTCCGCGCGGACCGTGTCGCCCGCGTGGACGTCCATCGCTGTCGTGATGGTGCCCGTCATCACGAACTCGCCCGCGCGCAGCCCCTGCCCGAACTCCGCGAGCTTGTTCGCGCACCACGCGACTGAGCGTGCCGGGTGCCCCAGCACCGCTGCCGCACGCGCCCGCTCGAACTCCTCGCCGTTGCGGTAGAGGACGACCTCTTCCGTCGAGAGGTTCAGCCCGCCGGGGGGCAGCCGCGTGCTCCCGACCACCACCCGCGCCGCCACGCCGTTGTCCGCGATGATGTCCTGTTCCCTGATGCGCCATCCCTCGATGCGGCTATCCACGATCTCCAGCGCCGGGAACACGTACTCGGTCGCGGCCAGCACGTCCCCCATCGTCACGCCCGGCCCGCGCAGCGGCGACTTCAACCGGAACGCCAGCTCCGGCTCCACCTTCGGGTGGATGAGCTCCGACGTCTTGATGCGACCGTTGTCCCGCACCGTCGTGTCGTCGAACACCGCGCCCAGGATGGGCGTGTCGATGCCGAACGCGGCTTGCATCGCCTCGTTCGTGAGGCCTACCTTCCGACCGACGATGCGGTGGCCGTGCTCGAGCTCGTGCACGACGATGTCCGCTGCTATGGCGTATGCCTCCTCGGACGTGATCTCCGGCGCCTGCTCAGTGAGCGGCGGGATGGGTGTAGCGTTGTGCTCGGCGTCGCTCAGTGCGTGGGCGAGTGAGTGGAGTTGGTCGTGGGGCAGCGGCATGGGGAACCTCCGTCGCGGGGAACGCCGCGGGTCGGCGCCTGGGGGTGGGTCTGCGCCAAGATTACCAGCGGCGGTAAGATGTCTGCCATGACCACGAACGGACCTCGCGTCGCGGCGGTGCTGCTCGCGGCGGGCGAGTCGACCCGGATGCACGAGATGAAGGCGCTGCTGCCCTGGGTGGGACGCAGGACGCTGCTGGCGCACCAGGCGCACGCCCTTGCGGAGGCAGGCTACGAGCCCATCGTTGTCGTGCTCGGGCACCTCGCCGAGCGCCTCCGGCAGGAGCTCACCGGCCCGGAGCCGCTGCAGATCGTCGAGAACCCGCGCTACCGGGAGGGACGTACGACCTCCATCACCGCCGGCCTGGCGGTTGTGCCCGATGACGTTGCGGGCGTGCTCATCGTCTCGGTAGACCAGCCGCGCTCCGGCGCTCTGCTGTCCCGCCTGCGAGAGGTGTGGCTTGCGTTGCGCCCCGCCATCGCCGTACCGTCGCTCGACGGCAACGCGGGACATCCGCCTCTATTCGATGCTGCGCTGTTGCCCGAGCTGCGCGCCGTCACGGAGGAGCGCCAAGGGCTGCGGGAGGTCGTCTCGCGCCACCGCGGCGAGCGCATGCTCGTGCCGGTGGACGACCCGCTTACGCTCACGAACCTCAACACGCGTGAGCAGTACGAGGCCGCTCTGCGGTTGGCGTAGGCGTACCCGTCAGTTCGTGGCCGCCGCGTACACCAGCAGGGCCGATCCTCCGAACGACACCAGCACACCCAATACGACGCCCGGCGTGATGTTCTCCAGCCTCCGGTTCACCATGTACGAGAGGATGAGCGTGAACACGCCAACGGTTCGCATGAGCGGGTTGACGATGCTCACGTCGGCGAGCGAGAGCGCAAAGAACCGCAGCAGTTGTGCGATGAAGACGCTGAGGCCCGCACTACCGAACAGCCGGATGTAGTGGAGGTTGATCGTGCCGATGAGGTGTCGCTGGATCGGAATCACGAGCGACGCCACGAGCACCGCCGACGCGCCGATGTAGGCGATGAACGTGCCGACCGCGGCCGCGTCCGTTGCGCCCTCCATCGCTGCGCGAATCAGGATGGGGCTGGTGCCGTAGGCAACCGAGGAGAGAAGGGAGAAGACGTAGCCCTCTACCATGCGGAGTTCGACCGCAGGGGCTGCGGTTGCGGCCCTCATCCCCTCTCTCCCTGGGAGAGGGTTGGGGTGGGGGGGCGTGGGAGAGGTGGGACGTCTCCGGCGCTCTATCATCAGCGCCGGGCTGCCGAGGATGAGCGCTATGCCCACGTACATGAGGAAAGTGGGGCGCTCGTCGAGGAGGAATACCGCCGTGAGGATGCTGTACGGCACGGTGATGGTCTGGATCGTCACGGTGCGGGGCGCGCCGATGGCCCCGATCGCCCGGTAGTAGCAGTAGCGCCCGACGACGAAATGGACGACGCCCGCCGCGGCGAGCAGGAAGTAGCCGTTCAATGAGAACTGGCCGAATCTGAACAGCTGGCCGGTTGCGAGTACGGCTGCGAGACCAAACGGCACACCGAGCAGCACGCTGATGAACGCTCCCTGCGCCGCCGTCGCTCCCGCGCCCGTGATGCCCCTCCGGATGAGTATGGAGTTGACACCGAACGAGAACGAGGAAGCGAGCGCGAACAATGCACCGAGAATCACGCCGCCACCTCCTGGCGCACCCGGGCCCCGGCCCCGTCTTCAGGCATGACGTAGCCGGCGCTCAGCGCGAGGGCGGGGTCCTGCGGTGGGGCGTGCGGTGGCGGAATGGGAGCCTCCGTGCTGGAGAAGCGTCGCGGGCAGTGCGTAGCGGTTGGGTCTGCGCCAAGATTACAGCGGCGGGAGGATGTCCGCCATGACCGTCAATGGACCCGGGCGGCCGTTGCTCAGCTCGCGTTCGCTGCGTAGACCAGCAGGGCTGAGGCCGAGATGGAGACCAGCACCCCGAGGACCACGCGCGGGGTGATCGTCTCCACGGAGCGGTTGACGAGGTAGGTGAGTATGATTGTGAAGACGCCCACCATGCGCTGCAGCGGGGCTACGACGACGACGTCTGCCATCGACAGCGCGAAGAAGCGCAGCAGTTGGGCGAAGAATACCGAGAACCCCGCGCCGCCGAACAACCGTATGTAGTACAGGTTGATGGAGCGCATGAGCTGTCGCCGACCGGGCAGTGCCATGGTCGCGAGAAGCACCGCCGCCGCGCCCACGTACGCGACGAACGTGCCTATCGCCGCCGTGCGGGTCGCGTCTGCCAGCGCAGCCCGGATGAAGAGCGGACTCGTTCCGTACGCGACGCCTGCGAGCGTAGCGAAGACATACCCTTCGAGTTGGCGTATCTCGAGCGCCTTCGCCCGCTGCGCGGGTGCGTCTCCAGTTCCACTGTTCGAGAGCACGGCGGGCGCAGGGGTGCGGGGGTGTCGCTCGATCATCACCGCCGGAGCGAGCAGCACGAACCCGATGGCGACGAGCATCAGGGGCGTTACGACCTCATCGAGCAGGATGACGGCCATGAGGATGCTGTACGGCGTCGCGAAGGCCTGGAGGGGGCTGGAGCGGGACGCGCCGATGGCTCCGATCGCCCGGTAGTTGCAGTACCTGCCGATGACGAAGTGGACCAGGCCCGCTCCGAACAGCAGCAGATAGCCCATCGGCGACACCTCGCCGAATCGCAGGATCTGGCCGGTTACCAGCACGGCGATGAGACCGAAGGGCACGCCCAGGAGCACGGTGATGAACGCACCCTGGGACGCTGTGGCGCCCGCACCGGCGATGCCCCTGCGTATGAGGATGGAGTTGACGCTGAATGAGAAAGCGGAAGTGAGTGAGAGCAGCGCGCCGAATATCACGCCACGACTCCCTCGTTCAGCAGCGCCGCCGCCTCATCATCCGCCATGCCGAGGTCGCTGGTGAGCACCTCCATCGTTTGCTCGCCGAGCTGAGGGGGCACACGGCGAGGGCCGCTGGGCGTCCGCGACATCTTGATGGGGTTGCCGGTGAACCGCACCGGCCCGAGCACCGGGTGTTCCATCTCCACGAACATCTCCCGGTGGTTCACCTGCGGGTCGGACGCCACTTGCGCGATGTCCTGCACCGGCCCCGCCGGGACCCCCATCTCGTTCAGGATCTCCACCCACTCGGCCGTCGTCTTCTGGAGCATCGCCTCGTCGATGATGGGGATGAGTTCGTCGTAGTGCTGTGTGCGCGACCAGCCGGTCGTGTAGCGCTCGTCGTCTATCAGTTCGACGTGGTCTATCGCCGCGCAGAAGAGCGGCCACTGGTCGGTCCCGCCGCCCATGATGGCGACTACGACGTAGCCGTCAGCGGTCTTGAACGCCTGGAACGGCGTCGAGCTCGGATGGCGCGTGCCGATGCGCTGGGGCACCTGGCCGAGCGTGAAGTAGCGCATGAACGCGTTCTCCATGATGGAGACCTGGCAGTCCAGCATTCCGATGTCGATGTACTGCCCCTCGCCGGAGCGCTCGCGCTCCAGCAGCGCGCTCTGGATGGCGATAGTGGCGAAGAGCGCGGCGGTGATATCGCCGATGCTCGCGCCGGGGCGCACCGGGCCGCGCCCGGGTTCGCCGGTGATGCTCAGCATCCCGCCCATGCCCTGAACGATAACGTCGAGCGCGGCGCGGTGGGCGTACGGCCCCGTCTGGCCGAAGCCGGAGACCGAGCACATGACGATGCGCGGGTTGCGCTCTCGCACGGCCTCGTAGTCCAACCCCAGACGCTGCATGGAGCCGGGGCGGAAGTTCTCGATGAGCACGTCGGCGGTCTCGACGAGCCGCAGCAGCACCTCGCGCCCCTTCTCGTTGGCGAGGTCGATAGCGATACTCCGCTTCCCGCGGTTGATGCTCATGAAGTACGTGCTGAACGCCTGCTCGTCCGTCTCCGCGCCATCCGGCGTGAGGAACGGCCCGTTGCCGCGCGCCGGGTCGCCTGTGTCCGGCTGCTCGACCTTGATGACGTCCGCGCCGAGGTCGGCCATCAGCATCGTGGAGAACGGCCCCGCGAGGATGCGGGTGAGGTCTATGACGCGTATGCCGTCGAGCGGGCCAGGCATGGGGCAACTCCTTCGTGCGGAAGGTCGGGAATGCGCCGATTCTACCCGACGAAGCCCACGCGCGGGCGGGAGACGAAGGTTGCCGACTCCCCTGTTCCGTTCGTCTTCCGGAGCGCGTCCGTCTACCGCAATGCGTCCGCGAGGTACTCCGCCCAGTGACGGGGCTTCTTGGACGTGAAGTGCCCTATCTGCTGGCGGCACGAGATGCCCGAGACGGCGACCGGCCAGCCGCGCTTCTCCGCGGCCTCTATCGTCGGGAAGAGTTTGAGCGACCCCATCGCCTTGGACGTTTCGTAGTGCTCCTTCTCGAACCCGAACGTCCCTGCCATGCCGCAGCACGCCGAATCTATCAGCTCCGGCTCGTAGCCCGCGAGGCGCAGCGCCTCCAGCGTCGGCCCCGCGCCCACGAGCGCCTTCTGATGGCAGTGCCCGTGCACCTGCACCTGTGCCTTGCCGCCATCCGTGAATGCGGCGCGCACCGCTTCAGGCTCCTCGGCGGCGAGCTTCACGAGCAGTTCGTCCAGCATGAATGCCTGGCTCGCCACCGACTTCGACGGGTCGCTGCGCAGGAGTTCGGGGTACTCGTCCCGGAGCGTCAGCAGGCACGACGGCTCGGTGCCGACGATGAGCGTTCCGCGCTGCGCATGCGGCGCGAGCACCTCCACGTTCTTCTGCGCCCAGCCCTTCGCCTTCTTGAGCTGTCCCTTGGAGATGAGCGGCCTGCCGCAGCAGCCGCGCTGGGTCTCCAGGCGCACGTTGTAGCCGAGCGTCTCCAGCACGCGGACGGCGGAGCGTCCCACTTCCGGCGTCAGGTACTCGGTGAAGGTGTCGTGGAAGTAGATGACGTCGCCGCGCGTTCCCTTCTGCGCCTGCGTATCACGGCGCGCGAACCACGATGAGAAGCGGCGCAGCGCGAACTTCGGCAGCGGGCGCTCGCGGGCGATGCCGAACACCCGCTCCGCGAACATCCTGGACGGCGGCAGGCTGCTCAGCAGGTTCGTGATGGGTGCGATGGCCTGCCCGATGCGGCTGAGGCGGGCGACCTCGCCGAACGCGCGGGCCCGCAGCGGCAGGCCGTGCTTCTCGTAGTACTTGCTGAGCACCTCGGACTTCAACTTGGCCATGTCCACGTTGGACGGACACTCGGCCTTGCACGCCTTGCACTCGACGCAGAGGTCCATGGTGTCGTAGAGGCGCTTGCCGGTGAGTTCGTCGGCGGGGAGCTTGCCGCTGATGATCATGCGGAGCATCGTGGCGCGGGCGCGTGTGGAGTGCTCCTCCTCGCGCGTCGCCATGAAGGACGGGCACATGCCGCCGTCCAGCTTGCGGCACGCGCCCTGGCTGTTGCACATCTCAACGTGCGCCCCGAAGCCGCCGTCCTCGCTGAAGTCGAGGTACGTGGGAACGTCGATGGCCTTGTAGTCCGGGCCGATGCGCAGGTTCTCGCGCAGGCCCGGCGTCTCGATGATCTTGCCGGGGTTCATGATGCCGTCAGGGTCGAACGTTTGCTTCAGCTCCTTGAACGCCTGGTAAAGCTCGGAGCCGAACATCTTCTCGGTGAAGACGCCGCGCACGATACCGTCGCCGTGCTCGCCGGTGAGGCTGCCGCCGAACTCCAGCACGAGGTCTGCGATCTCCTCGGCGATGGAGGCCATCTTCTCGACACCTTCGTGCTGCTTGAGGTTGACAACAGGGCGTATGTGCAAGCAGCCGGTGGACGCGTGGCCGTAGTAGGCGGCCTCGGTGTCGTGCTTCGCGATGATCTCCTCGAAGCGGCGCACGTACTGGGGCAGCTGCTCCGGCGAGACGGCGGTGTCCTCGACGTAGGGCAGCGGCTTGGCGTCGCCCTTGAGCGCCATCGCCAGCCCAAGCCCGGCCTCGCGCAGGGCATACCAGCGCTGCTGCTCTACGGGGTCGTTCGTGATCATCGTGGCGTAGCCGAGGCGCCGGTGTTCCATGTCGGCCTTCATCGCCTCGAGCCTCGACTGCACCTCGCGCGGCGAGTCGCCGTAGAACTCGACGAACAGCAGTTCGCGGGGATCGCCGATGAAGTAGTCGAGCAGGCGGCGGTAGCCCGGGTTCACCTTGCAGTTGTCGATGATCATGTGACCGACGAGTTCGACTGCCGACGGGCTGTGCTCGAGCAGCGGCACGGACGCTTCCATGCACTCGATGAGATCGGTGAAATGGACGACGCCCAGCCCCTTGTAGCGCGGCAGCGGCACGAGGTTGACGCGCGCCTCCGTGACCGCGACGAGCGTGCCCTCGGACCCGACCACGGCGCGGGTCAGGTTCATTGGGCCGTCCCCGGTGAAGTCGTCGAGGTTGTAGCCCATGACGCGGCGCAGGATGCGGGGGAAACGCTGCGCTATCTCGTCTGCGTGCTCCCAGGCGAGGCGGCGCGTCTCGCGGTAGACCGCGCCTTCGAGGTCGTTGCGCGACAGCTTGTCCTCCAGCGCCTCGCCGGCGACGGGCGAGAAGTGAACGCGGCTGCCATCGGACAGGATGGCGTCGACCTCCAGGATGTGGTCGAGCGTCTTGCCGTAGATGACGGAATGCGGGCCGCAGGAGTTGTTGCCGATGCCGCCGCCTACCGTGGCGCGCGCGCTGGTCACCGGGTCCGGTCCGTACATGAGGCCGTGCTGACGCACGGCTGCCGAGAGGTGGTTGTTGACGATGCCGGGCTGCACGCGCGCCCACCGCTCCTCCGGGGAGACCTCCAGCACGTTGCGCATGTACTTGGAGAAGTCCATGACGATGGTGTGGTTGGTCGTCTGCCCGGCGAGCGCCGTGCCTCCGCCGCGCGGCGTGACGGGCACCCCGTGTTCGCGCGCGATGCGTATCGTCGCCTCCACGTCGTCAGCCGTGCGCGGCACGACGACGCCGATGGGCGTCATCTGGAAGATGGAGGCGTCGGTGGCGTACATGAGGCGGTTGTAGTGGTCCATCCGCACTTCTCCGGCGATCTGGCCCCGCAGCTTGTCCGCGATGGCGCTGACCTCGGAGTCGGCTATGGACGCGCCCTTGCGGGCAGTTTCGTACAGCAGTGGCATCGGGTCGTTCTCCCTGCGAGCGGGCATCTCCCGCGGAAATTCGACAAGCGTCCCTCAATCTTACGCCAGAGCGCGATCGCACGCGGGACTGGTGGCGTCGGGCAAGTCGTCGGAGCCCGTGGGCGCGGACGGTTGACACTGCCGTTCGGTACTCTTACGTTGAGTAGGCAGCGTATTCTGACGAGTGAGCGCAGGAACTATGCAGGAAGGGACGGAACGTAAGACGCAGGTGACATCGCTGGGGCCGCTGGAAACGCGGCTGATGGACGTTGCATGGTCGGCGGGACGCTCGCTCTCCGTCCAGGAGGTGGTGGACAGGCTCGGTGGGGCGAACTACAAGACCGTCATGACCGTCCTCAATCGCCTCGTCGAGAAGGAGATGCTGACCCGCGAACTGGACGGGCGCGCCTACCGCTACCTCCCCACGCAGGAGCGCGAGGCCTTCCTGCGCGCTGCGGCTGACGGTGTGGTGCGCGGCTACATAGAGGCCTTCGGCGGCGATGCGGCGACCCATCTGGCGGATGCCGCGGCCGCTTCTTCTCCCACTGCCGCACCGGCGGCCCAACGGCCGCTCCCGGTCTCGTACCGCTTGTACCACGCTCCGGTCTACCGCCAGCGCTCGCTCATGGTTGCTGCAGCGGCAGCGGCCGCCGCTGCGCTCTTCATTCTTTCCAGGCGGCGTAAGAGATAGTGTCCTACACGCCGTTGGATTGGGATGCGTTCAGCGAGGCGGCTGCCCTGGTCGGTGCGCCGCTTGCTCCCGGGCAGCTGGAGAAGACTCGGCACATGGTCGAGATGCTGCGCTCCTGCAACGCGTCGGCATCGTTGATGTCGGAAGCTGCGCTCGCCGACGTGCTTCGGGCCCATGTGCTCGACTCACTGACGCTGCTCCCGCTGCTCCGCGACGCCAACCTGCGTGAGGGGCGTTTGGTGGACGTGGGGACGGGCGGCGGCTTCCCCGGTCTCGTGTTGTCGATAGCCGAGCCTGCGCTTCGCGTGACGCTCATCGACGCGACGCGCAAGAAGACCTCGTACCTGGAGCGCGCAGCCGCGGAGTTGGAGCTGGACGTTCAGGTCCTGCAGGCCCGCGCGGAAGATGCTGCCCACGACCCCGCCTTGCGCGAATCGTTCGACATCGCGGTCTGCCGAGCGCTCGGCCCGTGGCCGGTGGTGCTGGAGCTGACGCTGCCCTTCTGCAGGGCAGGGGGGATGCTGTTCGGTCAACGGGGAGCGGATGGCTCTGCTGAGGCTGCCGCGCACGCGGAGACGGCCGCGGTGCTGGGCGGGCGCGTCGCTGGCGTTGTACGAGTTGGCGCGGAAGTAGGGCTCGAAAACCGTCATGTTGTCGTCGTGGAGAAAGTAGAATCAACGCTTGGCCGTTACCCACGGAAGGCGGGGATTCCGGCTAAGCGCCCGCTGAATGAGGCTTAGGGCCGTGGCAGACGTCGCAGCATCCATCAAAGCCAACCGATCGTTGAAGCGCAGGCTCCTCTCGCCGCAGACGGGGATACCGCTGGTCGCGCTGGTGCTCGTGATCGCGCTGCTCACGAACAAGGTGGACATCGGCTTCAGCGACACGTGGGAGCACATCACTACGCTGAATCCATGGTGGTATGTAGCAGCCTTCGTATCGCACTACAGCACGTTCATCTTTCGCGGTGCGCGCTGGCGCGTACTGATAGCCAATGCGCACCGCCACGGCGGTGGGCCGCCGCCCACGGTTGCCTACGCCGGCCGGGTCATTCTCATGGGCTGGTTCGTGAACTCGGTGACCTGGTTCAGGATGGGCGACGCCTACCGGGCCTACGCGTATGCGAGCGACACGAGGACGAGCTTCTCGCGCAGCATGGGCACGGTGATGGCGGACCGGTTCGTGGACCTCGTGGTCGTTGCGGTCCTCATTGCGGTCGGCGTCGGCGCGCTGTTCATCGGAGGGCAGATCGTCCCGCCGGTGCTCCTCGTGGCGGTCGCTGCGGGAGCGATCGTCGTGGTTGGCGTAGGACTCGTGGCGATGATTCTCGCCCGGCGGTGGGTCGCGCCCCGTTTGCCGGAGAGGCTGCGTGATATGTACCACCGCTTCCACAGCGGCACGATGGACAGCTTCGGACGCATACCGCTCGTCTTCGCCCTGGGGGTTGCCGGGTGGCTCTGCGAGGCGGGACGCCTCTTCTGCGTCGTGATGGCCGTCGGGACGCCGGTGGCGCTGGGGCTGGTGCTCTTCGTGCCGATGGCGAACGGTCTCCTCACCGCCGTGCCTCTCACACCGGGCGGGCTGGGGTTGGTGGAGACCGGCGTGACGGGCCTGCTGGGGCTGGAGTTGGCTGTGGAGGCAGCGCTGGCGGTGGCCCTGGTGGACAGGAGCATCAGCTACGTGAGCATAGTCGCAACAGGAGGTGTCGCCTTCGTGGTGCATCAGATACGGGCAGCGCGCCGGACGCACGTGCCCGGAGAAGGAGAGACAGAATGATCGATGGTGCGTTCAGAGCACGGTTGCGGGCAGGCGATCCCCTCGTGGGTGTGTTCGTCAGCATCGAGTCGCCGACGACGGTGGAACTGCTCGCGGTCGCGGGTGTCGACTACGTGATGATCGACGGCGAGCACAACCCCATAGCGGCTGGCGATGCGGTGGAGATGGTGCGGGCGGCGGAGGCAAAGGGGATCGCCGCGATGGCCCGTGTCGGTGAGAACACCCAGCAGGTGATGTCCAAATACCTGGACGGGGGCGTGCTGGGCGTGATGATCCCGATGGTGAACAACGCCGTGGATGCCAGGTACGTCGTGGACTCGGTGAAATACCCGCCAGTGGGCAGGCGCGGCCTCGCGGGTGTGCGCGCCAACGACTTCGCGACGACCCCTGGCTATACGGACATGGCGAACGAGGCAACCGTCGTGATGGTGCAGATCGAGACTCGCGATGGGATCGACAACGCAGACGAGATCATCAACACGGACGGCGTGGACGCAGTCTTCCTCGGTCCGTCCGACCTTTCGGTTGCGCTGGGCGTTCCGGGCGAGGCGAAGCATCCCCTCGTGCTGGAGATGATCGAGCAACTGACGGAGAAGATCGTCGCGGCGGGGAAGACGGCGGGCACTATCGCCCGAACGCCCGAGGACTACGCGTACTGGCGCGACCGCGGCGTGCAACTCTTCCTCACCGGCGCGAACGTGCTGCTGCTCAACGCGGCGAGAGCGTACGTCGATGGCGCCCGCTCTGCTGAGGAGGGCCGGTGATGGCAGAGCGCGAGACGGTCGGCGTCATCGGCACGGGCATCATGGGCGGGCCCATGGCCCGCAACCTCGCGAAAGCGGGATTCGAGGTCGTCGCATACAACCGGACAGCGTCGAGAGCGGAGGCGTTGCGCGCGGATGGAGTCACGGTCGCTTCGACGATTGCGGAGGTCGGGCAGGCCGCGTCGGTCGTCATCACGATGGTGCCGGACACGCCGGACGTGTTGGCTGTCGTTGAGGGCGAGGGCGGCCTCGCCGGAGCGATGCGTAAGGGGTCCGTGCTCATCGACATGAGCACGATATCGCCCGCCGAGACGCGAGCGCTCGCGGAGCGGCTGGCGGAGCGCGGCGTCGCGATGCTGGACGCGCCGGTCAGCGGCGGTTCGTGGGGCGCGCAGCAGGCCACGCTCACCATCATGGTGGGTGGGGAGGCTGAGACGTTCGAGCGGTGCCTGCCGGTATTCGAGGCGATGGGCAAGAGTATCACGCTGATGGGCCCGTCCGGCATGGGGCAGACGACGAAGCTGGTGAACCAGATCCTCGTTGCGGGGACGTGCGCGGCAGTGGCCGAGGCGTTGGTGTTCGCGGCGTCGCAGGGCGCTGACCTGCTCAAGACGGTGGAAGCGGTTTCAGGCGGCGCGGCGGGCTCGTGGCAGCTGTCCAACCTCGGGCCGCGGATGGCGCAGCGCGACTTCGCGCCCGGCTTCATGGTGAAGCTGCAGCAGAAGGACCTGCGGCTCATACTGGAGGCTGCACAGGAGCAGCACGTGCCGCTCGCGGTGACGGGGCTGGCGCGCCAGTACCTCACCGCGGTCGAAGCGATGGGCGGCGGCGACGAGGGCACGCAGGCCGTCGTCAAGGCGGTGGAGGCGCTTGCGGGGGTCGAGGCGCGGCAGGACGCTGGATGACGCCTCTGTTCGCGGCCCTTCGATGAACGCCCGCGCACGGCAAGCGTGGGATGCGCTGCACTACCCGGTCGTCCTGCTGGTGTTCGCGGTCAACGGCGCGCTGGTGGCGTCTCTGGGCTACTTCCTGTTGAACGGCGTCATCGGTATCGAGGGCTCGCTCTGGTCGGGGCCGTGGGGCTATCGCGTCGTGTACGTTGCGCTTGTCACGCCGTCGTATTCCGCGTTGCTGCTCGTCACCGGCACGCTGTTCGGGAAGGGAGCCTACTTCAGGATGAGGGTACGCCGCACCTGGGGGCGCATCATCCCTGTTCCGTGGCTGCGGGGATGAAGGGGCCTGTCATGCTGAGCGGAGCCGAAGCATCTCTCAGGTGACGTTCGTGCCCGCAGGCACTTCCCGAGAGATTACTCGGCTCCGCACGGAAGACGCATCCCCGCCCCACACAGGGGAGAGATTCCCGCATTCGCAGGAATGACGATGCGCTACTGCTGCGGGAACATGTCGACCGGCGTTTGGCGCGGGCCGAGGCTCTCGTAGTAGTAGTTGGTCTCCGGCTCGTAGCGGCCCTGGTTGAACCCGCCGGACTTCTCGCTGCGGATGATGACGGCGACGGTGCGCTCACCGACCGTGATCTCCGTGTGGACCTCGTATGGCTTGACCAGGTCGATCTCGCCGGGGCCGACCAACTGGTCAGCGCTCAGTTTGATCTCCGCATAGTCCGGGCGCGAACGGTCGTCGAGGCGTTCGTAGCGCTCGATGCGCTCGTGGCCGTCGAGCACGCCGTAGAGCGTGTAGATGTGGGCGTGGTCGTGGATGCGGGCACGGGAGCCCTGGCGGGCCTGGCCCTTCGTCAGGCCGTTGACCGCGAAGCCGTAGTCCGGGTCCTCGTAGAAGATGAGGTTCTCGGCGCGGCCGTCGGCGGGCACGCAGTCCGGCCAGGACTTGGATGCCTCGAGCACCGTCGGGTCGGCGAGGAGCTCTGCGAGGATGGGCGCGAGCGCCGTCCAGCGCTTGTCGAGGTCGGGCTCCGAGGCGAAGAGTTCGCGGGTCTTCGAAACGAACCGGTCCAACGCATTCTGGGTTCTCGTCTCTACTACCATGGCGTCCCTCCTTGTTTGTCGGATGCACTATACCGCTTACGCGGATGGCGCGCATCCGCCTCTTGCGTGACCACTCGGTGTGGAGGTGTCCCTACCGCTACGCAGGCGTGGCGATGCGCGCCTTGCCCTGCAACGACCACGGCGTCGTGCGCGTGATGCGGACGGACAGTACGTCGCCGCGGCGTAGATGCCGTGCTCGACGGGCGAGCCGTCGTCGACGAGGCGGGTCGTTTCGAGTGTAGGGTCGGTCTCGCGGAAGACTTCGAGCGCGACGTCCTCGCCGGCGTGGACGCCGTTCGCCTTCGGCATTCAGCGCCTCGCTCATGAGGTCGTCCGGCAGCAGCGAAGACGTGGGGTCGTTCGCCCCACGAGCAGACAGTATGTATTGCTACTGAGGACATCGGCCCGGGGTTTCTGACGCTACCCTCTACAACAGTCACAGCGTAGTGCGGGCGTCAGACGGACTCGAACTCCAAGGCGGAGAGGTTCAAGGCAGAGGAACGCTTCGAGAGGTGGAGCATCTCGATACCCACAACTTCATTCGACGCGCTGTAATCAAGCACGATCCCCGGCGAAACCTCCTCGGACTCGACGATGGGCGTGTCGTCCAATCGGAGGTAGAGGGCGTCTGCTTCTTTATCAACGTGCAGTTTCATATCTATGCAGGAGTGGCGATGCGCGCCTTGCCCTGCAGCGACCACGGCGTCGTGCGGGTGATGCGGACGGACAGCACGTCGCCGAGAGAGACACCGTCGTCCTCACTGTGGTCGAAGAACACGAGCTTGTCGGTGCGCGTGCGGCCCTGCCACCGGCCCTTGTTGTGGCCGTCGACGAGGACCTCCTGCGTCGTGCCGAAGTAGGAAGTGTTGATCTCCGAGAGGATGGCTTCCTGCGCGGCCTCGATGGCCTTCAGGCGGCGGTGCTTCTCCTCCTGCGGCACGTCGTCGGTCATCTTGCGCTCGGCGAACGTGTTGGGGCGAGTCGAGTACATCGCGGCGTGGACCTTGTCGAAGCGCAGGTCGCGCACCATGTCGAGCGAGTCCTCGAACTGTGCTTCGGTCTCCCCGGGGAAGCCGACGATCAGGTCGGTGACCATCGCGACGCCGGGGACCGTCTCGCGGATGCGGGCGACGAGGTCGCGGTATTGCGCGTTGGTGTAGCCGCGCCGCATGTTCGCGAGCACCTCGTCGTTGCCGGCCTGGAACGGCAGGTTGACGTTCTCCATCACGCGCGGCAGCCCGGCGACCGCCTCGACGATGCGCTCGCTCATATCGTTGGGGTGCGAGGTGAGGAAGCGAATGCGGGCCAGTTCGGGCACGCGGTCGTGGACGGCCTCCAGCAGGTCGGCAAGGTCGGGCCCGCCCGGGAGGTCGTGGCCGTACGAGTCGACGTTCTGGCCGAGGAGCGTCACCTCGCGCACGCCGCGCGCGACGAGCATGCGGCACTCGTTTACGAGCTCCTCGACGGGCCGCGAGACCTCGCGTCCGCGCCGGTAGGGGATGATGCAGAACGTGCAGAACTTGTCGCACCCGTGGATGATGGGCACGTGCGTCGTGACCGACGGGTGGCCCGGCACGAACGGCCCCGCGCAGCCGTCCGGATCGATGCCCATCTTGTCGCCGACGAGTTCGATGAGTGGGTCGAACTGCTGCGGCTGCATGAAGACGTCCACGTAGGGGTAGCGCTTGCGGAGGACGTCCTGCTTCGGGCCGACCATGCAGCCCATGAGCGCGAGAGTCTTGTCCGGGAAGCGCTGTTTCCACGGCTTGAGCGACGTGAGCATGCCGGTGACGCGGTCCTCCGCCTGCTGGCGCACGACGCAACTGTTGAGCACGATGACGTCAGCCTGCTTCGGTGTGTCGGCGGACTCGAGGCCGAGCTGCTCGAGGCCTGCCCCCATCCGCTCGGAGTCGGCCTTGTTCATCTGACAGCCAACGGTCCAGATGTAGTAACTCGGCATGGCGCTTACATCAACTGGCCGGGGATGCGGACGAGCCGCTTCTGGACAGGGTCGACCGAGAGTTCGAAGGTCTCGAGCATCGTCGCGCCGAGGAGCGGCTGAGCGGCATCGGCGTTGAACACGATAGGCACAGTCTTTCTGCGCCCCTCGAACTCCACGAAAGTCTCTCCGGTTTCCAGTTCCACCGGTTCTTCCGTAGCCGTTCGAAACATGCTGGTTTCCTGAGGGGGTACCCCCAGGCGGCGGAGCAGACTGGCAGGAAGCGCAGTGCGGTTCGCACCCGTGTCCACAAGGGCATCGACGTCCTCTGTGAGGCCGTTGGGCCCAATCACCCTGAGATTGACTGTGAACATTCCCATGACTGCTCGTGTTGCTCGTTCAGTGGTGGCGGAGGGAGCGGGATTCGAACCCGCGAGGGAGCTCATCACCCCCAACCCGCTTAGCAGGCGGGCGCACTAGGCCACTATGCGATCCCTCCACGCCACTCGTCAGCATACCAAAATCCGCCCCCTCCGGTCATGCGCCACGCGGCGCCCACAGACGCTAGAATGCGGCGCGGAGGTTCCCGTATGCCCGACCTGACGACCGACGAGGTGCGCTCGCTCCTGCGGGCGCTCGACATGACGCCGCTCGACGACGTCGACCTCGATGAGATCACGAACCGTGTGAACGCCATTAACGAAGCTGCCGCTGCGCTCGAAGACCCCGAAGCCGACGTGATAGAGCCCATCCCCGTCTTCTGGCTCACCGCCGAGGGCGCGGAGGCTGAGGAGGCCACCGGTGGCCGATGACCTCACGCTCCGCTCAGCGACGGAACTCTCAGGACTCATCACCGGCGGCCAGCTCTCACCCGTCGAGTTGACCGAGGCGTTCATCGCCCGGGCGAAACGGTTCGAGCGGCTGAACGCCTACATCACGCTCGACGAGGAGGGTGCGCTGCGGGCCGCGCGCGCGGCGGAAGCCGAACTGTCACGCGGCGCCATACGAGGCCCGCTCCACGGCCTGCCCGTCGCGGTGAAGGACCAGTTCGACGCCAAAGGCGTGCGGACGACGCTCGGTGGGAACATCGTGGACTACGTCGCGGACGAGGACGCTACCGCCGTCGGTCGGCTCCGAGACGACGGCGCGGTGCTCCTTGGCAAGCTCAACCTGAGCGAGTACGCCCTCGGCGGAAACGTGCAGCACCCGTTCGGCGTGCCGCACAACCCGTGGGACGAGACGCGGCAGGCGGGACAGTCCAGCAGCGGCTCCGGCGTTGCGATCGCAGCGTCGCTCTGTGCGGCTGCGCTCGGCGGCGACACGGCGGGATCCATACGCGGCCCCGCGGGCTGGTGCGGCATCGTTGGCCTGCGCCCGACGTGGGGCGCGGTCAGCCGGCATGGCGCGTTCCCGATGGCGTGGTTCATGGACACGATAGGCCCGATGACCAAGACCGTTGCCGACGCGGCGATGCTTCACCAGTCGATCGCAGGCCACGACCCGAAGGACCGCTACTCGTCGACCCGCCCCATCATCCCGTTCGAGCCGAACGACGACTTACGCGGGCTGCGCATCGGCGTCGTGCGCGAGAGCATCGACAACGGTATGGCGAGCGCCGAGGCCGCCGCCGCCCTCGACGCCGCGATGCGCGTGCTGGAGGACGCGGGCGCGAGCACGGGAGATGCGTCGCTGCCGCTCTTCGAGCGCGGCGGGCTCATCGCCAACACCTTGTCGGACGTGGAAGCGGCGCACACGCACCGGAAGTGGCTGCGCGATCGCGCGCAGGACTACGACTTCGCAACGCGCCGCAGGCTGATGGCCGCGAGTCTCGTTCCCGGCGCGGTCTACACGAAACTGCTGCGCTTCCGTACCCTGATGCGTCGCCACGTCATGCGCGAGCTCGGCAGATACGACGTCATCGTGACGCCCGCGCAACCGGGGGGCGCGCCGCCCATCCCCATGGAGACGGGACTCACGTCCAAGGAGGCGGTTATCGCGCAGTTCTTCGGCATCCGCTCGCACCGCAGCCCGTTCAACCTCTCCGGCGTCCCGGCGATGGCGGTGCCTTGCGGGTTCACAGAGGGCGGTCTGCCGCTCAGCGTCCAGATAGCGGGGCGTCCGTTCCAGGAGAACACGCTCTTCCGCATCGGGCACGCGTACCAGCAGCGCACATCCTGGCACGAGGCACGCCCACCGCTGGAGTAAGCAACTCAGAATTCAATCATCAGGCGGCTTGGGCCATGACTCAAGACGTCGGACCAGTCGCCTACGAATGTCCAGGTATGGCGTAGGCAATTGGAGGTTCCACGGCACGTGGCCGATATCGACATACCCGTCGGGGTCTGGTGTACACCTGATGAACCACGGATTTGCTCCGGGTTGCTGATAGGCGAAGCTGCCGTGTGCTACCTCGAAGAATCCCTCATGTGCCAGGATCCCCAAGAGGTCATCGTAATGAAGCACGGCTGTCTCTTATGCGGCCAGTCTGAACTTACTGAAGGCATGGTATTGCGGAATATTCTCAACTGATTCAGCGCGCTTGGGCTCGGGTACATGCTCTACCGGCACATCCCCGTCGTACTCATCGAGCCACTGCCACAGTACGCCAAGTTCGTTCAAGCGTTTCTCCAGTATCCCTGCGTCCCGATACAGGCTTACCCACTGCTTGAACGACTGCGTCACGCTCTCGCGGGCCTGCTCTTCGGTGCGGCCGTAGGCTGTCAGCCCCAGACCCAGCAAGTGAGCGGCATACATCTTCCTGTCGCTGCGCGGCTCAATCGAGAGGTTCGTGGTGACAACGACGGTCCGGTGCTCCTCGGCCATTTGGGAACCTCCTGACTCTCCACGCCTACTGCATTTGTGGATGACAAAGGATAGTAACGGGCCATCGGGCTGTCAAAAGGCTACCTATGCCACTGGCCGCGCTCCAGCGTGGCGTGGTATCCTCACGAGTAACGGCGTCGACGGAGACGAGTAGACGGGCCCACGGCGGTCGAGCGAACCGGTGACGGTGTGAGACCGGTGCGCCGCCCCAGTCGAATATCCCTCCCGAGCCGTCAGCCGAAGGCTCGCACAGCGAGTGAGTAGACCTGACCGGGTTCGCCGCCCGTTACCGAAGGCGGGAGCGTGATGGCGCTCCGCTGAGTGCCTCCGCGTGTGCGGAGGAACGAGGGTGGTACCGCGGGTGATGCCCGTCCCTGGCAGGGGCGGGTTTTTTTGTTGGACGCTGGACAGGGAGGCACGGAAGGAGCGGGCTCATGGCGAGCGTAACGCTGTACGACACGACACTGCGCGACGGTTCGCAGATGGAGGGGGTCAGCCTCTCCGTGCATGACAAGCTGCGCATCGCCGAGCGGCTGGACCAGCTCGGCGTCCACTTCATCGAGGGCGGCTGGCCGGGCTCCAACCCCAAGGACGAGGAGTTCTTCCGGGAGGCGAAGAGCCTCAATCTCACCCACGCCAGGCTCACCGCGTTCGGGAGCACCCGCCGCGCCAACTCCGCCGTGCAGGACGATGCGAACATCCAGGCGCTGCTCGACAGCGGCGCGCCGGTGGTCACGCTCGTCGGCAAGGCGTCGGAGATGCAGGTTGCCGAGGTGCTCGAGGTGCCACTCGAAGAGAACCTCGCTATGATCCGGGACTCGGTTGCGTACCTGCGCGAGCAGGGGAAGCGCGTCTTCTTCGACGCGGAGCACTTCTTTGACGGCTACGTCGCGAACCCGGAGTACTCGCTGCAGTGCATCCGCGCCGCCGCGGAGGCCGGAGCCGAGTACGTCGTGCTCTGCGACACGAACGGCGGCACGCTGCCCGTTGACGTGTTCGCGACAGTGAGCGCGGTGGCGAAGGCCGTGGACTGCGGCGTCGGCATCCACTGTCACAACGACGCCGACGTTGCAGTGGCGAACACCATCGCGGCGGTGCAAGCGGGCGCGACGCAGGTACAGGGCACCATAAACGGTTACGGCGAGCGGTGCGGCAATGCCAACCTCCTCTCCGTGATCCCCAACCTCCAGCTCAAACTGGGCATGGACGTCATCAGCGAGGAGCAGATGAGTCACCTCACGGAGGTGCACCGCTTCACGGCGGAACTCGCGAACATGCCGCGCAGCCGCTACCAGCCGTATGTCGGCGAAAGCGCGTTCGCGCACAAGGGCGGGCTGCACGTCTCGGCCGTCACCAAGGTCGAGGACAGCTACCAGCACATCAAGCCGGAGGTCGTCGGCAACGCGAAACACATCGTCGTCTCGGAGCTCGCGGGACGCAGCAACATCGCGGTCAAACTGCAGGAGGCGGGGCTGACCACGGACGTCTCCGGCAAGCGGTTGAGCGCGCTGCTGCAACTCGTGAAGGAGCGCGAGAACGAGGGATTCCAGTACGAGGGCGCGGAGGGCTCCTTCCGGCTGCTCGTGGAGCGCACCCAGCCCGGCTACCAGCCACCGTTCGAACTCGTCGACTTCATGGTCGTCATGGAGAAGCGCCGCCGGCCGGGGAGCCGGGTCGACGATGACTCGCTCTGCGAGGCGATGGTGAAGCTCTCCGTGAACGGCGAAGCGCGGCACACCGTTGCGGAGGGCAACGGTCCGGTCAACGCGCTCGACCAGGCGATACGCAAGGCGCTGCTGGACTTCTATCCCCACCTCAAGAATGTGGAACTGACGGACTACAAGGTGCGCGTCGTCTCGCAAGGGCCGGGCGGCACCGGCGCGGTGGTGCGGGTACTCGTCGAATCGACGAATGGAGAGCAGGCCTGGGCGACGGTCGGAGCGTCGACGAATATCATCGAGGCGTCGTGGCAGGCGCTCTCTGACAGCCTCGAATACGCGCTCCTGCAGCGGTAGCTGCTGATCCCCTCTCCCTACAAGGGGAGAGGGCAGGGTGAGGGTACTGCGGCGGCGTATCGGATGGGGTTACGCGAATCTCTCTCCCTGAGGAGAGGATGCCGCCGCCGAGCGGCGGCCGGTGAGGGGAAGAGTGATGGCCACAGACGTCTTCCACATGGACGCGAACGGCGTTCGCATCTCCGCGCATCGCTCGGTGTTCGGCGAGCACACCTACGCCACGCGCAACATCCAGAGCGTGGACCGCGTTGAGGACAAGGGCGTCCGCTGGCCCGGGATGGGGACCCTGTTCATCGGGTTGGTTATCGTGGCAGTTGGGTTCGTGCTCCAGCACATGATCACGCTCATGATTGGAGCCGTGGCGGTGCTGTCGGGCTCACTGAACCTGTCACGCAAGCGTCCCCGGTATGGCATACGCATCACGACGCAGCGTGGACCGGTCTACGTGCTCGCGTCGAGGGATAAGCGGTACGTGGAGGTCGTTTCCGAAGCACTGCTGCGGGCTATGTCCGCTGCGCACCGGGCCCGTGGATCGGCGCGTGAGGAGCCTGCTTCCGCGGAAGAGAGCAGCGCCGACCCTGGGACCGCACCGGAGCCCCAAGCGCCTCGCCGGGGCGGTCGCCCCACGCGGCGGAGGAGAAGGCGCTAGGCGTCACGTTCGGCGCGCGCCCGCCGAGAGACCATCGTTATCGGGCCGCCGCCGCGGCCGCGGCGCCAGGCCGCGGTCCATACTGCCCGGAGATCTGGCAGTCGGCAGGTCGCCTCGTGTCTGTTGTCAGCGCCCGTTGGAGATGCGATGATACACATGCGGCATTTGGCCATCATGATACAGGCCCATCCCTTCGGCGGGCCGGGCGTCGTATCTGACACAGGAGGGACCGGGTGACGAACATCATAGAGGCTCGGGGCGTGGTGAAGACCTATCGGGCGGGCGAGATCGAGGTACACGCTCTGCAGGGGATAGACCTCTCCATCGGCAGGGGACAGATGGTCGCGGTGATGGGACCCTCCGGCTCCGGCAAGACCACCCTCCTCAACACCTTCTCCGGCATAGACGACGTCACGAGTGGCGAGGTCGTCATCGACGGCGCCTCCGTGCACGAGATGTCGGACAGGGAACGCACGCGGTTCCGTGCCGGAAGCATGGGGTTCGTGTTCCAGGCCTACAACCTCCTGCCGGTGCTCACCGGCGCGGAAAACGTGGAACTGCCGCTGTTGCTTGCGGGGCACGGCCAGGCGAAAGCCCGCGCTCGCGCCATGGAAGTGCTGGAGATGGTGGAGCTCGCGGACCAGGCGAACAAGCGCCCGGCGGAGATGTCGGGCGGCCAGCAGCAGCGCGTGACGATAGCGCGGGCGCTCGTGAACGACCCCGCCATCGTCTGGGCGGACGAGCCGACCGGCGCCTTGGACAGCGAGACCGGAACGCACATCATGGACCTGCTCTGCCGCCTCAACAAGGAACGCGAGCAGACGTTCGTCCTCGTTACCCACGACTCTGTGGTCGGCTCCCGCGCTGGACGCATGGTGCGGATGCGGGACGGCCACATCGAGAGCGACGAGATGCTCTCCGCTGACGGCAAGGCCAACTAGCGGTGGAGACGCTCTTCGGCATACCCATCGGCACGCTGACCGCCGCACTCACGGTCGTGTTCCTCGTCGCCGCTGCCGTGACAGCCTTCTTCGTGCTGCGTAACCCGGTCGTATTGAAGATGGCGGTCCGCAACATCCCGCGCCGTCGAGCGCAGACCGTGCTCATCGTCGCCGGCCTCATGCTGGCGACGCTCCTCTTCTCCGCCTCCTTCGCCACCGGTGACACGCTCGCGCACTCGGTGCGCGTGCTGGTGGTCAAGCAGCTGGGCCATCTCGACGAGACCGTCTTCTCCGAGGAACGGGACGCGTCCGGCGTACGGGCGTTCATCCCCGCGGAGACTGCGGACGCCGTTCGTGAGGCGCTTGCCGATGCTCCTGTCGACGGTGTCATGCCGTTGATCAGCCGGTCGACGCCCGCCATATCGCTTGCGTCGGAGCGCAACGTGCCGCGGCTGCAGGTGCAGGGACTCGACGCCGCGTACGGGGACGGATTCGGCGCTTACGTCGATGCGGACGGCAACGAACTCGACCTTGGGGCGCTCGGGAAGAACGAGTTGTACCTGAGCGCCGATGCCGCCGACGAC
>DAOUHP010000119.1:0-13271 GCA_034428575.1 Dehalococcoidia bacterium | reverse complement strand
CGTTCCTGCGGAGGCAGGAACCTCGCCCCCTGCCTGTCATGTTGAGCGCAGCCGGAGGCGGAGTCCGCGCTTCAGCGCGCAACATCCTCTCGGGGAACGTCGGCGTACCCAAGACGCTCGCCAGAGAGAGTCGGCGCTTCCCCATTTTCATTCCCTTACACGGCCTGACAAGGCCCTGGGCCATTCCTGCGGAAGCAGGAACCTCGTCTCCCTGGGGGACTGTCATGTTGAGCGGAGCCGGAGGCGAAGTCGAAACATCTCTCGGGACCATGTGTGCCCCGGAGAGATTCCTCGACTCCGCTGCGCTCCGCTCGGAATGACAATGCAGCACCGCACCGACCCTCACCCTAACCCTCTCCCGCCATCGGGAGAGGGAGAAAGCCCACTCCTCACCCCAAGGCTGCGAGGTTGCGCGCTAAAGCGCGGGCCTCCGCAGGAACGACGGGCGGGTATAGGGCTGCGAGGTTGCGCGCTAAAGCGCGGGCCTCCGCAGGAACGACGTGGTACTTCGTTCTCAATCCTAGTCCCCGGTGAAGCCGGTGCGTTCGGGGCGCTCGAAGAGCGGACGGCGGGCGGGGCAGCGGCAGGTCTCGCCCATCCTCATCAGATCGCCCTCCGCGTAGGCGTGGGCTATGGCCTGAACGATGCGGGCCTCGTCCGGAATGCGACCGGTTCTGAAGCACTGGCGGAGGTAGGCCTGGATGGGGACCGGGCTGAGGACGGGGACGTGGGCAGCACCAGCGGCCTCGAATAGCTCCGCGATGTCCGGCGGGTAGCCGCCGCGCTCGACGGCGTCCATCCAGCGGTCGACGTAGTCCTCGGCGATGGGTTTGAGTTTCGTCTGTGCCGCGAGGCAGGTGTAGTAGCGTTCGAGGGATCTCAGAGGGTTCCTCATCGCTGGTCCCTCATCATCCGCTGAGCGTTCTCGATGACCTCGATCCTGTTCCGGATGTCCCGCTGCTCCCGGATAGTGAGTGTTGTGGCGACTGCGGTCTTCAGCGCGCGGTGCGCGATGTTCTCGTTCTCACTCTCGAGCAGTTGCGCCAGGCGGATGACGCTCTTCAGCGTGAGCCCCTCCAGTTCCGCGAATGCGAGTTCCGCCATGTTGTTGCGGATGTGTTCCAGCTCCGCACGGAACGCGGGCTCCCGCATCCACCGCGTCAGTGTGCTCCTTGCGATTTGTGCCGCGCTCGCTCCTTGTGCCAGCGTCGGCTCTGACGCGATATAGGGGAGCGCCACCGCCTGCCGGTGACTGAGACCGCTGTCCTTCCTCACAACACCGCTGAGAGGCTTCTGCATCTTGCCTTCCCTCCTCCGTGGTTCGGTTGCCAAGCCCCCGCGTATGCACGGGCAACGTTGGGCCACTGGAAACAGGGTAGTGACGAATGATTCGTCCACACAACGGGCAGATGTCACATATCTGACTATCGGATGGTGTCGCGTAAAGCCTTGAGTCAATCGTTCCTAGGGAGGAACACAATCCTACATATTGTGTCAACAGGGATTGCATGTAGAGACGGTTTGCCAGAAGAAGAATCCGAATCAACTGACTGCAAATAGACGAAGCTTTGAGTAGTCAGCACCACTCTGAACATATAGTAGTCGGGATCTTCGAAGCACTGATTTGCTTGACCATAGTTTGTCTCTGGCTGGCTGTCTATGGGGGGCGACGTTAGGTTCACGACGACTTCTGGGGATGACTGCAAAGTCATTCGCGCGTCTAGTTGTCCAAACAAAGGACCGGAAATGAAGCAATATACTGCGAGCAATACTATCAGAAAGACCCGTAAGAAAGCGCCCAAAACTGTAGATGCACGGTAAATTGCTTGCCCAATCTTGCTGCTTGTATTCATGTACTCGGTGTAGTTAGCGAATTCTCTTGACCCTACGAAGAAAAGAACAAAAGGCAAGAGCAGCCAGGCTCCGAAGAAACCTGGAAACCCTGAGGTCCAAGACGAACCTCGTTCTACCACAAAGAAAAAAGAGCCAATAAGCAGACCGCTTATCACCCAGGACAGTTGACTAATACTATAATCAAACCAACGATTCAACGAAGGGATAACTGGCGTATTATGAGTCCATAAATGGAACACAAATAGCAAGGAGATACCTATACCAAAGACTGTTACGTCCGGTGAGACTATCGAGTAATCTATGGCGCCTAAGCGTATCTCTGAATGTGGTATGCCAAGGGCCTCGTAATAAGTCAGGAAATACATCCTCCCAAGGAGAGTCGATAGGGCTACAAAAATGGTAAAGGATTGGATAACAATAATGCCAGTATTTCGCAGGTTATCGTTCACGAATGTTGCCTCATCCCACCAAGAGCGTCTCTCCTCGCGGTATATGGTGGCAAAGTTATGCCTCAGTCGGCCGGGGAGGATTGTAGCCTACCGATTGATTCTACACACTGATGTCGGCCTACCCCTGTGACACCAGCCCCTTACGCGGTCGCCCCATCATTTGCGTACGCTGTCTCCATCGCCTTGCGGTCGCCTGCCCCGCTCGCCTTGCTCGGTGACCTCAGGAGAGAAATGAGCACGAATGAGCAGAAATGAGCCACATTTTTTCGTTGTCAGACCGCTGCCAGGAGTGAAGTGGCGTCCCGCACTCGGACAAGCTCGCGTCGTCCGGCGCTCATACGCGCTCGGAACACGCAGTGTACCGCTCAGAGCGTGCTCAAATTGTGCTCATGCGACATCGCGGGCGATGCAGGAAGGACGGGTGAGTGCTGCAGTAACGGGGTTAGGCGCCGGAGGCTATCGGGGTGTCGTAGTCGACGCCGCGGGAGCGGAACCAGATGTGGACGCCGGTCCAGAAGCGCTCCGGGTCCATGTCGATGATCTCGCCGGTCTCGGCGCGGGAGATGACGAGCGCGCCCCATGGCTCAGGACGGCGCTTCTCGCCCTCGATGGCGTGGTCGCTGCGCCAGGAGCGCAGGCCGTCCATGGTCGTGAGGAAGTCGTTGAGGATGGCGGGGGCCGCGGTCATCGCCTCGCGGACGGAGCCGTCCTCGTTCAGCACGAGGACGACGTCGAACTCGCCGAAGGAGCGCCATTCCGCCGTGAGTGCCATGGGCGTTACTCCCGGGGATGGCCGGTATGGGGTTGGTTGAGGCGGAGGACGGGCATGGATTCTGTCCCTCCAGAGGGGGCGAGGTTCCTGCCTCCGCAGGAACGACGGAATGGGGCGGGAATGGCGATAGAGGCTCCTAATGACGGATGAGGCTCCTAGAAGAGCGTGCTGATGACCTTGGAGAGGAGGACGTTCTGGTCCAGGAGGATGAGGCGGCGCGCGATCTTCCAGCCGGTGTCCGGGTCGCGGCGGAGCACGTCGTGGCGCGTGCCGACGAAGACGTTGACCTCGTCGTGCAGCCGGTTGGACCAGACGAAGAAGTTGCTGCGGACAGGCACCTCGTCGCCCTGCAGTTCGCCGACCTGGATGTTGCTGATGACGTGGCGGACGCGGGAGAACGGCTCCTCCGCCCAGTGGAGGCCGGTGTTGATCTGGCGGACGCGGCCCGCGAGCGTGCGCTTGCCCTCGTCGAACCACGATATCTCGGCGTCGGGGTCGGAGTTCTCACGGTGCTGCTGGCCGAACTTGACGTTGCGGCGGACGGGCATGTGGTAGTGGATGTCCTCGGCAACGAGCTCTATCCAGTCGTTGAAGCGGCGGTCGTCGAGGAGCTCGGCCTCGCGGTAGAGGAATCGCTCGATCTCGCGCTCGAAGAGGAGGCGTTCGAGGGTCTGCTCCGGCGTCGTGATGGTGACGGGGCGCGCGAGGCCGGCGGAGCGCTCGGGGCCGGTGTCTTCAGGCGCGAACGGCGTGGTGTCGCTCTCGAGGAGGCCGACGACGTCGGTGGCGAAGACCATCTCCTCGTTGCCGACAAGGGCGGGGTTGTTGGTCGACTCGACGAAGCGGGCACGCACCCAGCCGCCGTCCCGCGGGTTCGCGGTGACCTCGGCGACGGAGCCGTCGCGCAGCTTCATCTGCTGCCCCACCGGGAGGTTGGTGAGGATGACGGTGTTGTTGACGTTGATGAGCTCTTCGGCCTTCTGGTCCGGGCGTCCGGTTGTCATGGTGTTCCTCCTGTCCGGGTCAGGACGTGATCTCGATGCCGCCGAAGAGGCACGAGCCGGTGACGGTGAGCGTGGCTTTCGGCTCCGCGGGGTCGGGGCGCTTCTTCTCGATGCCCCCGAAGGTGGAATCTGCGCGGACGTTGACGGCCCAGTCCGGGGGCACCTGGAGCTTGACGCCGCCGAATACCGCGTTGACGTTGATGGTGGCCGCGTTCCCGTCCATGGCCGCGCCGCGCAGGTCTATCTCCGCGCCGCCGAAGGTGACGGATATGTTGCCGCCGTTGAAGTCCTGGCTGTCGATGCGCTGGTTACTGCCGGAGAAGACGGCCGAGACTTCGAGGTCGTCGCCGGCCGGACCCGCGTCACTCGCGGCGCTGCGGGAGCGGGAGTGGCCGCGCAGGATGGCAACGCCGATGACGATGAGGGCGACGGGCCAGAGCAGCCAGAAACTGACGTTGAAGACGTCCAGGTTGCTCAGCAGGAATACCGTCCCGATGGCGATGACGATGAGGCCGCCGCTGGTGCTGCCCTTGGAGATGCTGCCAACGCCGAAGAGGATGAGGAAGAGCGGCCACCAGTCGTTGAAGGAGAACTCGAAGCTGCTGACGAGCGGCAGCAGGAAGAGCACGCCAAGCGCGATGAAGCCGAACCCGACGAGCCGGTTGTTGGATGAGGCTGAGTACACGGTGTCTCCCCTATGCTTCTGTGGGTCAGCGCTCCGTGTTCTTCTGCGGGTGGACGGGGTAGATGTCGTCCCAGCTTCCGGCTTCCATGAACTCGATCCAGCGGCGCAGGCGCGCTCGCTGGTTCGCCTCGGCGATGCGGTAGGTGAACGTCATGCCGGGGAAGCGGTCGTCCTTGAAGTCGTGGCCGAGGCCCATCTGGAAGTTGTAGGGGAGGCGCTGGGCGATGGTGCCGAGGCTGGCGGGGAACGCGTAGTTCCAGTTCTCCATGTCGTCGGACTCGGTGAGGCCGGTGGGCCCGCCGTAGCGCATCATGTAGCGGCGCTGGGCGTCCTTGACGATCTTGGGCGCGTCCCTGTCGACCGGGTACTGCCGCCAGGACTCCGTGACCCCGACGCCGTGGGGATGCCAGATGAGGATGCGGTGCGGCTGGATGTTGACGTTGGGCCACACGAGGGCGGTGCCGCCGTTGCCGGCGTGCATGTAGGTGTCCTTGTAGCGGGCCTGCTTCTTCTCCCGCTGCTCGCGGTAGTAGGCGTCCACCTCGGGCGGCTCGGTCTGCCAGGTGTCCATGTACTCCGCCGTGCCGGGCTGCTCGAACATGTAGTTGTGGCCACCGTGGCCGAGCTCCGGCAACTGCATCTCGTAGGAGGTGGAGGGGAAGGGGGCCCGCATGCCGCTGCGGCTGCCGCCCTGCAGGTCGCCCTGCGGCCCGATGGCGGCGACGTTGACGGAGCGGTGCGTCATCGCGCCATGGGCGCTGTCGCCGTCGAACGAGAAGCCGGGGAACTTCCAGTTGGTGGGGATGCGCCACTTGGTGGCGGGGTTGAAGAGCTCGACGCCGTTGTCCTCGCCGCCGGAGCTCTCGAAACACCACTTGATGGTGGTGGCGTAGACGCCGAGGTAGTCCTCGAACGAGGGGGCCTTGCGGTCCCACGTCGCCCAGAGCGAGCCGTAGTAGTTGGAGAGCTGGGCGACCTCGTGCAGTCCCCACGAGCTCTTGTCCAACTCCTCGTGGTAGGCCTGCTTGTGGTGCGGGACGCCGACGAGCCTGCCGTCGGTGTCGTAGGACCAGCCGTGGAACGGGCAGGTGAAGACGAGCGTGTTGCCGTCGTCATAGCGGCAGACCCTCATACCGCGGTGGCGGCAGGTGTTGAGGAACGCGTGGATGACGTTCTTCCTGTCGCGGGTGATGAGTATCTCCTCCTCACCCATGCGGGAGACCACGAAATCGCCGGGGTTGGGGACCTGGCTCTCGTGGCCGAGGAAGAGCCACGCGCGGGCGAATATCTGCTCCAGCTCCTGCTGGTAGATGCCCTCGTTGACGTAGATCTCCCTGGCGATGAGCCCCTCGTCGAGGTTCACCAGGCTGCGAAGCGACCGGTCGCCGCGTGAACTGATGATCGAGACCATTGCAGTCCTCCTGTGCCGCGCCTCGTTCGTACGAGGGCGCTCCCATTCCGGGGACAGTTGGCGTTTTCCTACAGTCAGGGTGGATTGTCAACCAACGGAGCGCCAGATGCAAAGGGGCATTCCAATGTGGTAGCACGGCTAGGAGACGGCTGGGTGAACGGCGCTGACGCATTCGGCAATCATGTCGCCTATCAAGGCCGCTTCGAGGGAATCTCCAAGGGGCAGCCCGATGATTTCGCTGTGGGATGGGTCGGCTTCATGTGTGCCTTCCTCCGGCAGAGGCGCATGGACGAAGCGGATGGAAGCGAGTTGCGCCCGGACGTGCAAATGCGTAGCGCCGACGTTCAACTCGGCGAGGCGTCCGCTGGGACGCATGTCAATGCGAGACAACCGCCTCACCTCGCCGAGTTGCCCGGCAATCGGGAGTTCGCTGAAACACTCAAGCCAGTTGACGGAGAGGCCCGTGTCGCCCAAGCGAAGGCGAAACGCAGAGCCGTCTACACGCCCATCTTCGCGGACGGTGGTGGGTCTTGCATAGCGAACGACGTGGGCGTTGTTGGGGAGATCGCCGCGGTTCATGCACTCGTCGTGGGCATCAGGTCAAAGGATCGTATCTGGCGCTTTATGCCGTCGAGCGTATCTATGCCTGCGACGCGGGAGACCTCCGATGCCTCAGCGCGGCGTTTGAAGATCACGTACTCGCCGCGCTGGGCTCCCATGAACTGGATGGCAAGGCGGCTCTGCTCCGCATCTTCCCAGACGGCGCGGAAGTTGCCGTTGTCCATCAGCACTACCTCCGCCCTCGGGGCTGAGGAAAGCGACTCGACGAACGCCCAGAAATCCTGTTCGGAGGCGGGCTGCACCTCAATCTCATCCGAGGCGGCGTGCCCGCGCAGCGTCTCTATGCGGGCGTGGTAGGCCTCACGCGTGAACCGGAGAGCATCTGCCGGGGCATCGTTCTCCGGGTGTGCTGCTTCCGTTCTGCGTGCCTGTATCTCAACAGCGCCGGACTGCTGACGAAGACGTACTATCCGCCGCAACTCTGTGAGCCATGAACCGAAAGGGCGTAAGACGTGCGATGCAAGCGACCTTCGCGGCTTTCCCTGTTCCGAGTGAGTCGCCATCAGAACGAGCCTCCGAAGGCCAGTATACACCTGCGCGCAGACCTGCCCGGATTGACGGAGAGCGCAGGCGGGGAGATAGTGCGTTCAAAAGGAGCGGGGAGGAAGCCGATGACGGATGCGTGGTACATATCGTCGGACTCGCACATGAGCGAGCCGCTGGACCTGTGGGAAACGCGGATGGACGCGAAGTTCCGGGGCCGCGCGCCGCACGTTGAGGACGAGTACAACGGCGTTCCGGGGGCATGGTGGGTCTACGAGGGATACCAGCCCCACGACCTCGCCGTCGGGGTGGCGGGAGGCAAGAGCCGCACCGAGGACGAGAAGGTCGAGTTCATGAAGACCGGCGGGTACGCCGACGCGCGCCCCGGCGGGTGGGACCCGGCAGAGCGGTTGAAGGACATGGCCGTCGACGGCGTCGCCGCGGAGGTGCTGTACACGACGCTCGGCTTCCGGCTCTTCTGGCTGCTGGACTCGGCGCTGCAACGCGAGTGCTTCCGCGTCTACAACGACTGGCTGGCCGAGTACTGCAGCTACGCGCCCGACCGGCTCAAGGGGCTGGCGCTGATCTCGCTGTACGACCCGAACCTCGGCGCTCAGGAGCTCGAACGCTGCGCGAAGATGGGGCTGAGCGGCGCGATGATCTGGGCGTCGCCGCCCGAGGACCAGCCGTATCACCTGGACACGTACGACGTCTTCTGGAGCAAGGCGCAGGAGCTGGGGATACCCGTCAGCCTCCACCCGCCGACGGGTATGGAGCGGCCCCGGTACGAGTTCGGGCGGGAGAACCGGGTGTTGCGGCCGATCATCGCGGCGCACGAGGTGCAGAAGTCGCTCGCGGTCATCATCGCCTCCGGTGTGCTGGAGCGGTTCCCCACGCTCCAGGTCATCTCCGCCGAGTATGGCCTCGGCTGGGTGCCCTACTGGCTCGGCCGCGTGGACAACACGGTGGGGCGCGGCTCCAGCAGGCGCGGCGGCTTCTCGACGCCGCTCAGCATGAAGCCGACGGAGTACTTCGCGCGCCAGGTGTACGTCACCTACATCGACGACGAGTTGGGGGTCCGGTACCGCGGAGACATCGGCGTGGACCGCGTGATGTGGTCGTCCGATTACCCGCACGCGGCATCAACGTGGCCGAAATCCCGCGAGTACATCGAGCGCGATTTCGCGGGCCCCGAGGCGCAGGAGGACATGCGGAAGATCGTGCACGACAACTGCGTCGCGCTGTACGGCTTCCCGAGCTACCTGCCCGCGTAAGCAGGCGTCCGGCTGCTACTCGAACAGCAGGCGGTTGCGGTGGAGCGCGCCGGTGAAGCGCGGGCCGTGTCGTCGTATCGCGGCGTCGCGGATGAGCGCGGCGGCCTCGTGGGCGTCGTCGGTGACGGTGACGGCGGCGAAGTCCCCGGCGTCGATCATCCCCTGGGCGACGAGGGTGTGCTCCATGAAGTCGAGCATCGGCTTCCAGAAGTCCGCGCCCATGAGGACGATGGGGAAGTCCTCGATCTTGCCGGTCTGCACGAGCGTTGCGGTCTCGAACACCTCGTCCAGGGTGCCGTAGCCGCCCGGCATGACGATGAAGCCGTAGGAGTACTTGACGAGCATGACCTTGCGGACGAAGAAGTAGTTGAACTCCTTGCAGGTGTCCAGGTACGGGTTGGCGTCCTCTTCCATGTCGATGCGGATGGTGCAGCCGACCGTGCGCCCGCCGGCCTCCTTCGCGCCCCGGCTCGCCGCCTCCATGATGCCCGGCCCGCCGCCGGTCATGACGGTGAACCCGGCCTCGGCGAGCGCGCCGCCGACCTCCACGCCCATGCGGTAGTGGGGACTGTCCTCTGGGGTGCGGGCTGAGCCGAACACGGTGACGCACGGGCCGACGAAGTGGAGCGCGCGGAAGCCGCCGATCATCTCGCGGAAGACCCTGGCGGCCTGCATGAACTCGCGCCTGCGGCGGTCCGGCCCTCGCAGGAACCGGGCGACGTCCTCCGCCGTTCCGTTTCCGGGCCCGATGCGTTTCCCGAGTATCTTCACGATAGCCGCCTGCGGGTAGTGCGCCCGCACACACCATAGCGGACACGCGGGGAGAGCGTCCCGTCGTTCGACGGGGTATGATTGGCGCATCCTCCGCCCGGCGGCGCGTCCGGGGCGGCATCAGAGGAGCGAGAGATGACAGAACTGGAAGGCAAGGTAGTGGCGATAACGGGCGCGGCGCGAGGCATGGGCCGCGCGTTCACCCAGCAGTTCCTGGCGGAAGGGGCGAAGGTTGTGGCGATGGACCTGTCGTGGGAGCCCTCGGGCTACTCCAGCGACAAGGACACCGAGTACGTGAACAGCCTGCGCGCCCGTCCGGACGACGTCATCGTTGCGACGGTAGACGTGGCGAACGGCGCGCAGATCGACGCGGCGTACGAGGAGACGATGGCGAAGTGGGGGACGTGCGACGTGGTGATCAACGACGCGGCGATGCGGCAGCGCATCCTCTACCCGCCGACGGGGCGCATCACGACGCTGGAGACGAGCGACGAGGACTGGGAGCGGGCGTTCGCGGTCAACGTGTTCGGCGCGCTCAAGGTGACGCGGCGCTTCATCCGGCCGATGATCCAGCAACGCTCCGGCAGCATCATCTCCATCATCAGCAGCGGCGCGCTGCACCACTCGTACGGCGGGGCGTACAAGGCGCTCCGTCCCAACAGCCGGGAGATGCCGTACCAGTCGACGAAGAGCGCGCTGCTCACGATGATGTTCTACCTAGCGGACGAGATCCGCGCCGACAACGTGGCGGTAAACGTGATGATCCCGGGCCACACGCGCACGACTGGATTCGACGAGCAGAACATCGCTCGCCGGGAGTTGGGCATGGGGAACCCGAACGCGGCGCTGCCGCTGCGGGCCGACCATATGGTGCCGTTGGCGGTCTTCCTCGCGAAGCAGGACGCGTCGACCGAGGTGACGGGCAAGTGCTTCGACGTCGTCACGTGGAACATCGAGCACGGCCTCGGCGGGCAGCTAGCGTGGGAGGACCCGGAGGGCACCTCCGTATCCGAGAGCGCAGAGCTCGCGGCGGGCGTGCGGGCCAAGGTGGCCCCGAGATAAGAAGGGCAACGGAACGCCCTCCACACGGGAGGGCGTTCCTGTTTAAGGCGATAGCCGTCCCATTCCGGGCTAGACCGAGAAGTCGAACGAGATCGAGGCGTCGGCGTTGAACTCGACGTTCGGGCCGGCGCCGAGCGTTCCGGCGAAGGCCTCGGCGACGAATGCGTCGAGCATGTCCCACGACCGGTTGCTCGCCGCCTCGTCGTAGTCCTTCGGGCGCGTGACGTTGAACCAGCCGTGGCCGGTGCCGCTGAGGACCTGGAGCCTCGCGCGTTTGCCCTGCGCCTCGAGGTCGCGGCGGAAGCGGACGACGTTCTCTAGGGGCACGAGTTGGTCGTGCTCGCCGAAGCCGGCGAGGATCGGCGCGGTGACGCGGGGGAGGACGTCGTCGAGGCGCTCGATCCCCTCGAAGATGGGCTCGTATTCGCGGGGATAGATGCCGCCGTGGAAGACAGCGATCGCGCTGACGTCGCGTCCCGCGGCTGAATACACCATGGGCGTGCGGCCGCTCCAGCAGAAGCCGACGATACCGACCTTGTCGCCGTCCACGAAGTCCAGGCCGCGCATGAACGCGATGGACTCGTCGATGTCGATCACGGTCTGCTCGTCGGTAGGGTCGTAGCGGGCCTCGGAGCGTTCGATGGGGCCGCGGTCGCCCTCGTAGCGGTGGAAGAGGTCGGAGAGGCAGGCGACGTAGCCGTAGCTGGCCATCGTGCGGACGACGTTCCAGCTCTGTTCAACCGGGCCGTAGCGCTCGTGGAGCATGACCATGAGCGGTCGCGGCTCCGTCGTGTCCGGTCGTGCGTACCAGAGTCGCATGCCGCTCTGCAGGACGTTTTCGGTAATCTCCATGCTCTGCTCCCGTGGGCCTTGAATCGCGTTCGACTATACGCCAGTATGCGCGTGCGGCGCACGGTACGGTGCGCGGGACTTGAACGATGGCGTATGCTGCGCGTGCAGGATGATGTGCGAGTGCAAAGCGCCGCTTCAGGCGTAACGGGAGGACAGCATGCTCTCTGCTGAGAACACGGACCTGCTCTGCCGGGTAGGGCGCGGCACACCGATGGGCGATCTGATGCGGCAGTACTGGCTGCCGGTCGGCTATTCGTGGGAGTACGAGGCGGAAGGACAACCTCAGCGCGTGCGCGTGCTGGGGGAGGACCTCGTCGTGTGGCGCTCGCTGGACGGAACGCCCGCGTTCCTGCAGTCCAACTGCCCCCACCGCGGCGCGGGCTTCTACTACGGTCGCACCGAGGAAGAGGGGCTGCGCTGCGCCTACCACGGCTGGAAGTTCGACGCCGACGGTCAGTGTGTGGACATGCCGAACGAGCCCGCGGAGAGCGCCTTCAAGCAGAAGGTGCGGATAACCGCCTACAAGGGCGCGGACTACGGCGGCATGACGTGGATCTACATGGGCCCGAACCAGGACGACCCACCCGGCATCCCGCAGTTCGAGTGGGGGCAGATACCGCCGGAGAACGTGAGCCACGCGCAGAAGATCGTCTACGAGTGCAACTGGATGCAGGCGCTCGAAGGAGAGCTGGACTCGACGCACGTCTACTTCCTGCACCGGCGGCTGAACATCGATGACTCGCCGCGCTACGGTCTCTACCACAACGACCAACGCGCCAAGTTCCATATTTCGGAGAAGCCGTACGGGTTCACCTACGGCGCGGAACGCTACGAAATGGATGGGAACGTCTACTGGCGCACCACGCAGTTCCTCTTCCCCGTTTATGGCATGTTCCCGGCGCAGGACGGCGTCGTCCCGCTCTCGATCTACCTGCCGGTGGACGACTACCACACCGTTCACATGGGGGTGTGGTGGAAGCCCGCGGGCGAGATGCCAGGCGGCGGCAAGCCCCACTCGGCGCTGCCGGAGGAGCCGGGAACGCTCGTGCCCGGCGTCGGGCCGATGAAGCCGGAGCAGCACGGGCGCTTCTTCTCCAAGTGGTGGCCGCAGGCTGCCCCGGACAGCGACTTCCTACTGGACCCGGTGGCGAAACGCCGCAACGCGACGGGCATCCCCACCGTGCGTCTGCAGGACTCGGCGGTGATCCACAGCATGGGCGCGATCATGGACAGGACGCGCGAGCACCTGGGGACGACGGACGTGAGTATCATTCGAGCGCGGCGCATGCTGCTGCGGGCGGCGACCCAACTGCGCGAGGACGGCACGCCGCCTCCGGCGTCCGAGCATCCCGAGTACTACAACGTGCGCTCTTGCGCAACGATCCTGCCGCCGGGCGCGGACTGGGAGTCGGAGTTGAACGACTGGCATTACTGCAAGACGACGGAGTTCCCCCGCAAACTCGCCGAGGCGAACCGTGCGTTCCAGGAGCGAACGCTGCCCAGCTCGCCATCGTACCGTCGCTAGCAGCGCAGGTGCGGGCGGCTGTATGATGCGCCCCGAAGTCGAGACGAGCAGTCAGGCATAACGAGGAGGAAACGATGCTGACCCAGGAAGCAAACGACCGCTATACCCGAGTCGGCCCCGGCACACCCACCGGCGAGCTGATGCGCCGCTACTGGCACCCTGTCGCCGCCGTCTCCCAGATGAACGACAAGTGGACGATGAAAGTGCGCCTCCTCGGCGAGGACCTCATCCTTTACAAGGACCGCTCCGGGACCTTCGGCCTCATGGAGCCGCACTGCGCCCACCGGCGCATGAACATGATCTACGGCATCCCCGAGGAGCACGGCCTGCGCTGCCCCTACCACGGCTGGCTGTACGACGAGACGGGCCAGTCCACGGAGAAGCCGTACGAGGAAATGGAGGACCCGGAGGCGCGGTTCAAGGACAAGATCCAGATGAAGGCGTACCCGACCGAGCAGAAGGCCGGGCTGCTGGTTGCCTACCTCGGCCCCACGCCCGCGCCGCCCGT
>DAOUHP010000118.1:0-41649 GCA_034428575.1 Dehalococcoidia bacterium | reverse complement strand
GACATCGTCGCGCCGCTCTTCACGGTCGGCCTGGCTGCGCTCGCGGAGGGAGCAACCCTCACCCCCGGCCCCCTGCCCGCCAGGGAGGAAGGGGCGGGGCGGCTGGTCGCGAACAGCGACGGCGAGTTCGTAGTGGACGTGCGCTCGGACGAAGAAGTACGGCGTCGCCCTGAGGTCTACTTCGTGGGGATCGAGACGAATGAGGGAATGAAGGACGGCAAGAAGACCGGCAAGTACGTCTACACGATAGACAGCGTACAGACGGTCGGCCCGCTCACGGAGCAGCAGGACCCGCTCCACTGGCGCAGGGCGTACGACGCGTCTGGCCTGACCGGCCTGGGCGGACTGATCGGCGTGATCGTGTCTGCGGAGGACGAGAACCGCAACGTCTTCTCGACACCCGGCTGGAAGCCGGATTCACGGCAGGCCAAGCCGGCGGACGGCAACACACTCGACGTCGAGGCGATGGACGAGGCAGGGCTGCTGCTCGAGCTGGACACGGACTTCAACGACGACGCGACGCCCGAGTTGCGGGTGACCCCGCGCCGTGGGGAACAGGACAACGAAACGGAGAGCGCGAGGCCAATCGTGGCCATGCTCTTCTCTGCGGAAGGGGAGGAGTACGCGCTCTGCCCGGCGGGCGCCAATGGCGGCTGCGGCGGAGACAACCCGGATGCGGAGTTCTCGGACTCGCACGAGAGGGTGTACATCACTGAGATCACGCTCAACGGCGGCGACGCGTCGGCGCGCCTGAGCAGGGTCGACGGGGCGCAGTTCGCGCTCCAGGCGGGGAACCTGGCGCAGGGGCGCCACGAGGTCGCCTACACCGCGGTCGACGAGGCAGGCAACGAGGCTGAGGGCGAGTTCGCATTCTCGGTGGTGGCGCGCGGCGCCTACGAGGTGGATGTGTCGCCAGGCTGGAACCTGATCTCGCTGCCGGGCACCCCGGCTGACCCGTCGCTGAGCGCGGTAATCCCGCCCTACGGCGGCGTCTCGGCGGTGATGGCCTACCAGGACGGCAACTGGCTCACGGCTGCGGTGGACAAGGACGGTGAGTGGCGCGGCGGCCTGGACCGGATCGAGGCCGGCTACGGCTACTGGGTGTTCGCGAACACGTTCGACACGCTCGCGCCGCTCATTCCGGAGATCGAACCGACGTCCATTCCGCTGACTGTGCGGGTAACCCACGGCTGGAATCTGGTAGGCGTGGTCGACGTCTTCCAGAACCCGGCCGGCACGGCGCCCGGTGCGGAGGGCGGCGGCAGCGGCGAGGCCGACAACTACCTCGGCAGCATCGACTGGCGCGTTGCCTACACATTCGACCCGCAGTACAACCGCTGGGTCCGCGTCTCGCCGGAGGACGACAAAGACGACGCCGAAACGGAGGACGACGAGCCGCCGGAGATCGTGAACGGCAGGGGTTACTGGGTCTGGTCCACGGAGCCGGGCACGCTCGTGCCGTAGACCGTGGCGACGGAGGGCGTGACGTGGGAATCCTGGAAAGCTACGTCGTCAGGAAGCATGACGGCCTGGCCGTGGTCCTGCGGGAGGGACAGCTCCTGCGGTTGACTCAGCCGGAGGGGCCGCAGGTGATCGATTTCAACGCGTTCAACCTGGACAACCCCTGGGAGCACCTGGGATCGTCGGTGACGCGCCGCCGGGAGACCATCCACCCGACCGCAGGAAACACTCTTTGGACGCGGGCCCCGTGGGAGCGTCCTATGCTCGAGATCACCCAGGACACCGTTGGGCACCAGGCGTCGCCCAGTGGAGCGGTCACGCACGACATGCTCAGCGGACGGTGCTGCGCCGTGAGCAGGGTTGAGCGCTATGGCATCGACTCGCCGGGGTGCCAGGAGATCCTCGCCAGGGCGGTGGAGCCGTTCGGCCTCGATGGGAACTACGTGCACGACCCGTTCAACATCTTCATGCGCACGGGGATCGACGAGAACGGCCGGACGTTCTGGGAAGAGCCGTTCGACGTGAAGGCTGGCGACCACATCGACATCCGGGCACTGATGCCGTGCATCGTCGCGGTCTCAGCCTGCCCCGGCCGGTCGAGCGGCCCCGGCGAACGGGCGCTGGGTCTCGAGATATACGAGGCCGGGTAGCCGCGCCTCAGTTGCAGCCGCACCTGATGCCCGCCGCGACGCCCGCTTCGGACAGGTGGGTCGGATAGCCGTCCCGCTTCCACCAATCCAACCCGCCGATGAGTTCCCGCACCTGGAACCCCAGCGTCAGGAGCTTCATCGCGGTCTTCGTAGACGCGTTGCACCCGATGCCGTCGCAGTAGCAGACATACATCTTCGACTTGTCGAGCGAGGCAGTCGTGTCAACGCTGATCTCCCGGTGCGGGAGGCTTATCGCATCCGGGATGTGCTCGTGGTCATAGGCGCTCGCGGCTCGTCCATCGACCACGACGATGGCTTCGCCGTTCTCGATGGCTTCGTACAGGTCCGCCGAGTCCGTCTCAAACGCCAGTTTGCTCTGGTAGTAGGCGAGTTGGTCGATGCTCACGATGCCTTCTCCGGTGCGTGGTGCGGCGCGGAAGCGTGCCAGCGACCGCGGAGCCATCATTCTATCAGGGGTCAGGGGCGGCCAGGTCGGGGGGCCTGTCCCTGCTCCCCGCATTCGCGGGTCATGCCATAGAAGAGCATGTCCCAATCGCGTCCTTTGAAGTGTTCGACGGCTGGCGATCTACCCTCGAGTGACATCCCCAGCTTCTCCAGCACGCGGGCTGAGGCGGTGTTGTCCGCGATACACCACGACGAGAGGCGCTGCACGCCCAGGTCTCGAAATGCGAACTCCACCATCGCAGTTGCCGCCTCGGTTGCGTAGCCGCATCCCCAGTACTCGGGAGACAGCTCGAACCCGATGTCAGCCTCGGTGTCGTCGTCCGGTTTGCGGCGCACGCCGCAACTACCGATGAGCGCCCCGCTCTCGCGCAGCAACACGGCGAGCTGGAAACGGCGGCGCGGGGATTCAGCCCGCCAGCCGATGAACTGCCGGACGAACCGCTGCACGTCATCGGGCGTGCGCTCTTCCCACGGATAGTAGCGGAGGTAACGCGGGTCATTCTGATACAAGAGGACCGCGGCGGAGTCGTCCTCCATGTACTCTCGGAGGACGAGGCGGGGCATCTCTAGGCGCATGCCGCCCCTAACGCCCGTAGTCGTCCTGGAGGCGCACGACGTCCTCCAGCTCCGGCGTGCTCACTTCGAGGATGATTGCCGGCTCCGTGGACATGCCTTCGATGCGGTGCACTATGCCAGGTTCGACGACGTACGGCTCGCCGAACTCCATGACGATGTCTCGCGGGCCTCGCTCGTCGGTGAGTGTCAGGAGCGCGTAGCCGCGCACCAGCAGCATCGTCTCGCGCTTGTGTTCGTGGTACTGCTTGCTCAGCCGCTGGCCGCGCCGGATGCGCAGGTACTTGATGCAGTACGCGCCGTTCAGGTCAACAATGTGCTCGCTGCCCCACGGCTTCGCTATGACATCGCCGGTCTTCATCGCACCTCGATTGTATCGCGCCGCGCCGCGTAGCGCCCTTCCTAGAGCGCGCTGGCAGCGAGCCGGGTCTCGTCGAACCGCAGGCCCAGACCTGGCTCGTCCGGCATCACGAGGCGTCCCGTCGCAGCGTCGAGTTGCGGGACATCCTCGAACAGCGGGAACGCCCACGGCATGTGCTCGACGTAGAGGCCGTTCGGGGCCGCGGCGAGCGCGTGCCCCAGTATCTCCGGCGCCAGGTGCGTCACCACTGGCAGGTTGTACGCCTCGGCCATGTGCGCGGCCTTCATCCACTGGGTGATGCCGCCGACGCGCAGCAGGTCCACCATGACGATGTCTATGGAGCGGGCCTCCAGCATGTGGTGGAACGGCTCGACGCCGTAGTGGTACTCGCCCGCGGCGATGGGGGTGTCCAGCGCGTCGGCGATGCGCGCGAGCCCGGCGTAGTCCTGGAAGTGCACCGGGTCCTCCAGCCAGAAGAGGTCGTACTCGGCCATGCCGCGACCCACGGTGATGGCGCGATTCACGTCCCACCCCTGGTTGATGTCGACCATGAGATCGATTCCGTCGCCGACCGCCTCGCGCATCGTGCGCAGCCGCGCCAGCTCCGCCTGCGCCGACGCCTCGGCGCCCATGCGGAACTTCATCGCGCGGAAGCCCTGCGCAACGAGGTCGGCCGCAGTGGTGGCGAGCGCTTCGAGGTCGTAGTGCCGCCAGAGGAAGCCGCTGGCGTAGGTGGGCACCGCGCTGGAGCCTGCGCCGAGCAACTTCCAGACCGGCATACCCAGCGCCTTGCCGCGGATGTCCCAGAGCGCCACGTCTATCGCCGAGATAGCGCGTGTCACGAGCCCCGCGGGCGACCCGCCGCCCGCCTTGCGGGCGAGGCCGCGCCCGATAGCCTCAACGGCATGCGGGTCGGCCCCGACCGTCTCCGCCGCGAGCGCGTCCACGGTCTCCTTCAACGCCTTTGTCACGAGCGTCGACGCAAAGCCCGCGTAGGCGATCCCCTCGATGCCGTCGTCCGTGCGCAAGCGCAGCGTGACATAGTCGGCTTCCTCGCGCGGCGCGGACGGCCCCGGCTCGCGCGGGATACGGACTGCCATCGTCTCGAATGACGCGACGCGCATGGCGCTGCCTCCTACCCGAGCCCGTGCACGGGAAAGATGAGCCTCTCGATCTCCGCAACCTGCTCCTGCACGAACTCGCGCGACTTCTCATACAACTGCGGTTCGATCTGGGGCAGCACGGCGTCACGCAGGTGCAGACTCGTCAGGTAGGCGTCCGAGCCGGACGGCAGATCGTCCGGCCACTCGCGCCCAAGCATCGAGCCGTACGCGAGCGTCCAGCAGCGCGCCGTCGCATCGAGATCGTAGCCGCCGCCCCCGAACGCGAGCATCGGGTAGCCCATGCCGCCAAGTCGCCGCACGACGGCTTCGTAGCCATGCGTGCTGAGCGCGAGGTGCGTCAGCGGGTCGGTGACGTAGGCGTCGGCGCCCATCTGTACGGCGAGCACGTCCGGCGCGAACGCCTTGATGAGCGGGGGCACGACGCGCTCGAACGCCTCCCGGTAGACGTCGTCACCCGTGTAGGGGAACAGCGGCAGGTTCATGGAGTAGCCCGCGGCCTCGCCCGCCCCGATCTCATTCACCGCGCCGGTGCCGGGGAAGAGCCAGCGCCCGCTCTCGTGCACGGAGATCGTCATCACGTCCATGTCGCGATAGAAAGCGGCCTGCACACCGTCGCCGTGGTGCGCGTCGACGTCCACGTACACCACGCGCAGCCCGCGCTTGCGCAGCACGTTGATGGCGACGACCGGGTCGTTGAAGATGCAGAAGCCGGACGCCCACCGGCGCATCGCGTGGTGGAGCCCGCCCGCCGGAGCGAACGCCGCCGACGCCTCGCCGTCCGCGATGAGCTCCGCCGCCTGCACCGACGCGCCGGTCGAGAGCAGCGCCGCCTCATACATGCCGGCGTAGACGGGGTTATCGCCATGCGCGGCGAAGCCGTGCCGCTCGCCGTCGGCCTCTTCGCCGCTGCTCAGACGCCGCACGGTCTCGACGTACTCCTCGGTGTGGAACGTGGTCAGCTCGTCGAGCGTCGCGGGGCGCGGCGGCACGAGCAGCGCGTGCTCGTCCTCGAACGCACCGTAGGCGTGCAGCAGCGCGTAGGTGTGGCGCAAGCGCACGGGACGCATCGGGTGGCCCTCGCGCAGCACGTGGCCGGAGAGCACGTCGTCGTAGACGTAGGCCGCCTTCCCGGTGGGGTCCGTCATGCGCCGCAGTCTATCAGCGGCCCGGACAACCCTCACCCTCGGCCCTTCTCCCAGTGGGAGAGAGGAGCAGTGCGGTCAGTTGAGGCGCTTGATGCGGTCCTGCGGGCCTGGGGCGACCGGGCTGAAGGATTCGAAGTATGCGACCAGGGCGGCGACGTCAACATCTCCGCCGGTGCGCTCCGCGCCTTCCCTGAACACGTTGTAGTCGTCGCCTCCGTCGGCCAGGAAATTGTTGGCGGTGACCCGGTACGTTGCCTCGGGATCAATCGGGACGCCGTCAATCATGATGGTGGAGGGGTCCACCCTTGCGCCCTCCGGACGCGCCGCATCCCAGGTGTAACTGAACCCGCTCGAGACCTGGAGCACGTCGCTGGTGTCGTCCGGGGCGTCGCGGAACTGGGACTGAAGCAGGGCTTCGATCTGGACGCCCGTGAGCGACATGGTGACGAGGCTGTTTCCGAAGGGCAGCACCGAGAACGCTTCTCCGTAGGTCAACTCCCCATCGGACTCCGGGCCGATGCTGTCGAAGAGAAGGTCTTCGCGGATACCGCCGGGATGCATGAAGGCCACCACGGCCCCGCCGCTTCCCGCAGCTCGTGTCGACGCCAGGTGGGCATCGGCGATGATGTCTCCGAGCGCGGACTCGCCAGCGGCGTTCCTCCAGCGGGTGACGTCCGCGGTGATGGAGCCGACGACAGCGTTGGCAAGCGGCGCCGAGAGGTCGTCGTACCGGTCGATGAGCGCGGTGAGCGCCGGGTCGGGCGTGACTCCGGCCTGGGAGTTGGGAACGTTCTCGACGGCCTTCACCGTGAGGTCTCCCGTGGCCCGGTCCAAGGCAGCGTCGATGACTGTGAACAGCCGTCCCCGGTTGTCGGCCATGGTGATCCATTTGCCGTCCACCTGGCAGACGAACTCATCGTTGGTATGGCCCGCGATGATGACGTCCACCGCGTCGTCCATACGCGCGGCGACGTCTGCGATCCGGCCGGTAAGCCCCGAGCCGCAGTCGTTCTGGCCGCCGTCGGACCTCCCGCCCTCGTGCAGCAGGACGACGATGGCCTCGACACCCTCGGCCCGTAGGCCGGGGACCAGGGCGTTGACCGTCTCTGCCTCGTCCAGGAAGGTCAGGCCCTTTACTGCCCACTGGGACACGATGGACGGAGTGCCCTGGAGGGTGAGGCCGATGAACGCGACGCCAACGTCCTCGTAGTGTCGGACGGCGTAGGGAAGGAAGACAGTGTCGCCGGTGGCGTCGTCTATGACGTTGGCGGCGAGGAACTCGAACTCGGCGCCGCCAAAGGGGTCGCCGTCAAGGTCGCCTTCGATGGGGTGGGGGCCGCCGTGCTGCATCCGCCGGAGTTCGGCGAGTCCCTCGTCGAACTCGTGGTTGCCCACGCCGTTGAAGTCCAGCCCCATCAGGTTCATGGCCTCGACGGTCGGTTCGTCGTAGAAGAGAGCGGAGATCAGGGGCGACCCTCCGATGAGGTCGCCTGCGGAGACGAAGGCGGAGTTCTCGGCCTCGGCCCGTGCTGCCTCGATGTTAGCGGCGAGGTAATCGGCGCGCCCCACCCCGCCGAAGGAGTCGGAGGACGTGGCGATGTTGCCGTGGAAGTCATTGAGGGCAAGGATGCGCAGCGGTATCTCGCCGGATGCCGGAGGAGTCTCAACGGCCTCGTCCGGTTGCGCTGAGCAAGCGGACGCCAGCGCCGTCACAGCCAGCAGGAGAGAGATGCAGAAGAAACGGGCGCCTCGGTGCACACGCCCCATGATAATGCCTTCGCCCCTCGGTTGACAGGCTCTGCGGGCTAGACAGTGCGGCGGTGTTATCCTGTCGGCTTCCAGCGGAGCACTCTATGTGGGACTTCTTCCGTTACTACATCAGACTATGGGACTGGCGACTCTTCCTCTTCATCCTGCTGTTCCTGGGCCTGCCGAACCTCTACCAGCTCTATCGCGTTCGTCTTATCGGGAACGAGTTGCCCGACCCCGGAAGTCTGGCCATCGTGTCACAGTGGCAGTTCGTCGGACTCACCATCGAAGTCTTTCAAGAAGCGACGGTTCTGGCGATCTTCTTCTTCCTTGGTTCGCAGATACGCAACAGCACCGCGGTACAGCTCGACAGGGCGAAGAGCGTCTTCACGTTTATTTTCCTTGCCTCGCTCATCTTCTCTGCAGGCGTATTCCTGTTCCGGGATGCCTTCATCACCGCCATCGGCACACCGAATGAGATTCAGGAGCAGACAAGAAGTTTTCTGGGTATCAGCATCTTCAGTGTTCCATTCACCATGCTCGCCGCAGCCATCATCGTGCTGTTCGAAGCACTCGGGCTGCGCAGGCTGGTCTTCGCTATGGCCATTGCCAACGTCGGGTTCCGCTTTGTAGCGGACAGCCTATTCTTCGGGGGACATGCGTTCTCACTCCAGGCAGACGTAACAGGCGTCGGCTGGTCGACGCTACTGGCCAGCCTGGCTCTGTTCTTGGTGGGCCTTGTCCTGCTGTTCCGTGCGAAGAGTGTGCGGCTGGAAGACATACGAACGCCGCCTTCCTTCACCGACATGCGCGAATACCTGCGCGTTGGGCTGGGGAGCGGAGTGGATAGCCTGGTCCGTAACCTTGCCTACTTCTTCATGATCATCCGAATCGTGAATACCATCGGGTCAACGGAGATCGGCGGGTACTACGTAGCCATCCAGATACTGTGGAGCTTCATGCTCGTGCCCGTGCTCGCTTTTGCCGATTCTGCGAAGGCGCTCGTTGCCAATGCCTCAGGCGATATACGGCGGGTCAGGGCCCTGTGGCAAGCCTCGATGGTAATCACGGCGGGAATGATGCTCGTCTGGGTCGTCATCGCACCCATGTTCAGGGGCTTTGCCGGTCTGCTAAGCGACGACCCCGAGACGGTCAACTGGGCCGTCACAGCGTTCGGGATACTCTTCGTGCCCTACGTACTCTTCTCCTTCAACACTGTGACTGATAGCGTTTTCTATGGAATAGGGCTAACCAAATACATGGCCTACCAGTCCATACTGACGAACGGGACGGTCTACCTCGCTGCGTTCTTGCTCTACGTGTCCCGGACTTGGGACGTCACTTTCGAGGGCGTCATGGTCCTGTTCGCGCTCGGAATCCTGGTCGATTCCTTCTTGACGCTGCTCTATCTGGTGAAAGCGCTGTACGTTGATTCGGCTCAGCGAGAACCAGAAGCGGCGAAACGATAGCAGAGATCCGTCACCTACCCGCTCAGGAGCAGGGGGTACAGGTGCGGCGGGCTCTTATGGCCAGTACCGAGGGCCGACTACCCCATGCGGATGTGCTGCACGACGACACCCAGGCCCGATACCCGTGACAGGCGTCCGTCAGCAGTCATGAGAGGCATGTCCAGGGCACGAGCGGCTGCTACGTAGAAGGCGTCATATGCGCTGACGTTCCTGAAGTGTTGCCAAGCCAATGGCGCGAGGGCGCGGTGAGGGATGCGCTCCAGAGGCCACTGTATGAGATCGTCAATGGCCATCTGCGCACGAGCCTCCTCGAGGTGCCCGCGCAACACAGCCCGCCGCAGCACCGAAAGCACCTCCGCATCCATAAGCTCCGGCGCGGCAAGGGAGGCGCCTTCCATCACATCGGCCATCGTCAGGCCGAGAGGCGTCCTCAGGAGGTACTCGACCGCGGCAGAGGCATCGATAACGTACCGGCTCACGCAGTATCCAGGTCGCGGACGGAGCGCTCCTCGGCGAGCAGTGTTGCCGCCTCAACGCCAAGTTCAGTCCTGGGGCGGTGCGACAAGTGCTCTTCCCATTCCCACCGCGCAAGCTCCCGCTCCACAGCGGTGAGAACGACCGCACTCATCGAGGAGTTGTTCTCACGCGCGCGGCGGCGAAGGCGCTCATGAATGTTGGTTGGTATGTTTCTCACCTGTAGGTTCGCCATGGGGTAAGTGTAGCATGCATGTTGCATGAATATCGAGTGCTATAAACATGAAAATCCTTGGGATGCCCGTTCGCTGACGCCTCCAAGGGCTGCATCCTCGGGCGATATCGGGACGGGGTACCGCATGCTATGCTCCTCACCGTGGCTGAAGGTTCTCGTCGATCACGGGTGGCGCTGTTGGGATCGATGGCGGACGGACAGCGGCGGCATCGGGTCCCGACATCGTTCTCTGAAGGCGCACGAGGAGGAAGGGCATGGTCACCGAGAAGCGCGAACTCAAGCAACACACGCCGTTCGAGCGGTGGGTCGCCTCAGAGGGACTCAAGGTCATCCAGCAGCAGGTCATCCCCGACATCCGCGCGGTCGACCTGGAGCCCTGGGAACGGACAGGCTGCGACGCCGCTCTGCTCGATCTGACCCCGTACCCGATCCAGGAGGGAGACATCCTGACGAACGCCGGAACGTCGCGCTACCTGTGCGACATCCCGCCCGGAGGCACTTTCAGGGCAGAGCAGCACATGTACGAGGAGATGTTCTTCGTCGTGTCGGGCCGGGGCGCCGCGACGGTCTGGTACCCCGACAGCCCGAAGCAGACCTTCGAGTGGCAGGAGGGTAGTGTCTTCTCCATCCCGCTGAACACATGGCATGAGCTGTACAACGGCAGCGGGGACACTCCCGCCAGGCTCTACGCGGCCTTCAACGCCCCTACGGTGTTCAACCTCTTCAACAGCGAGCAGTTCATCTTCAACTGCGACGCGACATTCCCCGAGCGGTTCGATCCGTACGACGAGACCTACTTCAGCGGCAAGTCCGAGAAGATAAGGGAGCGCCTGGTGAGGACCAACTTCGTGTCCAACGTACGCAACATGACGCTCGACCGTATGCAGTACCGCGGTCCCGGCACGAACATGCACGCGCTCATGGCCGACGGCCATTTCGTCTGTCACCTCTCCGAGTTCCCCGGCCTGACGTACAAGAAGGCCCACACCGCGACCAACAACCGCACGAGGGCCGGTCTCAACTCGGAGGTCGCATACCTCTTCCTCAACGGCGAGGGGTTCGATCTGCAGTGGCCCCCCGGGGTCAACCCGGCGCCCGGCGTACCCTTCGAGCGGATCGACTACCACGCGTGGTCGTTGCTGACGCCGGGCAATGGATACCACCAGCACTTCAATACTGCTCAGGAGCCAATCCGTTACGTGGTCCTGCGCCGCGGCAACCCGGAACTGGTTGGCGGCGGAGGACGCGACACCAACCCGCAAATCGAGTTCTCGGACGAGGACCCGGCGGTATGGGAGGTATTCGAGGCTGAACTGCGCAAGAAGGGTTACGACGCTTCGGAGATGGACGCGTACCGCAGCAACGAGCCGGAGTAGCCCAGCGGGAGGGGGTCCCCGGCCTCTGCCTAGTACTGCCTTCCAAGCATCATCGTCTCGGGCAACAGCATGCCGGAGGCCCCGGCGGGAAGCGCCCACTCCTTGAGGGGCCGGCCCTCCTCCAGCGCCCTCATCTCCCGGTTGAAGATCCTCCTGATGAGGATGTTCTGCACGTCGACGCGTCCCAGGTGCTCCATCTCGCGCGGCGCAACGCGGCCCTGGCCGACGATGGTCACGTAGTCCTCGATACGGAAGGTCTGATAGATCGACAACGACCTGTCCATCTCCTCGAGCGTCGTCCTGCCGGACAGGATCTCCTCCGCCATCTCCTCGAGAGGCGCGAACCCCATGTCCAACTCCACCTGCCGCCGCTTTCGGTACGCTTCAGCGTCATCCCCCGTCACGTAGACGAAGTCCACCGTGTAACAGACCATCCGCTCGTCGTTCACCGGCAGGTAATACAGCAGCCGGTCCTGCCTGATGATGCGGTCGTCGCCCGGGATACCCAGCAAACGCTGGGCAGGGTGGTCGCTGCAGATCATCGTGCAGATGGGCCATATCTTCTGGTTGTAGAAGCGTCCGCGGTCAACGCCCACGCGCACGCCATAGTCGGTCTCTTCCGCGACGATGGCGCCGATGGCCCTCGGCGTTCCGCCGGCCCGCAGCGTCGACTCCCGGTGGGTGTACGGGGGGTGGGCGGGATCGTTGTCCATCCGGCTGAAGTAGTTGCACGGCCAGTCCTCCGGAAGGCCGGGGCTGACCACGCCCTCGGAGGCGTCGAAGTCCGGGAAGCGGGGCAGCGGAGGGGGGTCTCCCTCGCCAAGGTAGGCGTAGACCAGGCCGAGGTAGTCCTCCACGGGGTAGCTGCGGATCTTCACCTTGGCGGCGAAGGAGTCGGACTCGCCCGGTTGCTCGACGCACTGTCCGGAGGAGTCGTACTTCCAACCGTGGTAACGGCACCGGAGCGAGTCCCCCTCCACCCAGCCGGTCGACAGCTGGGTCCCACGGTGAGCGCACCGGAAGGCGACCAGGTGAGGGTCGCCCTCTTCTCCCCGGTAGAGGGTGAACTTCTCGCTCATCACCTCGATGGGGACTGCACGCCCGGGCGCGACGTCCTGCGAGCGGTACACCGGCTGCCAGAAGGTCCGCAGGTACCTTCCACACAACGTGTCCGGTCCCGTGTGGACATAGTCGGTGGTCTCAGTAAAGACAGGAGTTGTCGTCATCGTCTTGATTCCTCTCGCGGCACAGGGCCGGCGAACGCCCTCCCGGTCGCCCGGTGCGGCCTGCGGATACGTCGCTCCCGCTATATCCTGGACAGCACCGGGTCAGTGCGGTATTCCACAGCCGGCATGGCGGGCTCCACGCCCTCGGCCCTGCATCTCATCTCCCACTGCCGCCGGACCTCGGGGTCTTCGTCCTCGTAGTCGATGAGCTGCCCGCCTTCGCGGATGCTCGTCATCACGCCGGACCGCCCCTCCTCTTGACGCGCCTCGCTGACCGAGCTGAAGGAGAGCGGGTCCCCGTGGATCGCCCAGTGGCGGGCAGGCACTGCGCCGGTGCTCATGTGCTGGTGGAACCAGGCATCGGGCGGAGCGTAGATGCTCCGGGGCCCCCAGTCCACCATCACAACCTCATTCTCGTAGCCGTCCTGGAACGGGTGGAGACCCAACTCCTTGGGCCACAGCACGACGAACCCCTTGCCGCTGAGGCCCACGATGATGGCCCCCGGACCGTGATAGTGGGCCTTGTGGTACCGGCCAACGGGCCAGCCTGAGATGTGACCGTGAGGAAAGCCGTAGCCCATGCTGAAGGAAGTCAGATCGCCGCCAGCCACCTTCATCTCCATCGGGTCGATGGCTGCGCTGGTCACGTCGGGAATGAAATTGGTGAACCAGGTGACCGATTGGTTGCGGCTCCCGGGAGTCCGGGTTTCCGAGGCATTGAAGTAGTCGCTCTCTCCGCCATAGCGCTCCAGGAACCTGTAGTCGCAGTTGAAGATGAAGTCGGCGTTGTTGAACAGCTTGAACAGCCGCGGCGCGCGCGTGAACGCGAGGATCAGGACGGGCTCCTGGGAGCCATTGACCAGGCGGTGCCATACGTTGACGGGGATGGGGAAGATGGAACCCGGACCCCACTCGAAGATGCTCCTCTGTCCGCCCTCCTGCCAGATCTCGGTCAGTCCCCGGCCTTCCATGACGTAGATCACTTCGTCGTACAGGTGCTTCTCAGGGTTGAGCGCTCCGGCGCCCGGAATCTCGACGAGGTAGCATCCACGATCAGCCTGGCGGATACCGTTGAGTTGGACGAAGGTGCCCTTGCCCCCCATCCGGGGCCACGGTTCGCGGGGTAGCTCCGCCACGTCGGCGACGGCAGCCGCCGCGGTATGAATGGGGATGCCCTCGGACTCCATCCACGAGTCGTAAGCAACCCTGATCTTGTCGGATTCCGTTGGTGGCCGTTCGGTGGTCATGATGCCCTCCTGCCTGTGCGCGCCTGCGAACCCACGTCTGGGGTCCCTTCGTTGTGTGGCGCCACGCGCGCCGAAAGTACCACCAGCAAGGGTCAGCGTCAACGTGAACCCGGCGGGAATGGCGAAATCACGACGAAATGCGAGCAGCACCGTCTCTAGCGCTCCAATTCGCCACCAGGGGCGGGCGGGAAGAGCTGCTGCAGCAACGCTGTCGCCGGCAGGCCGACGCCCAACTCCCGCGCTAGCTCGATCGCGGGGGTCAGCGTCAGCAGCATCCCCGCGAACTGCTGCCGCGACATGCCTCCTCCATCTCCCGCCCCGTCCGTGAAGCGAAAGCGCCCTACCCAGTTCTCCGTTGCGCTGCTGGAGGCGTCAGTGATCCGAAGCACCTCCTGGACCTGTCGCAGGTCCAGACCGGACGCCTCGGCCAGCTCCATGCCCTCCCTGGCCGCAAGGATGTGCAGACATGCGATGGTCTGGTGGACGGCCTTCATCGCCGACCCCTTTCCGAGCCCGCCCAGGTGGCGGAGCTCGGTTCCTGAGGTGGCGAACAGCGGCCGGCACCGCTCGAGCAAGGCCTCGTCGCTTCCTATCATGTAGCACAGCGTGGCGGCCTCCGCTCCCCGCTGCCCACCGCTGATGGGAGCGTCTATCACCTCGACGCCCTGCTCTTTCGCGGCCTCTGCCATCCGCAGCACCGTTCCCGGGTGCACCGTGGTGTGGACCGCGATGACGCTGCCCGGTCGGGCCGTCTGCAGGATGCCGTCCGGACCCGTGATGACCTCGACGACGGCTTCATCGCCCTTGACCACGATGCCGGTGATGTCGGCCTCGGAGGCGACCTCCTTCGGGCTGCCGGCAGCGGTGGCCCCGAGAGCCACGAGCTCATCCACCGGCTCGGGACGGAGGTCGAAGACGACGGTCTCGAAGCCGCCCTGGAGCGCGTTCCTCGCCATGGCCTTTCCCATCCTCCCCAGTCCGACGAACCCGGCGATCGTTGCCATCGTGCCACCCCCCGGATATGCGTTGAGCAAGCTGGTCTGCTTGCATGCTATTCGTTCCCGCCCCACGGTCAGTGTCGCCGGGTGCCGATGCTCCCGCAAGCCCTCGCCATCGTTCGGGCTATCGACCTTGGAAGGCTTGGTACTATGATGGCGGCTGTCATCAGGCGAACGCGACCTACGGAGCGGGAGGTGGCGATCATGACCACAGAATTGGACTACACGGACTACGTCCACACCGGTCCGGACACGCTGGCGGGGCGATACCTCAGGCGGTTCTGGCTTCCCGTCTATCGCTCCCAGGACGTCGCGCCCGGCCGCGCGGTCCCGATCGAGATACTGAACGAGAAGCTCACCCTGTACCGCGGAGAGGACGGCGAACCCCACCTGGTGGCGTGGCGTTGCGCCCACCGGGGCACGCAGCTTTCGAGCGGCTGGGTCGAGGGCGACGCCATCCACTGCCGCTATCACGGCTGGAAGTACGGCCCCTCCGGACAGTGCATCGAGCAACCGGGCGAGTCGGACTCCTTCGCCGCCAAGGTGAGCATAGAGAGCTTTCCGGTCCAGGACTACATCGGCCTGGTCTACGCCTACCTGGGTGAGGGTGAGCCTCCCGAGTTCCCCCGCATGCCCGCCTTCGAGGGCGAGCAGGGCGTCCTCAGCGTGGGCCTGCCCGAGATATGGCCCTGCAACTACTACAACCGCATGGACAACGACCCGGCCCACCCTCCGTTCACGCACCGGGTGTCGACGTTGCGGGCCGGCGGAACGCCGAGGCCGGTGAAGATTCTCGCCGCCGAAGAAACGGACTACGGGTTCCGAGTCGCCGTCGACCGGGGGCGCTACTACAATCACCGGTTCTGGCCGGTCATCCTCTACCACCGGAACGAGGGGCCGAGGGGCGGCGAGCAGCCGAAGGGCAAGAACACCGCCGGGCCGGGATACGATGGCGCCGCCAGGCGGGACCGCAACCTCTACTACATGCCGGTCAACGACGAGAAGATGGTCTGCTTCACGGTCGACTTCGTCCACGTGACGGGGGAGGCGGCGGAACGCTACATGGAGCGCCGCCAGGAGGAGTTGGCGCAGGGTTTCGAGCACTTGGAGGAGATGGCGGAGGAGATCCTGGCGGGCAGGATGACGATAGAAGACATGCCCACCTCCCTGACGACCTACCAGACATTCCGCATCGAGGACTACGTGACGATCGTCGGGCAAGGCCGCATCGCGGACCGCAACGCCGAGCACCTGGGGCGGATAGACCGGCAGAACATCCTGAGCCGCCAGATCTGGGTGCGCGAGTTGAAGGCCCTTGCTGAAGGAAGGCCGCTGAAGGAGTGGCAGATCCCGTGGGACGCATCGGAGATGATGGTCCCCGAATCGGTCATGCTGGGCTCCGACTAGGCAAGACCCCTACCCACCCCTGCCCAACAGCCCTGTGTGGAGATGGCGATTTGCTCGTATGGATACATGCGTGCTATACCGCCAGCACAGAAGGAGCGGCGGGGATGGCGACCGAATTGACACTGAGGGACGTGCTCGACCGGATAGACCGTTTCGAGCAGGACAACGCCGCTCAGCACAAGGAACTAGCTGAGGCCATTGCCGGGATGCGTGGCGAATGGGGCCTCTTCAAGTGGGTGGTGGGGATCTTCGTCGCACCTATGTCGGTGGCCATCGCAGGCGTCGTGGCCTACGGACTCTTCCAAGTGTTCACGGGCTGACCCATGCCCGTTCGTGGTTCGACAAGCTCACCACGAACGGGCAGTACGGCGACGGAGTGTTACGCCTGCAGAATACCCTTCCCCAACAGCCCCCGCAGCAGGTCTGCCGCCACGCGCTTGTCCAGCGGATAGTTGTTGTTCCCGCACTTGGGCGACTGTATGCACGACGGGCAGCCGTCGGCGCACGCGCACTCGGCGACTGCGCCAAGCGTCGCCTCCAGCAGCTCCTCGATCACAGCGTAGGCGTGCTCCGCGATGCCGACGCCGCCCGGATGGCCGTCGTAGATGAACACCTGCGGCTCGCCGGTGTCCGGGTGCACCGCCGTGGAGACGCCGCCGATGTCGTTCCGGTCGCAGAGCGCGAAGAGCGGCAGGACGCCGATGGCAGCGTGCTCCATCGCGTGGAGGCCGCCGGGCAGGTCGACGCGCTCCTTGCGCGCGCGGTCGTGCAGTTCCGGCGGTAGGTCGAACCAGACGGCGGCCGTCGAGAACGCGCGCGCGGGCAACTGCAGCGCCGTCTCGCCGAGACTGTCGCCGCGCCGCTGCGAGCCGTCGTAGAGCGGGCGCCTGCGGTAGCCGATCACGTGCCGCGAGACATCCACGTCGCCGAAGCAGACCGTCGCGCCGTTCAGCGTCTTCGTCGCGCGCGTCTCCGCGATACGGATGTCCGTCAGCTCGTGGACGTCGGTGTAGTACGCAGGCTCGCTGCGCGAGAGCCAGGCGACGTGCGCGTCGAGGTCGAGGTCCTCGACGACATACGACTCACCGAGGTGGAGGTAGACCGCGCCGGGGTGCAGCTGGCTGAAGGCGGAGTACTCGTCGACGTGCTCCATCACGCGGCCCGACCGCGACTCGACGACCGCGTAGTCCACGTGTGACGCGGAGCGTATGTTGACCTCGCCCGCGGGATAGTCGACCGTCGGAGCGATGAACCAGCGTCCGTTGTGCTCCTGCAGCGCGCCCTCGTCGGCAAGCGCGGCCACCTGCAGCTCGAAACCGGCGCCGAACAGGTCGCCTTCCTCCGGCCCCAGCGGCAACTCGTATGCAGCAGCCTTCAGGTGCGGGCCGAGCACGTAGGGATTGTCGGGCCGTATGCGTGCGTGTTCGTGCGAGCGACCGAAGACGAAGTCCGGGTGGCGCATGAGGTACTGGTCGAGGGGGTCGTCGCGCGCGACGAGGATACTCAACGCGCCCTCGTGCGTACGACCGCTGCGCCCGGCCTGCTGCCAGGTGCTCGCGACGCTTCCCGGGTAGCCGGTCAGGACGGTCGTGTCCAGCCCGCCGATGTCGATGCCGAGTTCCAGCGCGTTCGTCGCGACGACGCCCATCAGGTCGCCGTTGAGCATCCCCTGCTCCACCGCGCGGCGCTCCTCCGGCAGGTACGAGCCGCGGTACGGGCGCACGCGCTCCGCCAGTTCGGCGTCGTCGCGGGCGAGCCGTCTGCGCACGTCGAGGCAGACCACCTCCGCCTGCCGCCGCGTGCGCACGAACACGAGCGTCCGCGCCTCCCGCTTCACGAGCATCTCCAGCAGCGCAGACGACGTGCTGCCCGCCCGGATACGTATCCCCTCCGGGTCGACCGGCGGGTTCCAGAAGACGAAGTGCTTCGCGCCGTGGGGGGCGCCATCCTCCTCGATCGCCTCCACCGGTTTGCCGGTGAGACGCTCCGCCAGTTCGCCGGGGTTGGCGATGGTGGCCGAGCAGAGGATGAATACGGGGTCGCTGCCATAGTGCGCGCACAGCCTGCGAAGCCGCCGCAGCACATTGGCGACGTGCGAGCCGAACACGCCCCGGTAGACGTGCATCTCGTCGATGACGACGTACCGTAGCGACTGCCAGAGCCGCGCCCAGGTGCGGTGGTGCGGCAGCATACCCACGTGCAGCATGTCCGGGTTCGTGAAGACGGCCTGCGCCGAGCGTCGCACCGCGCTCCGCTCGCCGGTTGGCGTGTCGCCGTCGAAGATCGCGACGCGTGAGGCCAGCTTCGGCGGCAGGAGACCGCGCAGGCCGCGCAACTGGTCCTGCGTAAGTGCCTTGGTGGGGAAGAGGTAGAGCGCCCGGGCCGACGGGTCGGTCAACATGGCCTGCGCGACCGGCACGTGGTAGCACAGGCTCTTGCCGCTCGCCGTGGGCGTGGCGAGCGCAACGTCCCTCCCGCTCAGCGCCGCGTCGGTGGCCCGCGCCTGGTGCGAGTAGAGCGGGAGCAGGCCTCGCGCTTCGAGCGCGGCTTCGAGGCGGGGGTCGAGCGGGTACTCCAGTTCGCCGTGCACCGCCTCGCGCTCCGCCATCTCCTGCACGTGCTCGACCTCTCCGGCGAGGCTGCCGGTGCGCAGGTGTTCGACGAAGCGGGCTGCGTCCACCGCTCAGTCCTCGACCGCGACGCCGCGTTCGACGTCGACGAGCTCGGCCTCGGAGCGGTGGTTGTCCGCGAAGGCGACAGCCTTGTCCAGCATCTCCTCGGCGTGGGAGTACTCGTTGCTGACGCAGGCGATGCCGATGATGAGGCGCTGGTGCTCGTCCATGGCGCCCACCTCCGCGGCGGCGAGGTTGTACCGCTGGCGGAAGCGTTCGATGAGCGAGCGCGAGACCTGTCGCTTGCCCTTGAGCGAGTCGTTGCCGTGCAACCGGAACGTGAGGCGGCAGGAGCCGATGTACAAGGGACCGCACCCCACGGAAGGAGGATTGCCGCCACTATAGCACGCGTCATGACAGGCGCCAGCGGCAGATGACGGGCGTGACCCGGCCCAACGCAGCGCTCTGGTAGACTCCTATCAACTTCGATGCGAGAGGACCGTTGCCGCAATGGGAGTGCCTGCATCACAAGCGTGGACCGTGGCGTCCCACGTCATGAAGCAGCGTCTGGCGGGACGCAAGCGCTATCCGCTCGTGCTCATGCTGGAGCCGCTGCTGCGCTGCAACCTCGCCTGCGCGGGGTGCGGGAAGATCCAGTACCCGCCGCACGTGCTCAAGCGCGCGCTCACCGTAGAGCAGTGCCTCGCCGCGGTGGAGGAGTGCGGCGCTCCCGTCGTCAGCATCCCCGGCGGCGAGCCGCTCCTCTACCCGCACATCGGCGAGCTGGTGGAAGAGTTGACGCGCCGGAAGAAGTACGTCTACCTCTGCACCAACGCTCTGCTGCTCAGGGAGAAGTTGGAGCAGAACGTATTCACTCCCTCGAAGCGCCTCAGCTTCAGCGTCCACATGGACGGCCTGCGCGAGGAGCACGACGCGTCGGTCTGCCGCGACGGCGTCTACGACATCGCCGTCGATGCGATACGGGAAGCAGTCCGGCGCGGCTTCCGCGTCACCACTAACACCACGCTGTTCAACACGTCCGAGCCGATGCGTGTTCGCGACTTCTTCGACGCGATGATGGACCTGGACGTCGAGGGCATGATGGTGTCGCCCGGATACAGCTACGAGAAGGCCCCGGACCAGGAGTCGTTCCTGGGGCGTGAGCGGACGAAGGCGCTCTTCTCCGAAGTCCTCACCGGCAGGAAGAAGCGCTGGCGGTTCAACCAGTCGCCGCTCTTCCTCCAGTTCCTCATGGGCAAGCGCGATTTCGAGTGCACGCCGTGGGGCAACCCGCTCTACACGATATTCGGGTGGCAGCGCCCGTGTTACCTGCTGCAGGACGGCTACGCCGCCACGTTCCGGGAGCTGATGGACGAGACACCCTGGGAGGAGTATGGGCGAAGCAGCGGCAACCATCACTGCCAGGACTGTATGGTGCACTCCGGCTACGAACCCACAGCCGTCCACGCGACATTCACCACCTGGCGGGGCCTGCGCGACTCCGCCGCCGCAACGCTCACCGGCAGGCTGTGAGCCATGAACGCACACCAGACACCCACGGGGGCCGCACGACCGGCAGATGCTGACCGCGTCGCAGGGCTCGTCGAACGCGCCTTCCACTACCGCGGGGACGTTACCGTCCATGTCAATGACGGAAGCGTCCTTACGGGCTACCTTTTCAACCGGGATGCTCGCGCAAGCGAGCCGTTCGCCCAACTCTTCGAGACGGAGACCGGACGCGAGGTAGCGGTTCCTTATCGCAGCATCGCCGGAATGCTCTTCACCGGACGCGACGCCGCTGCCGCAGCGGACGAGCGCTTCGAGGCCCTGCAACACCGTCGGGGAGAGCAGACCGCTAGGGGAGCGGAACGCGATGGGGACTGACACCGCGACGGCCCCGTTCCTGACCATCGCCCCTACCCAGCGGGAGTTGGGAGGGCTCGGCTACGGCGACGCGCGGACCCGCACGAGCGTCGTTGGACTCGGACGCATCGCAGGCGAGCAGGTCTCCGCCCTGCTCGACGCCGCGCCGTACCGCCTCCTCCTTTCTCTCGGCTTCGCCGGAGCGCTCGACCCCGATCTGCGCCCCGGCGACATCATCGTGGCGAACGCCTACCTTCACGGTTCCAGCGCGGCGGTCCCTGGCGCTCCGCATACGACCCGCGCAGCGATGCTGCTGCGGCAGTCAGGCATCTCGGCCCTCGAAGGTCCGGTGCTGACCGTGGACGAACCGCTCCTCACGCCGCTGGCCAAGCGCCGCGCGCTCTACGGCAGCGGCGCGCTGGTAGTGGACATGGAAGGACGCTGGATAGCGGAGGCAGCGGCAGCGAGGAACGTTCCGCTCGTCGCGATCCGGGCGGTGCTCGATGAGGCCCGCTACCCGCTGCCCTCGTTCGTCGCAACCATCATCGCGGACGAGGGCCGCAGGGAGTGGGCGCACGCCGTCAGAGCGATGTCGGACCCCTGCGCAGTCAGAAGCTTCCTTCCGCTCGCACTGAAATCGCGAGAAGCGGGGCGCGCGTTGCAAGAAGCCGTGCAGAGTGTCCTTCCGGCGCTCGTTCCATGAGCATGCACGGATGCTGCCAGGGGCGATGGGGCGCTGAAGGCCTCGTGTGACCATCACCGGACCGGATGGAGAGTTGACCGAACACAGCGACATGGAGGGCCGCGTCCGCGAGGCGTTGGAGCGGACGCAGGAGTACTTCTTCCGCACCCAGCACGAGGACGGGTACTGGTGGGGAGAGCTGGAGTCCAACCCCACCATGGAGGCGGAGTACATCATGCTCACGCACTTCATGGGGTCGGATGAAGGCGACCGCATACCCCGAGTGGCGGAGGACATCCGCCGCAGGCAGTCGGCTGACGGCTCGTGGCGGATGTACTACGGCGCGCCGGGAGACCTGAGCACGTCCATCGAATGCTACTTCGCGCTCAAGCTCGCCGGCGACCCTCCCGACTCCCCGCACATGGCGCGGGCGCGCGCCTTTATCCTCGCCGAAGGCGGAGTCCCGAAAGCCCGCGTCTTCACCAAGATATGGCTCGCCCTCTTCGGCCAGTGGGACTGGAAGGGGACGCCGGCCATGCCATCGGACATGATGCTCCTTCCCAAGTGGGCGCCGTTCAACATCTACCGGTTCGCGAGTTGGGCACGGGCCACCATCGTTCCCATGACCGTCATCCTCTCGCTCCATCCCACGCGGCCGCCGCGCGAGAGCGCATGGTTGACGGAGCTCTACCCGGAAGGTCCGGTCTCGTTCGCGCTGTCCCGCTGGAAGGCGAAGCCGTTCTCCCTCAAGGGTGGCTTCCTGGTGCTGGACAAGGCGATACGCATATACCGCAACCTGCCGTTCATCCCCGGGCGGGAGCGCGCGCTCCGGGCCGCCGTCGACTGGATCGTCAGCCACCAGGAAGCCGACGGCTCGTGGGGCGGCATACAGCCGCCCTGGGTGTACTCGCTCATCGCCCTGAGCGCTCTCGGGTATCCGCTGGACGACCCGGTCATCGCGAAGGGACTCGAGGGCTTCCGAAGAAACTGGAGTCTCCCCTCAAACGATGGCGCCGCGCTCCGGGTGCAGGCGTGCCTGTCACCCGTATGGGACACGTGCCTGGCACTGCGCGGACTCCTCGACTCCGGCGTGCCGCCCAACCATCCTGCCGTCCGGCGCGCTGTGGAGTGGCTCATCGCCGAGGAGATACGGGTGAAGGGCGACTGGGCCATCTACCGGCCTCACCTGGAGCCCAGCGGATGGGCATTCGAGTTCGACAACGTCCACTATCCGGACATCGACGACTCCGCAATCATCGTGACCGACCTGGCGCTCGCCCGGATGAAAGACGACGACGGAGAGCGCGCCCGGAAGGCCGCCGTCGGTCGCGCCACCGCATGGCTGACGGGCATGCAGTCCTCCAGCGGAGGCTGGGCCGCGTTCGACTGGAATAACGAGTCCCGCGAACTCGCGAATATCCCATTCGCCGATTTCGGGGAACTCCTGGACCCGCCCAGCGTGGACGTGACCGCACACGTGCTGGAGATGTACGGGATGCTGGGATACGGGACCGACCATCCGCCCGTACGCCGGGGGCTCACCTACATCTGGGAGCAACAGGAGCACGACGGCGCATGGTTCGGACGCTGGGGCGTCAACTACGTTTACGGCACGGGCGCCGTGCTCCCTGCCCTGCAGGCGCTGGGCGTGGACATGACGCAGCCTCGCGTGCGCCGCGCGGTGGAATGGCTCCTCGCGCACCAGAACCCGGACGGTGGATGGGGGGAGACCTGCGTCAGCTACCCGGACCCCACGCTGCGCGGGCAGGGCGAGAGCACGCCTTCGCAGACATCGTGGGCGCTCATCGCCCTCATCGCAGCGGGTGAAGCGCGCCACGGGTCCGTCACGCGGGGCGTCGAGTTCCTCCTGCAACGCCAGCAGGACGACGGGACGTGGGACGAGCCGCAGTTCACAGGGTGCGGCTTCCCCGGCTACGGCCCCGGCGACCAGCCCGGAAAGTACGAACCCCTCGACGCACCGAACTCCCAGGGACCTGAACTGGGCGCCGCCTTCATGATCAACTACCACCTCTACCGCAACTACTTCCCCCTGTGGGCGTTGGGGCGGTACGCAAGAGCGTTGTAGCGCCATCATTCAGGCCGGACCGGCTTGGGCCAACGCTCCGTCCGCGGGGAATGGCACGCCGTTGGGTTTGCTGCTAACTTGCAACCCACTGACCGGGAAGCGAGGCCACTCCGAAGGAGGCGCTATGACGACACAGACCCAGGAGATCCGCAACATGCGGCTCATCTCCCACCACGACCTCAACGGCTTCGGCAACATCGGCGAAGGCGTGCACCTCCACGTCACCGGCGACGGCCGACGCATCCTCTACCTGGCCCATGAGAGCGCGCCCAAGGACATCACCAGCGTCGACGTTACGGACGTCGCCAACCCCAGGCTGGTGGTGCAGACGGAGTTGCCCTACTCTCACCTGCGCTCCAACTCCCTCGCCATCGTGGACGACGTGATGCTCGTCGCCTACCAGTCCGTCCAGCCGGGTCAGCCAGGGGTCGGGATGGGCGTCTATGACATCAGCAGCGCAGATGAGGGACCCCGCCGGATCGGCTTCATGGACCTGGAAGGCCCGTACTCCCGCGGTTGCCACTGTCTCTGGTGGGTGGACGGCGAGTACGCCCATCTCTCCACCGGCGCAGCCGACTTCCAGCCGCGCAACCAGTCGGACGACCAGTTCTACATGATCGTGGACGTGCGGGACCCTGAGCACCCCGTGGAGGCCGGACGCTGGTGGGTGCCCGGCACCCGTGAGGGAGACGAGGCCCCGCCTATGTGGCGGCACCCACTGATCGATTCCGGCCACCGGCTGCACAACGCCAACGTCTACCCCCAGCGCCCCGACAGGGCGTACTGCTGCTACCTGGACTCCGGCGTGTTCATCCTGGACATCTCCGACAAGGCGAGCCCCTCTGTGGTCGGCAGCATCAACGTCGCGCCGCCCTTCCCAGGCTTCTGCCACACGGCCCTGCCCCTGTTCAGCCGCGACCTGATGGTGGTGACCCACGAGGCGGTGCGGAACAACGGCGAGGACCATCCCAAGCTGGTCTGGATGATGGACATCAGGGAGGAGACCAACCCCGTCATCATCAGCACGTTCCCAATGCCGGACACCGAGGACTTCTTCAGCCGCGGCGGACGGTTCGGCGCGCACAACGTCTACGAGAACCAGCCCGGCCCCACCTGCTCGCAATCGGACACGCTGATCTACGGCACGTTCTTCAACGCCGGTGTCAGGGTGTTCGACACGAGCGACCCGTTCCGACCGGAGGAGGTGGCCTACTTCGTGCCACCCGTGCCGGACGGTGCGCCGTCGAACGGCATCAACGACGTCTACGTGGACGAGAACGGCATCATGTACGTGGTGGACCGGCTCAAGGGCGGGCTCTACATCCTGGAGCTGACGCTCTAGGGACGGGGTCTTCGAGATACGGAAAGGGGCTGGAGGACGCAGCCCTCCAGCCCCTTCATCCTGTCGACGTCGCTGAGGCCTAGCTGCCAGCCGCCGCAGGCGTTGCGACCGGAGGCCAATACGCCCAGCCCAGCCCAGTTACCGCGTGGTTCGCGGGGATGTAGTCCACCACGGTTGCACTGCTTCCTACCTGCTCCATGGCGCCTGCCACCGTGATCCAGGCTCGGATCTCGCCCGTCCCGCCTCGCATGGTCATCGAGTCGAACCGGTAGAGAGCGGTCGTGTCCTGACCGCGTCCTGCCTGGATCTGACCGAGGAACCAGTGGTCCAGCGGGGCGTCCACCCAGCCGGAGCGCGGGCCGCCGGGGTCGTGGGAGAGGCCGCCGGAGCCGTAGATCGCTATCTTGCGCGGGTCGCGCTCGAATATCCGAGCGAGCGCCTTGCCCAGCTCGTAGCAGCGGGAGGCCGAGAGCGACGGCGGGTCGTAGGTGTTCTCGTAGAAGAGGACGACAGGGATGTCGAACTTCGGGTTCAGGAGCGGCATGGGGCGGGCGAACGCATGGGGGAGTCCACGCTCGGGACGGCCCAGCGCATCCTGCTCGCCGCTGATAGCGATGTCGAACCCTTCTTCGCGAACGAGGCGGTCAAGGAGCCATTCCGAAGTCTCGACGTCGACCTTCAACCGAACGATATCGGCCTCGGACGGTTGTTCGCCGGCGATGCCATTGTTGTTGTGGCCCCAGGCGATGTCTCCGGTGTAGATCATGAGGTTCGGAACGTTGCTGCGGTCGAACATCTCGGACTGGTCGCCGCCGATGATGATGAGCAACTCGGTCCCGTATTCCTCGATCTCCCGCTTCAACGTGTCGAACGAGTTGTTGATCCGCTCCACGTAGTCGGTGATGACTTCAGGCGTCTCAGCGGCAGCCTCCGGCGGCTGAGGGACGGTGCGCGTCAGCCGCTGGTAGATCGACGGCCACACTTCTACAGGTGCAACCAGAGAAGGCGCATGTGACGATGCCAGGCCCAGTCCGATAGGCATTCCAGCCTCCTTCCCGCCGGATAACCATCCGCGCGTGCCAAGTGGCGATGGGACACGCCGAGTATAGCACCGGCGCATGATCGCGCACAGAACCGCAGATCAAGGGTTCATAGCTACCATACAGCCAAGATTGACCGTTTCCGACGGCAATGTTACTGTTCCGCTACGAGAAGCATACAGCGAGACAAGCGGCAAGCGTCAGCGATTGGTCCATCGGAAGGGAGCGGAGGTGATTCGATGGCAACCCTGGTGCAGGAAGGCGCGGCAAGGCGGCACGGTGGCGAGGGCTCGCGGCCCAGATACGATTCCAAGGTCTACGACGAGGCCGTGCTGGGTTTCAAGAACTATTGGTACCCGGTCTTCTCCTCCAGGTCCGTCGGCAGGAAGCCCGTCGGCGTCACGATCATGGGCGAAGGGATCGTTTTCATGCGCACGCCCAAGGGCGTCGCAAGAGCGCTGGCAAACGAGTGTGCGCACCGGGGCACGATCCTGTCGATCGGCGAGGGCTGCCTCATCAAGGGTTCTGACACCATCACCTGCCCCTACCACGGCTGGACGTACGACCTGAACAACGGAATGTGCGTTGCAGTCCTTCCCGAGGGCCCCAGGAGCGAAGTGCCAGGCAAGATCAGGATCCGTTCCTACCCCGTGGAGGAGCGCAAGGGCATCGTCTGGGTCTGGATGGGCAAGGGGGACCCGGTCCCGATCGAAGAGGACATCCCGAACCTCATGCAGCGGGACGACGCGATCGTCAAATTCCGGCCGCGAGTGCAATACGGCAACTGGCGGTGGCACAGCGAGAACACCGCTGGCGGCCACGCCCAGATGATCCACAAGAGTTCGTTCCGTGTCTGGTTCACGAGGCCGCGGCCCATGAACCTCCCTTCGCAACCCCACGTCACTCATGACGTCGACGGCATCGGCGTCGACAACGGCTTCATCCCCCGGGGCCAGCCCCTGCCGGGCGAGCCGAAGCCCCCGATGCCGCCGATGTACACGGAGTACGCAGGCCTGGGGACCTGGAGCCCTCAGCCGAGGTGGCGGCAGATCCTGCTGTGGCCGTGGCTGAGACGGTTCCGCAAGAGTCTCGGCTCCGAGGTCCACGGGGTCAGCAAGATGATGATGATGCTCCCCGGCGTCTTCAGGGTCCCGAACTTCCCGAGCGCCAGCAACATCTACTACGAGTGGTACGTGCCCGTCGACGAGGACCACTACCTCTACGCACAGGTCGCGTGTCTGTGGGGTTCCAACCCGCTACAGAGGCTGTGGAAGAACGTGTGGTACTACGTCTGGGGCAAGCCGACAGGCCTGATCCAGTTCAACAACCAGGACCTCACGTTCACCCGTCAAACGACCAACTACACGAAGCGGCATGGCATCACCTCGTACCCGCATACCAAGCTCAGCCGTAACGACGACTTCCACAGGACGTGGCGCCAGTTCGCATCAGAGTTTGCACGGGGCGAGGGCTACTCCTGCCAGGACGATTACCGGCCCGAAGATTCCCCACTCGTGGGCATGGTGCCGAACCTTCCGTGGCTGGAGGACGCCGCGACTGAAACCGAGGACAAGAGGGAGCGGACAGCGCAGCAACAGCCGGAACCTGTTCCAGCGGGTAGGACTGAGTAGGGCGTCCGGCCGGCGCGGCCCATTGACGCCGGGAAGGCTGAGGCACGGTTTTCGTTGATTCCCGTGCTTTCTTCCCCCATAATCCGGGATGTCCGCTGCAGGTAGGAAGGTGTTCAGTAGCAGTCTGTTGGGATGAGCGGCGACAAGTCGCAAGAAGAGGGTTGCCATGGCAACGAGTACACGTTCGAACGGTGTGGAGCACGCGAAGACCCAGTCTCCGTACGAGGCGGCTGTCCTCGGCTTCCGGAACTACTGGTACCCCGTATGCACCTCTAATGAGATCGGCACGAAGCCGAAGGCGGTCAAGTTCCTCGGTGATCCCGTCGCGCTGCTCCGAAGGAACGGCAAAGCCTACGCCATCGCGGACCAGTGCGCTCACCGGGGAACGCAGTTGTCCCTGGGCAAGTACGAGTTCCCCGGAACGAACACGCTCACGTGCCGGTACCACGGGTGGACCTTCGACGTCACCAACGGCACGTGCGTCGCCAACCTTACGGAGGGACCGAACAGTGCGGTCGTCGGCAAGGTCAGGGTCCGAACGTATCCCGTCGAGGAACGCAAGGGGATCGTGTGGATGTGGGCAGGAAGGGGCGCTCCAGCCCCGCTCGAAGAGGACGTCCCCGCGCTGATGCTGCGGGACGACGCGGTCGTCAAGGTCCGCTCGGGGATCAAGTACGGCAACTGGCGATGGCACGCCGAGAACGTCGGCGGCGGGCACGCGTCGATGCTGCACCGCGACACCGTCGGCCTGTTCTTCAACCAGATGCCCGCCCACCCCGTAGAACCGTTCGCATACAACGGCAAACCCGAGGACGACGACGGCAAGTGGATATTCCAGGGTTCGAAGGGGTCGTCGACTTACGACGAGTACCCCGGTCTCGGACGATGGCCGAGGGCACGCCTGTGGCGTCGTCCGGGCCGTCGCGCGAGTCCCATGTTCGGGCTCAGCTACTTCGGAGCAGCGATACGGTTGCCGGGGATCACGCGCGTCATGCACTTCCCCACAGGCGGCTGGCTCTACTACGAATGGTACACGCCAGTGGACGAGGACCATTACATCTACTTCCAGGTCTCCACGTTCCACACCACGAACCCGCTGAAGAAGCTCTGGGAGGGGTTCAAGTACCTGGCATACGGCAAGCTGTTCAAGGTGACGCTGTTCAACAACCAGGACGTGCGGATGGTCAGACAGACCACGAACTTCGTGAAGCGCCAGGGCATGAACTACCTGACGCCCCTGTCGATGCAGGACTCGCTCCACTTCGAGTGGCGGCGTCAGGCCAACACGCTTGCCCGTGGCGAGGGACGGCCGGAGGAGCCGGTTGCAGCGCCGGAGAGCGAACCCGAAGCGGAGCCCGTCGTTGCGGGCACGTCCGCCTAGGTCATGTTCGGTCCGGGCAGGCCGGCGCAGCGTACTGCTACAACTCGTCGATGGGGACACCGTACTTGGTCTGAACGGTGTTCTCGTAGTACTCCTGCGCGTCGATGCCGGTGAACTGACCGGGCACCCACGCCCAGTACTTGGTCCGCGCACCGCCGTCCAGAGGTATGTCGCTGCCGGTCATGAACGTGGACTCATCGGACCCCAGGAATATCGCGGCATTCGCGATATCGCTTGCGCGACAGAACCGCCCCAGCGGGATGCCCTTGAGGAAGTCGTCCGCCGTCACCCGGTGCCTCGTGCGCAACGATGCAACACCGCCGAACCGCCACATGTTGTGCTCGACGTAGGTGGGGCTGATCGTGTTGACGCGGATGCCCAGGTGCGCGAGGTCCATGGCCGCTGCCCTGCAGAAGTTGAGTAACCCGCCCTTCGCCGCGGAGTAACCGGAGTTGCCGGCCTCGCCCTGGTGTCCGGCGTCGGAGATGATGTGGATGATGGAACCGCGTATCCCCTTGTCCATCATGACACGGGAAACGTACTTGGTAGTCAGCATGCCGCCGGTGAGATAGCCCTTGAGCTGCCGCTCCCAATCGTGGATGTTGACGTCCCAGACGGCCCACCGGTACTGGCGGCCGGCCATGTTGACCAGGATGTCGATCTTCCCGAAGTGTTCGACCGCCTGGCTGACGACCGATTGCACCTGTTCGGCATCGGACGCGTCTCCGGGCAAAGCGATGGCGTCGTAGCCGCGCGACCGGATGAACTCCGCCGTCTCCTCTCCCGACTCCGGCACCAGGTCGTTGGCAACGATCTTCGCTCCCTCACGCGCCATGAAGTGAGCGGTGGTGCCTCCGTTGTTAGGACTTGCTCCGACGATCAGCGCAACTTTCCCCTCGAGTCGCCCCATGTCGTGATTCTCCTTCGCTGCCTGCAGCGCACTGTATGCCAGCACGCTCGGACTGCTACTTGACCTCGAAGATGGTGGTGACGAAGTCGTCATTGAAGAGCCAACCGGCTTGGAAGTCGGTGTGCACGATCTTCGCCCCTACCTCAGTCATCGCCCCTGCGAGGATGATCGTGACGAGCAACTCCCATTGGGCGTGCTCCTCCATCTCTTCGAACGTCCAGTTGTCCCCCCACTCCGTGAACTGGTTCTCTTTCCACTGTGCGAACCGCGCCTCGTCCGCGGCGACGTCCGGGTGAAGCCGCTCGAACTCGAGGCCTGAATCGTTGGCGTGGGACCAGTCGACGCCGGCGACGAGCGCCACGCGCCACGGGCTGGCTTTGTAGATCTTGGCGATAGCCCCGCCCAGGTCGAACGCCTCGCGGGGAGTCAGCGGCCTGGGAAGGCTCTTGTCCCACTCCGTCAGGCCCTCGTTGTTCCGGACTCTGGTGAACCCGAACGGGTCCACGGCTATCGGAACGATGGGCGTCTTGAATTCGCGCTTGTCCCAGTCCATGTGCACCGTGGTCGCGAGGGCATTGTGCCCCAGTCCGTTCGCGTGCATGGACTCGAGTGAGTACATCGGGTTGAAACCGGCGTCCTGCAGCCCACGGATGAGATGCATCGCTCCCTGACGGTGGCCCTGGAGGACGTCCTCCCTGTCGGGGTCCTCCTCGAAGTAGTTCTCCCTGTTCCCGAATACCTGGAAGAGCTTGGCCGTCACCTGCTCGTGGGCCTCGACCCAATACGTCGGCCGGGCGAACGTGCGGAATGTCTCACCCAGTTCTCTGAAGAAGATGACGATGAAGTCCGGAGCGAATTCATCGAGTGCTGCCCGCACTTTGCGGAACTGCTCGATCTGCAACTGCTGGGCCGCAGTCCCGGCGGCGAGACCCTGGTCGTCTGCCCAGAGCGCCCGCATCTCTTCCGGCCAGTTGTTGGGGTCCTTCAGGTGCGGTTTGTCCACCCACCCGCGGCCGATGTTGCCAGCAACCACGCCGGGCATGTTGTGTGGCTTCATCCGCAGGAACGGGAAGTCCGCGATGGTGATTCCAAGGATCTCTGCCATGAGTTGCTCCTCAGGAGTTGGCCAGGAAGTCCATAACCAGCCGGTTGAAGACGTCCGAATGCTCGTACTGGGCCCAATGCCCACACTGGTTGAGCACGACGAGGCGGGAATTGGGGATGGAGGTGACCAGCCGAAGCCCGTTCTCCAACGGCACGACCCGGTCATTCCGTCCGTGCAGCACCAGCGTTGGCGCTGCGATCCCCGGGAGGTCCATCGAGAGGTCGCGCATCGTCGTCACCGAGTTCCGGCGGGCGGTGAGGTGGTCCGGGTTGTCCATGATCGTCTTGTAGCGCTGCTCCAGGACTTCGTCCGGCACCATGGACCCGTCGAACAGCATCACGTTGATCAGGCGCCTCAAGCCCTCGACTGAAGGACTCTCGAACACTTCGTTCAGTATCTTGATCCCTTCAGTGGGCGAAGGAGCGAACAGCGGCGGACTCGCAGCCCCGCCGGAGCCCATGATGATCAGCTTGTCGATACGGTTCGGGTAGTCGACCGCGAACGTGATGGCGGTGGCCCCGCCCATGGAATTGCCGATCAGGCTGGCCTTCTCTATCCCCAGCGCGTCCATCAAGTCCCTGACGGCGCGAGCATTGACCGTGCCTCGGGGCTCAACCATCGTCACGGAGTCGCTCTTGCCGAAGCCTGGCTGGTCAACCAGGAGGCAGCGGTATTGTTCGGAGACAACCCCTACATTCTTGAAGAAGTTACTCCATGACGTAGCGCCCGGACCACCGCCATGGAGGAAGATGACGGCATCTCCTTCTCCAACCTCGTTGTAGTGGATACGGATATCGCCTGCCTGGACGTACTTGCTGGTAGCCTCCTCCGAGAACCGAACGGCCGTAGTCATAGCCCGCCTCCTTTGTGAGAACCAGAACGATACTGCGCCGAGCGTAGTAGACCAGCCCCTCGAGTGGGCGACGCCCGAACTCCCCCTCAGACGGGCATACGGTAGCACCGCACCACGGCTTGTCAAGTGCTCCGCTCGCTCCCGATTCCCTCCAGGTTCCGCCATGGACAACCGACTGCGCCGCGTGGAGAACAGCCAGGACTGTCATGCCGTAAATCGCATCTTCCGTGCGGAATCCGAACATTTAACGTACGAAAGTCTGCCACTTGACGCGGAATCCTCACTGTGTAAGATACGCCTGCTTACGCTCGGGAATACCACCCCTGTGCATGCGGTTCGAGCAGGAAGGACAGCGCCCGAAAAAGCGGGAAAAGCCCCGTCACATCGAACGGTGGGAACCCAATCCCTAAGGAGGCCGGTCATGGCACGTCTCAAGTGGCTTCTCGGTGTAGCTCTGTTGGCAACCACGTTGTTGGTCGTCTCCTGTGGAAGTGACCCAACTCCAACCCCCCCTCCTCCACCCACGGCAACGCCGGTCCCGGCGATGGAGGAGCCAACTCCAACGACGATGATGATGCCGGAGCACGAGCCGGTCACGGTCAACCTCCTTGCAACGCTCAACTTCATGGCTGAGATCGTCGAGCCCATGCGGAGGATCCTGGAAGAGCAGGAGTCCTTCGTCAGCATGACCGTCGAGGACACGACCGGCGGCCCCTCCGCCGGATGGGTCATCTTCAACCAGATCGAGGAAGACCAGCGGAAGCTGATGATTCCGTGGACCCTGGAGAACGACCACCACCTGGCCGAGTCCGGGTTGAGCCCACGTTTCCCTGAGGGCGTGCAGGGCCCGCCCCTGGTATTGATGAAGGTCGGGCCGCTGGGCTGTTCGGGCGTTGGCACGCTCGATCCTGACATCGTTACGTTTGCCGACCTGGATGGGAAGACGCTGCAAGGCGGCTCCCGCCCGTCCCTGCGGCACATCGATGCAGGCATCGCGCTTGGCATCGACGTCAACCACGTCGAGCACGGCACCAGCGACGTGACCGTTCGCGAGCTCAAGAACGGCCAGATCGACGCCAGCTACTACCACATGACCGGTCACACACGGCCCACGCCATTGCTGCTGCAGTTGCTGCAGGAGCAGGACGGCGCGTTCTACTTCGTAGACGTCAAGCCGGCCATTGAGGCCATCCAGGAGGAGTTCCCCGGGAAGTGGCCGTACATGTTCCCCGTGCCACTGTTCGCGGGCGAGTTGAAGGAAACGTGGAACCTGGGCACGGACCCGATCCGGGGCGAGGTGAGCCACTGCTTCGGTGGCCAGAACCCGTACTTCGCCGTCAGCGCCGAGATGGACGAGCAAGTCGCCTACGAGATCGTGTACCAGACGGTCAAGAACCGCGCGGACTTCGGCCGGTTCCTCTCCGGTGACATAGACGCCATCGTCGAGACGCTTGGCATGACCTACCGGCCGCAGCGGGACTACCACCCCGGCGCCGTCAGGGCGTTCGAGGAGCTCGGCTACCCGTACGGACTCGAAGCGACCATCGAATACCAGAAGCAGCGTGCCGCAGATCATGGACAGGACTTCGAAGCACCGCAGTTCTTCCTGGACCTGATCAACCAGTAGGACAGCCTTTAGCAAGCACCGGCTTCGCGCCTCCTTCACCGATGGGGGCGTGAAGCCGGTGACCCATGTGGTCGGTGTGGAGTCCCGTACCATGGCCATCAGAACGCGTCTCGCAACGGTAGCGAACACCTCGTGGCGAGAGTTGTTCGTCCGGGTAGGCTACGCAAACATCCTGCTCGCCATCGCCATCGCGGTCATGGTGGGGTTGCAGTTGGGTCAGCGGTGGTGGCTTCCGAATGGGTTCCGGTTCGGCGTCCTGCACATAGCCCTTGCCGCCCTCATCGTTGCGCTGCAACTGTTGACCACGATGCGTTCCTCGAAGAGGTCAGCCACCTACTTGCCCTGGCTGTCCATCATCATCATCGTCATCTGGTTCGCGTACTTCTATCCGCTGGCCGATTTCGAAGTAGGTGACCGGTTCGGTTATGCGACGCGACCGGACATGATTATCGGCGGGCTGCTCGCCATCCCGGTCTTCTTCCTCGCTTGGAAGTGTTTCGGCCCGCTCTTCCCTGCCATCGGCGTGGTCGCCATCCTCTACGGTTTCTTCGCCGCCGACGTACCCGGGCACTTCAAGGGACCGCCGATACCGGCTGAGCGGGTAATTTCCCGGTACGTGCTGGACAGCAGTTGGTCAGGCCTGGTCAGACTCTTCGCAAACTTCGTCTGGCTGATCATGTTCTGGGGAATGCTCCTGGAGGTTGCAGGTGCGCGCAAGCTCGTCACCCGCCTCGCCCAGAAGCTTGCGGCCAGGTTCACGTCCGGTCCGGGCCTGGTGACGGTAGGGACCAGCGGCGTGGTGGGATCGTTCACGGGTGGAGGCGCGTCGGACGTCGCCATCACCGGCCCCATAACCATCCCCATGATGCGAAGGGCCGGATTCAGGGGTGCGGAGGCTGCCGCTCTCGAGGCCGCAGCGTCTTCAGCAGCAGCCGTGACCCCTCCCATCCTGGGCGCCGTAGCCTTCATCATGGCAGACCGCCTCGGCGTGGCGTACAGGGAGATCCTGGCGATGACCATCGTCCCCGCCATCCTCTGGTACGTGGCACTCATCGCGTACGTTGTCTCGTCGAGCAAACTGCGCGCGATCCGGCTGGCAAAGCAGGGTGGACTCCCCAGTGTGGAATCGGCTGACCCCGCTGCGAGCGGTCCCGGTCTCTTGACGTCCACGGCGCTGCCCTCGACGGCCTCCGCTCAACCAGACAGCACGCGGACGCTCATCTTCGCGGCGATCACGGTGATCCTTCCCCTCGGCGTGCTCCTCGTCCAGGTGCTGAACGATACCGAGCTCTACACCGCGGTCTTTCAGGCGTTCATCGTGCTGGTTGTGGTCTCTGTACTGTTCAGGGCAGAAAAGAGCCTGGAGACATGGTGGCGCGGCATCGTACGCGCGGCCACCTTTGCGAGCTCGGTCAGCGTCACGATCGTCATCGTGAATATCATCTCGGACACCATCTTCTTCACCGGACTCGGAAGCCGTATGGGGGACATCGTCTACGATCTCAGTGGCGGACACCTGCTCGTGGCGTCGCTGCTGATGCTCGTCTTCGGCATCTTCCTGAGCGCGGGGATGCCGACGTTGGTCATCTACTTCATCATGGTATTCACGTTCCAGCCGGTGCTTATCGAGTTCAACGTGCCCGTGGAAGCCACGCACTTCGTGGCTTTCTACATGGGGGCGCTGAACCAGTTGATCATGCCGGTTGCGGCGTCCGTACTCGTCGCGGCAGGTATAGCGGGCGTCCGCTACTGGGACGCAGGAATGGAGGCGGCGAAACTCATCCTTCCGCTTGTCTTGTTGCCATTCCTCTTTGTGTTCGCCCCGCAACTCCTGCTGGGAGTGGGCGAGGACACGGTCGGGCATATGATGCTGCTCGTCACGTCGGTCATCGTGTCCTTCATCGTCATAAACGTCGCCATGGGAGGCTGGCTCGGCAGGCCGCTCGTCCCGGCCGCCCGCGTCGTGCTACTGGTGATCGGTGTGCTGGCGTTCATAGGCGTCTACCGCGCCGAGGACGTATTCCTCTGGGCCGGTCTGATAGGGGGGCTTGCGGCACTGGGCACGGGAGCCGGCCTCTCGTATGTTCGAAGGCCCCGGTCACCGGTCCCTGAGCAGGCGTAGCCCGGTCGTCTGCTCAGACGGCGGCCCCTGCAACCCGTCCCAACTATAATCCGTTCCTTGGAGGCACACCGACATGCTGGGACTAGGCCTTGCAGCCCCTTACGCTCACGCCATGTACCGCGACCCCGCCGAGTGGATGGCGGTCCACGATTGGCTGGCTGGCGACGCCCCGCAGCCGCTGGAGCTCGCCGACGAAACCGATACCGTCATCCGGGAGCACGCCGCGCGCGTCAGGGCGAACCTCGAAAAGCTCCGGGCCGAGCTCGAGGCGTACAACCCCTCTGCGCTCGTTGTGCTGGTCACCGACTCGGGTCGGATGTTCAGCCGCGTCCAGGTCCCGCAGTTCTGCACGTTCCTCGGAGCGAGCGCCTGGGGCAGCACACGGCTGGAGGGGCTGGGGGAAGCGGCAGGCGACGATGTCGTGGAGTTCTCGTGCGATACCGAACTGGCCTCTTTCGTGCAGGAAGAGCTCGTGGCCCATGGGTTCGACATGAGCTACAGCAAGGAGATGAATCCGCAGGGACAGCCGGATTACGGCATGCCCGCATCGCTCGTTACGCTGGTGCGCGCGCTGGACCCCGGCCTCAGCCTTCCCATCGTTCCGATCCTGGTGAACTGTCACGTTGCTCCACCGCCGCCCGGCTGGCGATGCCGGGAGTTCGGGCAGGCGCTCGGCACGATCCTGGACGAGCCTGAGCAGCGTATCGCGCTGGCGGTTTCGGGAGGGCTGTCTCATGATCACCACGGCCCCCGGGCAGGCTGGATAGACTTCCCATTCGACCAATGGATGCTGAAGCAACTCTCGCGCGGACGGGGGTCGAACCTGGGTCCTGTCTGGAACGTGGAGTCGGATAGCGTCCACGGTGGCACCGCTGAAGTCCGTCTCTGGGCAGCCCTGGCGGGTGCCTGCGAAAGCCTGGGCGGCAAGGCGGTGGTGGACGACTACTTCGTCGCCTACGCGGCAGCGACCGGCCTGGGGTTCGCGCACTACCCGCTCCACAAGAGATAACTCCACAAGAGATAAACGGTGGTGCCTACCCGGACCTCGGCACGCCACAGTCCCCGGCTCTGAGAGCGACACCTATCATCCGTCAGAACAGGTCCCTGCAGCAGTATCGAGTCGGCTCACTGAGGACGGCACAGCCCGAAGATGAACGCTAACCCGCCAACATCCAGCCGCATCGGCCGCTTGCTCGAGGTGTTCAGCGCCCTCAGGTACAGGAACATGCGTCTGTTCTGGTCCGGCCTGCTGGCACAGGTCGCGGGACAGCAGATGATGGTGGTCACCATGGGGTGGCTTACGTTCGAGTTGACCGGGTCGCCGCTCACGCTTGGCATCATCAACCTGCTGCAGGCGGCCCCCCGGATCACCCTGAACCTCCTGGGCGGAGCGCTTGCCGACCGGTGGGACCAGCGCACGTTGATCATCCTGAGCCAGTTAGCGGCGATGCTCGTGTTGCTCGTGATCGCCAGCCTGACGCTGACCGGGCATATCGAGGTTTGGCACCTTGGCGCCGGAGCGCTGCTGATCGGCTTCTTCCACGCTCTGGATGAGCCCAGCCGAGCGTCCCTGTTCCCCCATCTGCTGCCCCGACGGGACCTGCTTCCGACCGCCGTACCATTGGTCAGCATGGCGTGGCAGGTGAGCCGGCTCACCGCCCCCGCCATCGCAGGCTTCGTTATCCATGCCGCCGGCGCCGGCACCTCTTTCTTCATCTCGGCAGCCGGCGCAGCCCTCATGATCACAACGATCCGTCTTCTCAATGTCGACCGGATACCACGTGACAAACGCGGAAGCATCCTGCAGAGCATCTCCGAGGGCATGAAGTACGCATGGGGCTACGGCGTGTTTCGCATCGTCATCGGCATGGCATTCTTCAACAGCCTGCTGGCCATGGGCTACATCCTCATGCTGCCTGTCTTCGCTGCGGACGTGTTCGAGGTGGACTCGCGAGGGCTCGGCCTTCTCTACTCCTTCGGCGGCGCCGGAGGGATCGTTGCCCTGCTCACCGTCTCCAGGATGATTAACAGGTTCGGCTCCGGCAGGGTCATCCTGGGAGGCATCCTCCTCCTGAATTCTTCCCTTGTCGCGTTCGCTCTGAGCCCCTCATTCGCGCTCGCCGTGGCCCTGATGACCCTTGCCGGATACGCTGGACACATCTATCTGACCGGTGGTGAGGTGCTGCTCCAGATGCTCGTTCCGGACGAGCTTCGTGGCCGCGTGATGGGCCTTTACCAATCGCTCTGGAGCATCATGCCGCTGGGCGCGGCTATCCTGAACTCGATCGCCGAGTATGCCGGCGCTTCCCTCGCACTCGCAGGCGGCTCCGCGACCGTCCTCTTATTCGCCCTGGTGGTCGGCGTTCCCAACAAGGCGCTCCGCTCATCGCACGCTGAGATGTCCCGGTCTGCGCCAGACCGGTCGGGACAAGGCTAGGCGAGAGAGCAAGGGCAGCCGTCGAGCGCTTCTTCGAGCGAGGACCGGGAAAGCGAACCTTAAGCGAAGCGTCGAGGCGTTGTACGCCTCGACGCTTGTTGGTTGCCGGATGCTCAGGTCTGTCAGCGCCGCATCGCGGGCGTCTGAAGCCCCATCGCCGGCCGACCAGCCGGCATTGCCTCCTCCGCCTTCGAGTACATCGCCTCCAGGTTCTCGGGGAAGGAATGGTCGGTCCAGTCCAGGTATTTCCCGTAGCCGTGGTCGTGGTTCCAGTCCGGCACCGAATACAGCATGCCGGTCACGCCGCTCCCGTCCTGCCCGGCGAGGAACAGCGTGATCGGAACAAGGTGTTCCGGCACCACGGGGCGGAACCCGTAGACAACTCCCTTCTCCTGCCAGGCGTTCGCGGTGGTGTCGAACCAGGATGCACGCGTGTGACCCGGCATGATTGCATTCACGGCAACGCCCTGGCCACGGACTTCGTCGCCCAGGTAGAAGGTCAACGCCATGACGGCCGCCTTGGACGATTGATAGGGCATCTCCAGGGTGAAGGGACGAAGACCGAACCATCCTCCCCCACCGGCCACCGGCAAGACGCCGCTGCTCACCACGTTGACGATGCTGCCGCTGCCCTTCTCGATCATCGGCTGGATGAAGTGGCGGATCGCTTTCACCACGCCGAAGACGTTCACTTCGAACATCGTCTTCCAGTCTGCATCCGAGGTGTCCAGTGTCTTCACGCGCCCGGTCGGCGCGAACAGTGTCTCCGAGACCAGTGCCGCATTGTTGACCAGGACGTCGGCTGGGCCAAGCGCATTCGTTATCGCGGCCTGGGCGGCCTCGATCTGGCCGTCATCCGTTACGTCCATCTCCACAGCGATCCCGCGCCCCGAAGACTCCAGCTGCTTGCCGAACTCGTCGGCGCCTTCCAGCGTCTTGTCCACGACGGCTACCTTGGCGCCCGCACGCAGCAGCGCCTCAGCCATGGCCCTTCCGATACCTCGAGCGCCCCCCGTGATCACCACCACCCGGTCCTCGACGTCCTCTCGTGAACGCTCTATGGCGCGTTCGACCATCTCAGCCTGAAAACTCTCCCTGTCAATGATCTGAGCCATCTGTTGTCCCCTTTGCTTTCCGCCTCCGCTGAGCGAACGGGAGGCTTAGAAGAATATCGAGATGCCGCGAGGCAGAACGATCGAGTCCAGCAGTACTTCGCGCCGCGCGATCTTCCAGCCGCCGTTCTCGCGCCTCAGCACGTCCTTCCTCCGCCCGGCCCACCAGGCTTCCTCCCGCAGCTTCCTGGCCTGACGGACCAGGAAGTTACTGAACACGCGCAGTTCGTCGTCGTTGTCGCCGTCCTCGATCAGGATGTTTGTGACTATGTGCTCCGTCAACGAGCGGGGGATCTCGACGTGCGAGAGCCCGGTATCATGCTTCTTGGCCCGCATCGTCAGCATGAGTTTGTCGTCCTTCATGATGGGATGCCCGGGCGGGTCGACCTCGCCCTGTGTCTGCTCGCGCAGGGGCATGACGTACTCGATGTCCTCGGACAGCATGTCGAGCCACTCGTCAAAGCGCATCTCGTCCAGCAGAAACGCCTCGCGATAGAGAAACTCCTCTACTTCCCGCTTCTGTTCCAGGGTCAGCATGATCTCTACGCCTCCATGAGCTCGAGCCAGAACCGGTAGAAGTTCCGCTGGTTGACTTCGCTCGGGTTCGGACCCATCTGTCCGGGAACGCCTTGCGGTGCTTCTTCCTCGTGGCCCAGCTGCAGCCTGTAGTTGTGCGGCCGGCGCCAGTTCCGCGGCGCGCGCATCGCTTCCACTATCCGCTCCTGGTTCTCCACGTCGTCCGGGGCGATCGTCCCCGCCATGTGCTGGCCGCGGTAGGCGTACTCAGCCGCCACCTCCTTGACGATCGCAGGGGCCTCCTTCTCAACCATCGTCCACTGCCACTGCTCCATCTTAGTGACGCCACGGGGGTGGAAAAGGAGGAATTGGCGGCCTGCCATCGGTGAGAGGAAGCCCATGAGCCCCAGGTTCGGGAATATAGCGCCGTTCTGGAAACTGTACGGCGCTATCTCGTAGTCCTTCATCTGCTCCTGGAACTGCCTGTGGCGGTACTGCACCCACTCCACGGCTTCCTTGCTCAGTGTCTCGGCCAGTCCCAGATCGCTCTCATAGGCCTGCTCGCCTATCGTGACGTTCCCGAAGCCTATCGGACAGCCCTTCAGATAGCCCGTCGTTGCCTCGTATCTGCGCGCCGCCACAGCGCCGGCCCTTCTGATCGGGTAACCCTTCTCCTTGAACTCCTGCAGCACCTTGAGCCACGACACGTGCGTGGCCGCGATCACGTGGTAGTCGTCGCCTATGAAGTTCTCCGCAAGGTGCTTCCAGTTCCCCGGCGTGCTGTAGCGATGCCAGCCCGGCAGCGCCTCGAGTCCACCGATGTGCTCCACCAGCACGTAGTTCCGCAGCCACCAGCAGCCGTCCTCCCCAAGCCAATCCTCCAACCCCGGCGCGGACTGGTCGAACGTCGCGAATATCAGACCCTTGTAGCTCGCAACACGCGCCTGCTCGAGTCCCCAGTTCTCATGGTCGATCTCGTCCCGGTACAGGTCCTTCTCCATCGGAACGCCGATCAGCTTCCCGTCGATCTCGTACGTCCATCCGTGGTACGAGCACGTGAACGCTCGCGCGTTTCCCCTGTCAAAGAGACAGACTTCGTTCCCACGATGCACGCACCGGTTGACCAGCACGTGGAGTTGTCCCTCCATGTCGCGGGAGACGATAACCGGCACTTCGCCCATGTAGTTGGTCACGTAGTCGCCCGGCTTTCGCAGCATGTCCTCGTGACCCACCACCAACCAGGCCCTTTCGAAGACCTTCGTCTGCTCTTCGCGGTACAACTCCTCGTCGAAGAGGACAGTGGGCGAGATGAGCCCTTCCTTCCAATTCACCGCGTCGCGCAACTCATTCACGCTGACCATGGTGCCTGCTCCTTCCGATGCGTCAGGGTCCCGCTCTACGCCTCCATGAGCTCGAGCCAGAAGCGGTAGAAGTTCCGCTGGTTCACTTCGCTGGGGTTGGGGCCTACCTGTCCCGGGATGCCCTGCGGCGCTTCTTCCTCGTGATTCAGCTGCAGCCTGTAGTTGTGCGGCCGGCGCCAGTTCCGCGGCGCGCGCATCGCCTCCACTATCCGCTCCTGGTTCTCGACGTCGTCCGGGGCGATCGTCCCGGCCATGTGCTGGCCGCGGTACACATACTCAGCCGCCACCTCCTTGACGATCGCGGGGGCTTCCTTCTCAACCATCGTCCACTGCCACTGCTCCATCTGTCCGACACCACGGGGGTGGAACAGAAGGAAATGCCGGCCCGCCATCGGTGAGAAGAAGCCCATGAGTCCCAGGTTCGGGAAGATGGCGCCGTTCATGAAGCTGTAGGGAGCTATCTCGTAGTCCTTCATCGCTTCTTCGTACTGCCTGCGGCGGTACTGCACCCATTCCACGGCTTCCTTGCCCAGCGATTCAGCCATCGCCAGATCGTGTTCATGGACGACCGGGTCCATGGTGACATTCCCGAAACCTATCGGGCAGCCCTTCAGGTAGCCCGTCGTCACCTCGTATCTGCGCGTTCGAGCCACCGAGGAGTCGATCCGCCGCAACTGGTAGCCCTTCTCCATGAACTCCTGCATGACCTTGAACCACGAAACGTGCGTGGCCGCAAACACGTGATAGTCGTCGCCTATGAAGTTCTCTGCAAGGTGCTTCCAGTTCCCCGGCGTGCTGTAGCGATGCCAGCCCGGCAGCGCCTCCAGGCCACCGATGTGCTCCACCAGCACGTAGTTCCGCAACCACCAGCAGCCGTCCTCCCCAAGCCAATCCTCCAACCCCGGCGCGGACTGGTCGAACGTCGCGAATATCAGTCCCTTGTAGCTCGCAACACGCGCCTGTTCGAGACCCCAGTTCTCATGGTCGATCTCGTCCCGGTACAGGTCCT
>DAOUHP010000117.1:0-13120 GCA_034428575.1 Dehalococcoidia bacterium | reverse complement strand
CAGGCCTGACCTGCATCTCGGCCACTACGTCGGCCTTCGCAAACTGCGCCAGTTGCAGGACCTCTGCGCCGTCCTCATCCTCCTCGTCGGCGACTGGCCAGCGCAGATCGGTGACCCTTCCGGCCCGTCCGACACGCGCTCCATGGTCAGCGTGGAGGCCGTGCGCGCGAACGCCGCGACGTACATGCGCCAGTTCTTCAAGGTCGTCGACCCGGACAAGACGCGCGCCGTCTACCAGAGCGAGTGGTTCGGTAAGTTCACGCTGACCGACGTCATACGCCTCACTGCGCACTTCACCGTCAACCAGTTCCTGCACCGCGACGACTTCTCCCAGCGCTACGCCGCCCAACGCCCCATCGCCGTGACCGAGATGCTCTATCCGTTGCTGCAGGCGTACGACTCCGTCGCCATCGAGGCGGACGTGGAGTTCGGCGGCACCGACCAATTGTTCAACCTGCTCGTCGGGCGCGAGCTGCAGGAGAAGGTGGAGCAGCGTCCTCAACTCGTCTTCACCATGCCCATCCTGCCCGGCACGGACGGCGTCCGCAAGATGAGCAAGTCGCTGAACAACTACGTCGCGCTCGACGACACGCCGCGCGACATGTTCGGCAAGATCATGTCGCTGCCGGACGACCTCATCCCGCTCTATTTCGAGCTGCTGACCGACATCCCGGACGACGAGCTCGACGCCATCCGCACCTCTATGGCCCCTGCTTCCACCTCTCCCTCGACGGGCGAAGTCACGCGCAGCACGGGTGAAGGTGGAATGAACCCCATGGACCTCAAGAAGCGCCTCGGCGAAGAACTCACCGCGGCCTTCCACTCCCCCGAGGCCGCGACCGCCGCCCGCGAGGAGTTCGAGCGCGTCTTCCAGCGCCGCGAGATGCCGGAGGACATCCCTTCTGTTGCCGTCGACCTGAGCGGCCCTGCTGTCGTCGCCCATGACGCGGACGGCTTCGATGCCGACCTCTCGCACTTGCTGCCCGCGCTCAATCTGGCCGCGAGCCGCAGCGAGGCGCGTCGCCTGCTGCAGCAGAACGCGGTGCAGGTTGACGGCGAACGTCCGGATGGCGAGCGCGTCCGCATCGCCTACGGTGCGCTGCTCCGCGTTGGCAGCCGCCGCTTCGCCCGCGTCGTGCGCGGCTAGCGCAACTTCGTCGGCTCCGCCCAGGAGCGCTGCCCTACAGCGGGCCGAACCGCCGAACGACCAGCTTCCCGGTGACGATCGTTGCGGCGAAGCCCACCAGCAGCCCGGCCAGCAGGATACCCCACTGCTCCAACCCCAGCGGGACAGTGTCGAACGCAGCACTGCCTATGGGCGTGTAGAGGATCACTGCCTGCATGAGCAGGCTCACGCTCACGGATGCCCAGAGCCACTTGTTCGTGCAGACCGGCATGCCCTCCTGAACGCGGATGACCAGCAGCCGCAGATACTCCTGCACGACGAAGCCGGTGAAGGTCATCGTCCGGGCCGTCTCCAGGTCCCACAGCCGCAGCCCGACGAAGAACGTGGTGATGAGGATGATTGTCATAATCACGCCGACACTGCCGACGAGCGCCGCCATCGAGCGCCCCAGCACCGCGCCGTGACGCGGAGGCTCGCGCATCGCGCCCTGCGGCGCCGGGTCCGACGCCAGCGCGACTGCGGGGCCGGAGTCCGTGACGAGGTTGATCCACAGGATCTGCACCGCGGTCACTGGCAGGTAGCCGAAGACGGTCGCTACCAGGATCACGAGCACCTCGGCGAGGTTGCCCGTGAGCATGTAGTTCACGAACTTCTTGATGTTGCGGAAGATCCGGCGCCCTTCCTCGACGGCGGCGACGATGGTTGCCAGGTTGTCGTCGAGCAGCACCATGTCCGACGTGTCGCGGGCGACGTCCGTGCCCTTGATCCCCATCGCCACACCCACGTCCGCGTTGTGCAGGGCAGGCGCGTCGTTCACGCCGTCGCCCGTCATCAACACGACGTCGTGCTTCTCCTTGAGCGTTCGCAGGATCAGCACCTTGTGGCGCGGCTCCGCCCGCGCGAAGATGCTCGTCTCGTCGATGACGCGCTTGAGTTCCGCCTCGTCCAGCCCGTCGAGCTCCTTCGCTTCGACCGCCTCTCCGTCCAGCCCTACCTCACGGCCGATAGCCGCTGCCGTGAGGCTGTTGTCGCCCGTGATCATCACCACGCGGATACCGGCCCGGTGCGCCGCCTCGATGGCGTGCGTAGCCTCCGGCCTCGGTGGGTCGCTCATCGCGCCCAATGCCGCGAAGGTCAGCCCCTCCTCGGCCATCGGTGCGTCGACGGGCTGCTCCTTGTACGCCAGCGCCAGCACCCGGAGCGCCTGCCCCGCCAGTCCGACGTTCTGCTCCAGCAGCGCCCGACGCTCGTCGTCGTTCAGCGGCGACACCCCGTCGGGCGTCCTGATGCTGGTGCAGACTGGAAGCACCGCCTCCAACGCGCCCTTCGTCAGCAGCAGCCCTTCGCCTTCTCCGGGGAGCCGGACGGCAACCGACATCATCCGCCGCTCGGACGTGAACGGGACCTCGCCCGCCCGCTCGTACCAGTCCAGCGGCGCGCCCGCGCGCTCCGCAAACTCGAGCAGGGCTGTCTCCGTCGGGTCCCCCACGTAGCCGTGTTCAGGGTGCCGCTGCGCGTTGTTGCACAACCCCGCCACCAGCAGCGACACCCCCAACGGCTCGCCGTGTGTGTCGGCAGTGACGTCGTGCGCGTCCACCTCTTCCGAGAGCGTCGCAACCCGCCGCATCGTCATCCGCCCTTCCGTCACGGTGCCCGTCTTGTCGGTGCAGATGACCTCCGCCGCGCCCACGATCTCCACGACGGGGAGTGAGCGCACGAGCGCCTTCCGCTCCAGCATCCGGCGCGTGCCGAACGCGAGGGCCAGCGTGAGCACGACCGGCAGCCCTTCCGGTACCGCCGCGACCGCAAGAGCCACCGCGGTGATGAACGTTTCCAGCAGGCTCAGGTCTCCGGTCAGCAACTGCAGTGCAACGACGATCCCGATGAGCACTGCGACGGCCCACCCGATCCGCGTCGCGAGTCGCCCGATCTCGCGCTGGAAGACCGTCGGTTCGTTCTCGGTCGTCTGCACCTCGGCGGCGATGCCGCCGACCTCCGTGCGCATGCCGGTACGGGCCACTAGCATCCTTCCCCGCCCACGCATCACGACCGTGCCGCTGTACGCCATGTTGTACCGCTCGGCCAGCGACGCGTCGGCGGAGATCGGCTGCGTGCTCTTGCGAACGGGCAGGCTTTCCCCGGTGAGCGCCGACTCGTCGGCGCTGAGGTCGATGCTGCTGATGCCCCGCCCATCGGCGGGGATGCGTGAACCCTCCTCCAGCAACACGACGTCGCCGGGCACGAGCATCTTGGCGTCCACCTGCTCCGCCACGCCGTCGCGCAGCACCGTTGCGGACGGGGCGGCGAGCCGGTTCAGCGACTCGATGCCCCGGCTCGCGCGGTAGTTCTGTGAGAAGCCGAGGCACGCGTTCAGCACCACGATGAGCGCGATGAGCCCGGCGTCGATGTAGTGATCGGACTCCTCCGCGATGACTGCGACGCCCAGGAGCACCGCCGCCGCACCGATGAGCACGAGCACGAGCGGGCTGCGGAACTCGTCCAGCAGCAGCTTCAGCGCCGAGACGGGAGGCGCGCCGGTCAGTTGGTTCGGCCCGTAGGTGGCGAGGCGCGCCGAGGCCTCGCTCGAGGACAATCCGGAAGGCGACGAAGACAAACCTTCGAGGGCCTCCTCCACCGGCAGACTGTGCCAGGATGCCTGGGGGGTGTCCTCGACGGGGACCTGCATGCTGGGGATTATACCTGCGCATCTGTGGCGCATTGGTCGAATATTCGTTAAGTAATGATGCCAATGTACCCAGTAAACGGCCCAGCGGCATTCGGTCTGCGCCGGTTGACCTGCCGCCCTGCGCTTGGCACACTCACCGCTGCGAGGAAGTCGACAGGGGGCGCATCTTGCACAGGCACGCCGAACACGATTGCGACACAGGACGCTCGCAGAGCAACGAGGCATGCTGATGCGCATCGGCGTGCCGGACCTCGTCTCGAACTCGTACTTCCCTGCAGTCGCCGCGGTCGACCTCGGTGCGTTCGAGGCCGAGGGCCTCGACGCCGACATCGAGCTCGTCTTCCCCGTCACCCGGGCGATGGAGATGCTGCGCGACGGCGAGCTCGACTACGTCGCCGGCTCGGCGCACGCGGTGCTGACGGCCTTCCCCCGGTGGGACGGCGCATCGCTGCTCGCTGCGCTCGCGCAGCACATGTACTGGTTCCTGGTACTCAGGAGCGACCTTGGCGCCCGGCGCGGCGATATCGAAGCCGTGAAGGGCCTGCGTCTCGGCGCCGCCCCCGGCCCGCGCGACGGCCTGGAGCAGATGCTCCGCGAGGCGGGCATCGAGCCCGAGCGCGATGGCGTGGACATCGGTCCCGTGCCCGGCGCAACCGGCTCTGGCGTGTCGTTCGGCGTGCAGGCGGCAAGGGCGCTGGCCGACGGCGTCATAGACGGCTTCTGGGCCAATGGCATGGGTACCGAGGTCGCTGTGCGCTCTGGCGCCGGCAGCGTGGTGCTCGACGTGCGTCGCGGCGACGGCCCGGCGGCAGCCCGCGGATACACCTTCCCCGCGTTTGTGGCCACGGACGGCAGGATCGCGGACAAGCCGGACGAAGTCGCCGCTGCGGTGCGCGCCATCGTTGCGGCCCAGCGTATGCTGAAGGACGATCCTTCTCGAGCGACGGAGGTCGGCGGGAAGCGCTTCCCCGCACAGGAGGCGGAGCTCATCGCTGAGCTGATCGAGCGCGATCTCCCATACTACGATCCGTCGATATCGGAAGAGGCGGTCGAGCAGATGAACGGCTTTGCGCAGGGTATCGGACTGCTGGAAAGCCCTGTCCCGTACGAGCAGGTCGTGGCAACACGGTTCGCCGGGTTCTGGACGTCTTAAGGGCCGTAAGAGAGGAGTGAGCGTGGCGAAACCCGAGTTGGAATTCTTCGACCCTTCCAGCATCCCGAGTGAGCCGATCCCGCCTGTCGACGGACTCAGCCAGCAGATACTCTCCCGCGACGAGGAGAGCGGAGATTACACGCGTCTGCTGCGCTTCGAGCCGGGGACGGACACATCTCTGATGGGCCCCCAGGTCCACGACTTCTGGGAGGAGGTCTGGATCATCGAGGGCAGCATCCACGACATCCCGTTGGACAGGACGTTCACCGCCGGCATGTACGCCTGCCGGCCGCCCGGCATGCCCCACGGCCCCTGGGTATCGCCTGACGGATGCCGGACGTTCGAGGTGCGGCACTATGAGCGGTGACGGGAGAAGACCAAGCCGGACGCTTACCTTCGACCACAACGGAACGGTGAAACGTTTCACTGCCCGCAGGTTGCTTGCCGGAGGCTACACGGGCCGCGACCCGGTGGCGGTGGAGGAGCACATCGCCGAGCTTGCCCTCCTGGGTGTGCCGCGCCCGGACCACGTGCCGTGGGTATTCGTCGCCAACCCGGAGTTGCTCCGGATGGGCGGGACGGTCCGGGCATACGACGGTACGTCTTCCGGCGAGGCGGAGTACGTCCTGCTCATCGGCAGGAACGATGTCTTCGTGTGCATCGGGAGCGACCACACCGACCGGGGTCTCGAAAGCCTCTCTATCGAGAAATCCAAGCAGATCTATCCCAAGATCGTGAGCAGGCAGGTATGGCGGCTCGACGAACTGCTGCCCCGGTGGGACGACCTCCGCCTGCGAAGCCGGGTCCGCGAGGATGGCGAACTGGAGGACTACCAGGACGGCACACTCTCGCAACTTATGCGGCCCGAGCGGCTGCTCGACCTCATCGGCCCGGACCCCGGCGTAGGCACCGCCGTCTTCTCCGGCACGCTGCCCGTGCTCGGCGGTCACGTCCGCCCGGCCCCCCGCTTCGAGGCTGAGCTCTTCGACACGGACGGGAGTTCGCTCGCGAATCTCGGCTACGACGTCGTGGTGCTGCAACAGCAGGTGCAGCCCGACGAACGCTGAAGGGCTTGATCCTCTCTACCTGCAAGGGGAGAGGGCCAGGGTGAGGGTACTGCGTGGGTGGGGTGGGGAGCCTGGTGTAGGGGCGTCCCTCGTGGGCGCTCACGGTAGCTGCCGAGGTCGCACGCCCTGGGCGTCTGCTTCACACATCCGCCAGCGCGTAGCTCGTGCTCCGTCCGCCTCGGGGGCCCCGCACGAGGATGCCGCGCTCCATCAGGTCCGTGATGTCCCGCAGTGCGGTGTCCTGCGAGCACCGCGCCATCCTCGCCCACTGCGACGTGGTGAGCCTGTTGCCGAAGTCGTCGAGCAGGTGGTTGATGGCGGTCCGCTGGCGCTCGTTGATGGAGATGCTCGCTATCCGCTCCCAGAAACGGGCCTTGGCGAGCACTGCCATCAGGGTCGTCTCCGCTCCGTCTATCGCCCGGCCCAGGCAACCCACGAACCAGTGCATCCACTCGGATACGTCCGTCGTGCCCTGCTGCGTCAGTGCCAGCATGTCGTAGTAGGCGGCGCGCTCCTTCCGGATCTGGGAAGACATGCTGTAGAAGCGCTGCGGGCTGCCCTCGGAGCGGGCGAGCGCCATGTCCGCTATCGCTCTGGCGATACGCCCGTTGCCATCGTCGAAAGGGTGCACGGTAACGAACCAGAGGTGGGCCAGCCCTGCCTTGAGCACCTCGTCCGTGTCGGCGGGCGCGTTGAACCAGTCGAGGAAGGCGCTCATCTCCCCGGCGACCCGTTTCTCTGACGGGGCTTCGAAGTGCACCCGCTCCCGCCCGATGGCGCCGGAGACCACCTGCATGGGGCCGGTACGCCAACCTCCGACCTCTATCCGCCCCATGTTGTTCCGTCCGGTGGGGAAGAGCGCGGCGTGCCAATCGAACAGCCGTTCCTCTGTGAGGGGCTGGTCGTAGTGCTCGGTCGCGTCCAACATCAGCTCGACGATGCCTTCGACGTTGCGGTCCACGTGCAGCAGCCCGCCGGTGTCCATGCCGAGGCGCCGCGCAACCGACGACCGCACCTGATCGGCGTCGAGCGCCTCGCCCTCGATCTCGCTGCTCTTCACCACGTCCTCGGTCAGAGTGCCAAGCACGGCCTCCTGGCGGAGGTGGAAACCGAGCACGCTCATGCGGCCCAGCAGGCGTCCCTGCCGGTGCCGCATCTCAGCCAGCGGTTCGACCAGCCCCTCAGGCTGCCACCGGAAGTTGGGCCAGTCCACTTCCTGGTGTATGTACTGTGTGTGTTTTCTCCGCACCATATGCGGAGATTATAGCCCCTAATCTCCGCATCCCGCAAGATATTCACCGCATAGCATGCGGTGAATAGGCCTTCTAATCTCCGCATCCCGGTCCGCCACTCTTGTGACATCCGCCCCTTTCCCGGTCACCCACTCGAACGGTACGCTGTTGATCGGCTGGAGCCAGGCCCGCGAGACCACTCTGCCGGATGCGACACAATCCGACACATTTTCTGAAATTGTCCACTGCCCCACTCCCAGCAGCCTCCATTTCAGGAGTGAACGGGCTGTCGCATTGCTGTCGGATTGTGTCGGATTACTGTAGGAGAATGTCGCGATGCCTGTCGGATCGTTGTCGTTTTCTGTCGGGGTGCGTCGTAGGCGCACAGCCCTCCTTGCGCTTGACGAATCGCGCTTCGCGAGCGAGAGTCCACCCAGACAAGCCTGACAGGCTCGGAGGAGAACAATGGCGCAGCAGACAGATGTCGCAACACTCGGAAAGACGGTCATAGACACGGACGCGCGAGCCAGGCAGCTCCCGTACGACCAGTGGGTCGAATCGCTCGATCTGCCCGTCCACAAGGGCTACTTCGTGGAGGACGTCCGCAACCTTGAGGTCGCTCCGTGGCCGGAGATGGGCTGCAATGCCGCTTTCATCCAACTCGCTGGTATGGAAGGTGTCGCTGACGCGCGTATAACCGAGGTCCCGCCGGGCGGCTCGACCTACCCCACGCGCTTCGCCCTGGACGAGGTCGTCTATGTCGCGGAGGGGCAGGGGCTCGCCACGGTGTGGGCGGAGGGAGTCGAGCGCAAGACGTTCGAGTTCGGCCCGCGCAGCCTCTTCGTCATCCCGCGCGGCGCAGTTCGCCAGTATGCGAACGCTCGTGGCGACCGTCCTGCACGGCTCATCACCAACACGTACCTGCCCGTTGGCATGTCGATGGTCCCCGACCCCACCTACTTCTTCAACAGCACCTACGAGGACGCCAGCTTGCTGGAGGCCTCCGAGGACGAGCTGTACTCGGTCGCCAAGCGCTCGCCGGGCGGGCGGGGTGCGAGTTGGTTCGGCAACTTCTTCACCGACCTCGCGGCATGGAACGGCCTCGTCCCGCATCGCCAGCGCGGCGGCGGCGGCCACGTCGTGGACATCCAGTTCCCGAACTCGGAGATGGGCGGGCACATGTCCGTCTTCCCGCCGGGCACCTACAAGAAGGCGCACCGCCACGGCCCCGGCGTCGTCATCATCATCCCGGCGGGCGAGGGCTACTCCATCATGTGGCCGGAGGGTGAGGAGAAGATCATCGTTCCCTGGCACGAGGCCAGCATGTTCGTGCCCCCGAACCGCTGGTTCCACCAGCACTTCAACGTGAGCGTGGAGCCCGCGCGCTACCTCGCGCTCTCACCGATCCGCCAGATGCGCGGGCTCAGCGACCGCATGAACCCGCTGCTGGACCAGGTGGAGTACCCGAACGAGGAGTCCTGGATCCGCGAGATGTTCGAGGAAGAGCTCGGCAAGCGCGGACTGGAGAGCCTCATGCCGGAGGGGGCGTACCAGGACCCCCACTACAAGTGGGAGTACGACTCCTCTGAGGAGCAGGGCGCCGTCCTGGACGCTTCGGCAGGCCGCGGCCTGTAGGAGAGTTGAAGACAACCGCACAAAGCTATGGCCGTCGGTCGCGGGCAATCGTTGGATGGACTGTTTGAGGCGTATGGCAGGATAGCGGAACTCGATTTCGACGACGCTTTCGCCGAGCACATGGCAGCGGAACAGCGTGGCTATGGGAAGCACAGGGTCTCTGAGCAAGAGATTCGGGAGGTGCTGCCAGGGACTCCAGGGTTCTTCGAGAACATCGGAGAACGGCGAGCGCCTGTTGTCATGCTTGGCCCCACGCGAGCAGGTAGACTTGTCGTTGCACCATTGGAGCCGACGCATCGTGCGGGAGTCTGGCGTCCGGTGACCGCATTTGAAGCGAATGCGCACCATAGGCAACGTTACGCGGAGAGAAGGTGACAGATGGCTGAACGTACCGATTACGTCCTGGGGCGTGACGTGACGGAACAAGCCCGAAGTCAGGAAAGCCGCACCACTGGTGTGGTCTCCCTTCGCTTGTCTGCCGAAGAAATGGATGCGCTCTGTGCTGTCGCGGATAAGGAGGGCAAGTATCTCTCCGACGTAGTGCGCGACGCCGTGCGGAAACATCTGAAGTCCCGCAAGGCGAAGCAATCCGCCGGGGCTCCTGCGCCCTGATGCGGGGGACAGGTGAGATGGATGGACCTGATAGACCTCGCTGACAAGCTGTCACAGTTCGATGAGTACTGGAGTCCCCGGATCATCGGGGAGGTCAATGACTCCTATGTCAAGCTGGCAAAGCTCAACGGGGAGTTCGTCTGGCACAGCCATGAGCAGGAAGATGAACTATTCCTCGTGGTGAAGGGACGGTTGACAATTCGATTCCGCGACAGGGACGTTCATCTGGCAGAAGGCCAGATGGTTATAGTCCCGAGGGGCGTGGAGCACCAGCCCGTCGCCGACTCTGAGGCGCACGTCCTCATAGTGGAGCCCAGGTCCACGGTGAATACGGGGGATGTGGTGGAAGAGCGCACCGTCGTCGACCTCGAGCGGATCTGACCCGGATCCCGGGTCAGGCCTGGGCCCGCACGGGTACGGCCTGCGGGAGCATGACGTTGCGCAGAGCGGCCCCCCGCAGCGCGATCGTCACTGCGACGGCGAACAACAGCACCCCCGCTCCCGCGACGGCGATGGGTGCGCCCGTGCCCTGGGCCACGCCGTTCATGAGGGCGCCGCCCACGGGCAACACTCCCCACTGGATGCCGTACAGCGCCATCACACGCCCGCGAAGGCTGTCGTCCACCAGCGTCTGCAGGATCACTTGTCCCGTCGTGATCTGCAGGACGCCCACTGAGGCTGCGATGAACAACAAGACGAGCGCCGCCTCGAACCACGGCGTCATCGCGAATGCGACGAGCATAGCCCCGAATGCCCCCGCTCCTCCCAGCACCACTCGCCCCGGGTTCCGCTTCCTGAAGTAGCGCGAGTACGCGTACAGCCCCGCCAATGCGCCGGCGCCCGCCGAAGAGTACATGAACCCCAACTCGCGTGGACCGACTTCGTATACCTGCGCCTGGAACACCGGAAAGGTGAGCATGTACCCCTGTCCGAACGCCGAGGCCGCGAGCGCCAGGAGAAGCAATGGTCGGAACACCGGATGACCCCAGACGTAGGCCGCACCCGCTTTCAGGTCGCCGAGCATCGTGCCGTGCATCCCGGAGGTTGCCTGGTGAGCGTGCACCATCCGCATGACCGCTGCCATCGCGGCGGCGCCTGCAGCGGCGACGAGAAAGCTGGGCCCCGCTCCTGCCGCCGCGATGACGAACCCGGCGATGGACGGCGCTACGATGCGCGTTGACGACCAGGCCACCGACGTGAGCGGCACCGCCATAGGGATGAGCGACCGGTCAGGCAGCAGACGGGGGAAGAGCGACATCCGTGCCGGTTCGTCGAAGGATTGCACCAGTCCTATCACGAACGCCGCCACCGCCAGGTTCCACACTGCGGCGCGGTCTGTGAGCGTGAGCGCGGCGAGCGTTGCCAGCATGATGACGGATGTCGCCTGGGCCGCGGTGACGAGCGTCCGGGGATCGAACCGGTCGGCGAACACGCCGCCCGCAAGGCTCACCAGGATGCGCGGCGCGGCAGCGACCAGATTGATGAGACCGAGCGCCAGTGGCGACTGGGTGAGATCGAATGCCAGCCACCCCAGGGTGACGATGGTCATCTGCTGGCCGGTGATTTGCGCGACCAGCCCCAGCCAGAACAGACGGAAGTCCCGGTAGCGCAGCGCTGCGAAGAATTCGACGAGGCCGCCGAACAGCCTCACGGCTCACCCGGCGTCTCACCCTGCTCAACGGTTGCTTCCTGCGCAACGGCGGGCACTGGTACGCCCAGTTGTTCCCGGAAGAACGCGAACGTCCGCTCCAGCGACTCTGCCGCTGCATTCTCCCGCTGCGCCGAAGAGTCCTGGTTCGGGTTCAGGAACGAATGCCCTACGCCCTCATACATGAACAGCTCGTACTGCTTCTCGTACCGGTCGAGCGCGGCGCGGAACGCCTCGATCTCCTCGATCGGGGTCGTGTGGTCGCGGGTACCGTAATGGCACATCATCGGCACGCTGATGTGCTCGAGTTCTTCTGAATCGGGAAAGAGGCTGTGGTAGTACACGACCCCTGCGCCGAAGGTGTCCTTGCGCGCCAGCGACAGCAGGACCAGCCCCCCGCCGAGGCAGAATCCCACTATGCCCACAGGCGCGTCGTCCGCCGTCCACGGCAGGGCGCGCACGAAGTCCGCCCCTGCGCTCAGGTTCTCGACCGTCCGTTCCACGTCAAGCGAGTTCTTGTAGAGCAGCTGCGTGGCGTGTCCCTGCGGCAGTACGCCGCCGAAGAGATCGGGGGAGAGAGCGACGAACCCGGCGCGTGCGAACGTCCGCGTGATCTCGCGCTGGAACCAGTTGAGCCCTCCCATGCCGGAGACCACCACAAGACCCGGATACGGGCCGCTGTCTGCCGGGCGGCCGACGTATCCGTCCACGAACCCGTTGGGGCCTTCGTATCCCGCGTGCAGTGAAACGATCCGATGCGCCATGCCACACCTCCTGCCACGGTGCATCATAGGGCGGGTCACCTGTAGGGACAACTCCACTGAGATTGGGTCCCCTATCCATCATCTTCACTTCCTCGTCGGGCGGCGACGACTTTCCATGCGTATCGTCGCCCCAGCAGACAGGCGTCCCGTTCGCCTGGAGTGCGCAGGTGTGCTTCTCTCCCGTGCCTATCGCCACGAACGTTGCATCGGTGGGAGGCGTGGATTGGCCTTCGTCGTCCTCACCCCAGCAGACCGGCGTGCCGTCGGACGTCAGCGCACAGGAATGCCGCCGGCCGCATGAGAGCGACACGAATGTCTGGCCTGCGGGAACGCCGGATACCTGGTCCTTGTTGTCCAGCCCCCAGCAGGCGATGGAGCCGTCCGTCTTGATCCCGCATGTATGCAGATAGCCGGAGCTGATCGCGGTGAACGTGGTGTCCGTCGGAGGCGATACCTGGCCGTAATCGTTGTCCACGCCTCCCCAGCAGACAGCAGTGCCGGTGGAATTGAGGGCGCAGGTGTGCGCCTCTCCTGCACTGATTGCCGTGAATGTCGAGTCTGCTGGCGGCGAGGACTGGTCCTTCTCATCGTCGCCCCAACAGACGGGCGTGCCATCGCTCTCAAGCGCGCACGTGTGGAGATAGCCTGCACTGATCGCGGTGAACGTCGTGCCCTTTGGAGGGGAGGTCCGACCGTAGTCCCCTTCTCCCCAGCAGACCGCCGAGCCGTCTGCATTCAGCCCACATGTGTGCCCCGAAGCGACACTGATGGTGGTCAACGTTGTGTCCGCCGGGGGCGACGTCTGCCCTTTCGCATTATGTCCCCAACAGATGGGTGCGCCGTCAGGTTGGAGTGCGCATGAATGAGCTGCGCCCGCTCCTACGGTCTCTCGGAATGTCATCGGGGTGGGGGTTGGCGTAGGGGTATTCGTAGGGGTGGGGGTTGGCGTAGGGGTATTCGTAGGAGTGGGAGTTGGCGTAGGGGCATTCGTGGGAGTGGGAGTCGGCTGTAGTGTAGGCGTGGGAGTGGGGGTTGGCGTTGGTGTAGGCGTGGGGGTGGGGGTTGGCGTTGGTGTAGGGGTGGGAGTGGGAGTCGGCGTTGGTGTAGGCGTGGGAGTGGGAGTCGGCGTGGGGATGTCTGTGGGAGTTGGTGTAGGCGTGGGATCGAGGGAAGGCGGCGAAGACCTCCCGTCCGACG
>DAOUHP010000116.1:0-16837 GCA_034428575.1 Dehalococcoidia bacterium | reverse complement strand
AGAGCTCCCGGATGTTCGCCCCCGGTGTGTGAGCGAGTGTGACAAACTCATGCTTCAGGGACATCGCTGTGGCCTCCTTCCAGGGAATGGTGCACCTCCTGTTGCCTCATAGGCGGGCAGAAGGTGTAAACCATGTCCCCGAACAGGTGTAAAGGATGTCCCCGGTCTATACACCTACAAGGGGAGAGGGTTAGGGTGAGGGTACTCCGGGCGTGGGGTGGCGGTGGGAGTTGTCATGTTGAGCGCAGCCCGCGCTTTACCGCGCAACATCCTCTCAGGCGATTCGTGGGGAGCCGCGATGCGGGTTGTCTCATCCTTTCCCCCTCGATGGGGGAAGGTGAGGATGGGGATGGACCGGCGTGGCCTGGCGTGTGCGATGGGCTTGCCTGTCGTTTATCGCACTGGTACGCTGGTGGCATCTGATTGCTTCCCTTATGGCATACCAGCAGGCGGGGTCGGCTCATGACAAAGGAAACAGACGAGATTCATCCTGACACCCCGGCATGGCTCATTCCGTACCTCCTCCAGAACCAGCGTGAGCACTATGACCTCGGCTCGCGCATTGACCGCATGGAATCGCGCCTGCTCTGGCGCGGGTTCGTCGGGCTCACCGCCATCGGCAGCATCATCGCCACTGCGGTCGCCGCGCTCGCCGTGGTGGCGGTGAAGTTCCTCTAGACACTCTCCCTCACGCTACCGGCCCGACCCCGGGCCCGCGAAGTGGTCCGCCATCCGGTTCTGCGCCGCCGCCCGGACCGTCTCGGAGATGCGCGCCGCCCGCGTCTCCGGCCTCTTCGCCGTCTTGATCCACCACAGGATGGCCTTCTTCGACGACTCCGCGAAACCCTCGAAGTACCCTCGCGCCGCCTCGTCCTCCGCCAGCGCGGCGGTGAGGTCGTCCGGTACGACGATGTCCTCGATCTCGTCGTACACCGTCCAGGCGCCGTTCGCCTTCGCCGTCTCGACCATCCGCATGCCCGCCGGGGCCATCAGCCCCTGCGCCGACAGCCGCGCGACCTTCTCCTTGTTGAGCCGCGACCATGGGCCTTTCGGGTTGCGCGGTGTGAACAGCCGCATCGCCCGCTCGTCGTCCAGCTTGTTGGGGCGCGAGTCGATCCAGCCGAAGCAGAGCGCCACGTCGACCGTCTCCGGATACGGGATGAACGGTCTGCCCGTCGCCTTCTTCCACGAGACGAGCCACGCGCCCTTCGAATCGTGGTTCCGCTCCAGCCACGCCCGCCAATCATCCCGCGTCTCCGCGAGCACGAGCGGCCGCCTGTCGCTCGGATGCGTGCCGATCACCTCTGCCATGGCCGTGATGATATGCCAACCTGCCAGGGTGGAGAGGGTGACGCTTTAATAGTGCGGTGTACTATTATCAGGCTGTTATTCGGAGTTATCGGGGCAGGGATACTCGGGCTGTCGCCGAACGGCGGCGCGTACGGAGGTTCCCCGAGGATATCCAGCGGCGGGCACAGCGAAGGCTGATGATTCTGAACAACGCCCTGGACCTGAACGATCTGAGAGTACCGCCCGGGAATCGTTTGGAGGCGTTGTCAGGAGACAGGGAGGGCCAGCACAGCATCCGCATCAACGACCAGTGGCGCATCTGCTTTGTCTGGAACGAGGGAGACGCCTACCAGGTGGAGATGGTCGACTACCACTGAGCGCGAGCCGAGGAGCGCAAGCGACCATGACCGAGAAACTGCCTCCCATCCATCCGGGAGAGATACTCAGCGAAGAGTTCCTCCTCCCGATGAACATCACCCAGTACCGGCTTGCCAAGGCGATCGGCGTCGATGCTCGCCGTATCCATTCCATCGTGCACGGGGAACGCTCCATCACGGCGGAGACGGCGCTGCTGCTCTCGCGCTTCTTCGGCAACTCGGCTGGGTTCTGGATGGGCTTGCAGAGCCAGTACGACCTCGTAGTCGCCGAGGACCGGCTCTCTGAGAGATTGGACACGGTGAAGCCCACAGTCGCTTGAGGCGTCTTGGCTCGCCGGTCACTACCTCTCCTCCGCGCTACCCGCTCGGACGCAAGCCCAGCACCCCCTCCAGGTCAGCGACGTACTCCGCGAATGCGCGCCGACCCTCCGATGTCGCCGCCACCCACGTGCGCGGCTTCGCCTCCTGGAACTCCTTCGTCATCGCGACGTAACCGACGTCCTCCAGCTTCCGCAGGTGCGTAGTCATGTTCCCGCCCGTCAGGCTGAGCGTCTGTTGGATGAACGTGTAGGCGAGTCGGTCCGTCTCAGGGACGGAGGCCAGCAGCGTCATGATGCGCAGCCGCGTCGACTGGTGGATCGTCTCGTTGAGGACGATGGGCTCGTCGGTCATAGCGTTCCGCTCTTGCGGGCCCACAGCGCGCCGAGCAGGGCCACGGCCAGCGTGGCTGCCGCCGACACCGCCAGCGCTGCGTCGCCCGCGAAGTGGTGCGGCAGGTAGAACGCCGCCGCGATGCCAACGCCCACCGCAGCCAGCATCGGCCGGTGCATGATGCCGAACAGGACGTATCCCAGCCCCACAACGCCGATGACCACGCCTGGTATCTGGTCGCCCGACTCCTCGTTCCACATGCCCGCGCCTGCCGTAATCACGAACGCGGACACGACGATGGCTATCCAGAACGAGAACACGCGAAGGCCCGCGCTGCGGGCTGCTGCCCCTGCAGCCAGCCCCTTGCTCGCGCGGTGCCCGATGATGGAGCTGCCGGCCATCCCAGCTGCCCCCAGGACACCCCACACCGGACCCGGGAACCATGGACGTTCGTCCGCGAACCCGGTCGCGAGCGTCTCGATGGCGTACTGCGAGAAGTACCCCAGCGACACGATCACGCCCCACAGCAGCAGTATCGCCGTCGTCCCCGCGAGGTACATCGAGCTCCGGCCCCGCTCCATCGTCTCGTAGATCGCCTCCCACCCCTCTCCGGGCGTCAGCCCCTGTCCTTCCCCGTTCGCTGCTGCCATCGCGCACCTCCTCCGGCCACCCTCCGCGTAGCGCGGCCGCTTGGTTTGTATGGCAAACTAACATATCGCAAACTGGTTTGCAATACAAACATTCCCCTACTGGCGGGGTACCTATAATGGTGCGCAGCTTGACTCTGGGGAGGCAGCCATGGAGCAACTCGGGAAGCCACTCGCCGTTATCCTCGGTCTCACAGCCCTCGGGGTTTTCATCAACTTCGTGTTCGCTCCGTTCTACGAAGACGCGATCGATGTCGAGTCGGTATGGTCCGTGCTCAACTGGTTCATGGCCTTTGCCGTTATCGTCGCGTTGGTAGTGACCTATGTTGACAAGAAGAGCGCCGATGCCGACGGCAGCGATGCCCGGACGTACATCGCCGCCAACTCGGCGTTCTACGCTGCCGCGGTGCTGGTGGTCCTCTACTTCTCGAACTGGATCAACGAGCTGATCGTCGGCGGAGGCAACGAAGGGGATGTCAACTTGTTCTTCTGGGGACTGATAGACACGCTGTTCGTCGTCCTCGTAGCCAGGATGAGCGTCCGGCTCTGGGCGGCGCGCTGAACCGGACGCCGACCGCGCCGTCTGAGGCCCCACGCCGCTGACGAGCCCCCGTTTGACGCCTGCGCTCCAGTATCCGTATCCTCACCTGCGCCGCCGACCCGGCGAACGGGCGGCGAGCCTCATCGCACCGGAGGGCCCGGAGCGCCGACCGGATCGCAGTAGACCGGTACGGCAACACGGACAAGGGCTTCCCCATGAACGGCACGCTCACCGACGTGCCCGGCCTGCTCGCCGGGCACTACACCGACGCTGAGAACGGCACCGGCTGCACCGTCGTGCTCACGCCCCCCGGCACGACGGGCGGCGTCGACGTGCGCGGCGCTGCACCCGGCACCCGCGAGACCGATCTCCTCCGCTCCGAGAACACGGTCGCCGGGGTGAACGGCCTGGTCCTGAGCGGTGGCAGCGCCTACGGACTCGGCTCCGCGGACGGCGTGATGCGCTTTCTGGAGGAGCGCGGCGTCGGCCACCGCGTCGGCGACCACATCGTGCCGATCGTCCCCGCAGCCATCATCTTTGACCTCGGCGTTGGGAGCGGCGCCGTGCGCCCCACCGCAACCGAGGGCTACGCGGCGGCTGAATCCGCAACCGACGCCCCCGTGCCGCTGGGAAGCATCGGCGCGGGCACCGGCGCGACCGTCGGCAAGGCGCTTGGACGCGAGCGAGCGATGAAGGGCGGCGTCGGCAGCGCATCGCTGGACCTCGGCGACGGCGTCGTCCTCGCTGCGCTCACCGTCGTCAACGCCGTCGGCGGCGTGCACGACCCTGATACCGGCGCGCTGCTCGCGGGCTCCCGCGGCGCGGACGGCGCCCCGATCGAGAGCACCGCGCTCTACGCCGGCCACGACTACGGCAAGACCCCCGCACGCGGGCCGACCGCCCTCGGCAACACCACGATCGGCGTCGTCGCGACAAACGTCCGGCTGACCAAGACGCAGGCGAACCGCCTGGCGACGCTCGCCCACGACGGCCTCGCCCTCGCCATCAGGCCCGCGCACACGCCCCACGACGGAGACACGATGTTCGCGCTCGCGACCTGCGAGATCGACGCGCCGGAGGAGTTCACGCGCCTCTGTGCGCTGACGCCAACCGTCGTTGCCCGCGCCGTCGTCTCGGCCATCGAGCACGCCACCGACCTCCATGGCTACCCAGCCTTCCGCAGGGACGCGCCGTATCGGAGCGTGGACCATGGATGACCGTCAAGCCATCGCATTCATCGGCGCAGGACGCGTAGCGAGCATGCTTGCCCCCGCGTTCGCCGAACTTGGCTACCCGGTCGCCGCCGTTGCGAGCCGTTCCCCGGAATCGGCTCAGCGTGTCGCATCGCTCGTGCCCGGCTGCCAGGCCCTCTCCGCGCAGGAGGCTGCCGATGCCGCAGAGGTCGTTTTCGTCACCACGTCTGATGGCGCGGTAGTCGGCGTGGCTGCGTCGGTCGCGTGGCGGGCAGGGCAGGGGGTCGTGCATTGCAGCGGCGCGCTGACGTGCGAGCCGCTCGGACCGGCGCGCGACGCCGGAGCACTGGTCGGCTCGTGGCACCCGTTCCAGACGTTCGGCGGAGAGACAACGCTTGCAGGCGTGACCTTCGGCATCGAGGCGGAGGGCGACCTGCTCGCGTTCCTGGAACGCCTCACAACCGAGGTCGGCGGCCACCCGTTGCGCGTCCCCGCTGAGGCCCGCGCGCTCTACCATGCCGCCTCCGTGCTGAGCTGCGGCTACCTGACGACGTTGCTCGGCGAGGCGCGCACGCTCTGGACCCGCGCCGGCCTCCCACCGGAGCAGGCGCTCCAGGCGATAGCCCACATCGCACGCACGACCGTCGCCAACGTCGAGCGCATCGGCCCCGCGCCCGCGCTCACCGGCCCGACCTCGCGCGGCGACACGGGCACGGTGCGGCTGCACCTCGACGCGGTGCGGGACGTCGCACCGGATCTACTGCCCCTCTACAGGGAGATCAGCCTGCGTTCCGTTGAACTGGCGCGGGAGGCGGGACGTCCCGGCGCGACCATGGACTGGCGACCGCTGTTCGCCGAATACGAGGACGGAGACGAGTGATGAGGCAGGCGACTGAAAGGCCTGATCCCCTCTCCCTCTGGGAGAGGGCCAGGGTGAGGGTACTCCGGTGTGAACGATGAGGGTACGCACCTCGAAACTGATGGACATGAAGCAGGCGGGCGAGCCCATCGTCTGCGTGACTGCCTACGACTACACGATGGCCCGGCTCGTGGACGAGGCGGGTATCCCGGTCGTCCTCGTGGGCGACAGCCTCGGGAACGTCGTCCTCGGCTACGACTCCACCATCCCCGTGACGCTGGATGACGTGCTCCACCACACACGGGCCGTGGTGCGCGGCGCGAAGGATGCCCTGATAGTGGCGGACATGCCGTTCATGACCTATAGCGTGAGCGTGGAGGAGGCCCTGCGCAACGCCGGGCGGCTGCTGCAGGAGGGCGGCGCGCAGGCGGTCAAGCTGGAGGGAGGCGCATTCGTCGCCGACACCGTGCGCCGCCTCACGGAGACCGGAATCCCAGTGATGGGACACCTCGGTCTCACGCCGCAGTCCGTCCACCAGCTCGGCGGTTACCGCGTGCAGGGACGTACCGCCGATCAGGCGCGGCGACTGCTGGACGACGCCCTCGCCGTCGAGGACGCGGGAGCGTTCGCCATCGTCCTGGAGACGGTGCCGGGCAATGTCGCGCAGGCCGTGACAAGCAGGCTTACCATCCCGACCATCGGCATCGGCGCTGGTCCCGGCTGCGACGGACAGATACAGGTGCTGCACGACATCCTCGGACTGGGCACGCGGCAGCTGCGCCACGCCAAACGCTTCGCAGAGTTGAACGCTGCGATGCTCGACGCCCTCCGCGCCTACAGGGACGAGGTGAGCGCGCGCAGCTTCCCCACCGCCGAGCACACGACCGAGGCCGCCGCCGCAGTCGTTGCGGAGTTGCCCGGCGAGGACGGCTGACCCGATGCAGCAGGTGGCGACTGTTGCTGCGCTACGCGCGGCGCTCCGGGACGCGCCGCGCCCCGTGGGACTCGTGCCGACGATGGGCGCGCTGCATGAAGGCCACCTCGCGCTGGTGCGCGCAGCCCGGAATGAGTGCGTGACCGTCGTGGCCACCATCTTCGTGAACCCTACGCAGTTCGGCCCCGGCGAGGACCTGGACCGCTACCCCCGCTCGCTGGCCACCGACCTCGAGCTGCTGGAGCGGGAGGGTGCCGACTACGTCTTCACGCCCGCCGTTGAGGAGGTGTACCCGCCCGGCTTCGTCACCACCGTCCACGTGGACGGCCCCGCGCTGCCGCTGGAGGGAGCGGCGAGGCCCGGCCACTTCGACGGCGTCGCGACCGTCGTGGCGAAGCTCCTGCTGCAGTCGCTGCCGGACCGCGCCTACCTCGGACGCAAGGACGGCCAGCAGACGGCCGTCGTGCGCCGGCTGGTGCGTGACCTCGACATTCCCACGGAGATCGTCGTCGTCCCCACGGTCCGGGAACCGGACGGCCTCGCTATGAGCAGCCGCAACGCCTACCTGACGCCGGAGGAGCGCGCAGCCGCGTCCGTCGTCTTTCGCGCGCTCTCGGCTGCGCGCGATCGCTTCCGCGCCGGACAGCAGGACGTGACGGCATTGGAGAAGGCGGCCCGCGTCATGATCGAGGCGTCGCCGCTGGCGTCGGTCGAGTACGTCGCCGGAGTCGACCCGGACACGATGGCGCCGTGGGCCGGGCGTGGGCCGTGCATGCTCGCTGCCGCCGTCCGCATCGGCGGCGTACGGCTGATCGACAACGTCATCCTGGACTGATTGCTTTGTGTGTCAGACGTTACGTATCATGCACACAGGCAGACGGAGCGAGTTATGACCAATGCCAAACGCAAGAAGAAGCGCGACCTTCTGGAAGAGATGGGCATCGAACGACTGCCCATGGAGGAGTTGCGTAAGCGGCTCGACATCCGTGAGGTCACGGTTGAGGAGAGCATAGCGGAGCTCCACGCCTTGATTGCGGACTACGAGCGTCGCTACGGGCGCAGTTCGTATGAAATGGCGGAAGCGGTGAGGAATGGGGAGGTCTACGACACGAGGGACATAGCTACGTGGATCTTCAACTACCAGGACTTGATGATGCTGGAGGGGTTGCCTGGGAATGAGAATGGCACCCCTACGACGACTACCTGAACATCCATTTCAACCGCATGCGGCGGTTGGAGGATGAAGGGCTTGTTCTCCACGATAACGTCTCGTTGTATCCCCGATATCAAGCGAGGGGACAGGTGGCTTCGGTACGCATCCATGGCCGGTTGCGCTGCGCCCATGACGTCTCGGTTCAGGTGGACAAAGTCCTCTCAGTCCGCTATGCGCGCCATGTACCTCAGGTACGGACCATCAGACTTGCCTATCACGCGTGGCTGAATACCACTGAGCAGGAAGTCCTCCGCTACGACATGGCCCACGGCGAAGGCCTGCACTGCCACGTGTTCGACCTTCTGACGGGTGAGTCCGCGCTGCTTCCGGCGCCGCTCGACATGCTGCCGACGCTGGACGGGTTCGTCCGCATGTCGTGCAGCCGCGCCGTTGATGCGGCGCGGGCGTAAGCGTGGGTGGCTGGGTGTGGAGTGAGCCCTAGATCTCGCGGGTGAGGGTCGCGAGGAACTCCTGGTTGCTCTTGGTGCGGCTCATGCGCTCGATGACGCGCTCCGCGGCCTCGGACGGGTTCATCGCGTCCGTGGAGATGAGCGAGCTCATGCGGCGCAGCAGGTACACCTGCCGCAGCGTCAACTCGTCCAGCAGCAGTTCCTCGCGGCGCGTCCCTGAGCGCTGGATATCGATCGACGGGAACGTGCGGCGCTCGGCGAGCCGGCGGTCCAGGTGCAGCTCCATGTTGCCGGTGCCCTTGAACTCCTCGTAGATCACGTCGTCCATGCGGCTGCCCGTCTCGACCAGGCACGCAGCGAGGATGGTGAGGCTCCCGGCCTCCTCCGTGTTGCGCGCCGCGCCGAAGAAGCGCTTGGGCGGGTAGAGCGCGACGGGGTCGATGCCGCCGGAGAGCGTCCGCCCGCTCGTCGGTACCGCGATGTTGTACGCCCGAGTGAGGCGCGTGATGGAGTCGAGCAGGATGACCACGTCTCGCCCGTCCTCAACGAGACGCCTGGCGCGTTCCAGGCACAGTTCCGCGACGCGGCAGTGGTCTTCGACCGGCTCGTCGAACGTGGCGCTGTACACCTCGCCGTCCACCGAGCGCTTGATGTCGGTCACTTCCTCCGGCCGTTCGCCGATGAGCGCCACGAGGATGTGGATGTCGGCGTAGTTGGCGGTGACACCTGCCGCTATCTGCTTGAGCAGTGTGGTCTTGCCCGCCTTCGGGGGCGCCACGATGAGCCCGCGCTGGCCTCGCCCGACCGGCGAGAGGATGTCGATCATGCGCGTGGCGACTTCATGCCCGGTGGTCTCGAGCTTGATCTGCGTGTCCGGGAAGATGGGCGTCAGGCGCTCGAAGCTCTTGCGCCGTCGAGCGACCACGGGGTCCAGGCCGTTTATGGATTCGACCCGGGTGAGGCCGTGGTAGCGCTCCGACTCCTTCGGTGTGCGTACCTGCCCCAGTACGAGGTCGCCGGTGCGGAGCGCGTAGCGGCGCACCTGGGTCTGCGAGACGTAGGTGTCGGCCTGGCTGCGCGCGCGGCCGTTGTGCCGGAGGAATCCGTAACCGTCCGGCAGCACTTCCAGGACGCCGCTGGCCAACTGGTGCCCCTGGCTCTCCGCCCAGGACGTCATCACCTCGTAGAGGATGCCGTCGCGAGTCTTGGGGGGCGGGCCATCCCGCTCCGGCCCCATCTCATTGAGGAGCTTCAGGAGCTGCTCAGAGGTCTTGGTCTGCAGGTCTGCGATGTTCATCGATGGGGTCTCCCGAATGACGCCCGCGCGCGTACCGTCGGCGCTCGCGGCGCTTGCTGCGGGGATATCAGTATGTATGGGGTCGAGGAGAGGCTCCTCGTCGAAAGAGGACACGCCGGGTCTTTCCGTCGCGGGATTCTGGATATTACGGTGGTGGGGCTTTGTGCTGCCTTGCGGGTTCTGTGGGACTGGCGCGAAGCAGAATGCATCCGAACGATGCGATGACATCAACAGTTTATCTGTGCGTGTGACGCGGTTGCAACCCCTGAGCGACGCCGTTTCGACGTTCTGCGGCGCAGCCGGCTCTCACGAACCGATGAGGTACTTCAGGGCGGGGGCTGCGACCGCGATGAAGATCGCGACCGCGATGCCCTTGATTACGCGCAGCTCCCCTTCGACCTTCGAGATCCGCCCGCCGAGGTCGGCGTGCTGGCGGGCGTTCTCCCGCACGAATTCCATGAACTCCCTCCGGAAGTCGGAGAAGTAGCGGGGTATCCACTCCCCTTCGGGGCTCGTCTGCGCATCCGTCGTCATTGCTGGCGTACCTGTGTCATACATATAGCACATGGAGGCGTCGTATGTCCACGACCGCCGGCCTGGTCCCCTCTCCCTGCAGAGGGGGCTCTTGCATAACGGAGCAGAGAGGGGATTGGAGTGAGTAAGGTGGCTGGTCCCCTCTCCCTCGAGGGAGAGGGTTAGGGTGAGGGTGAGGGTGGACCGGTGGAATGGGGGGCGTCATGCGACGGCGGGAGGGGAAGCGCCCTGTCCATCCCTGTTGACGGCTAGGGGATCGGCAGCTCCGGCTGCGCGCCCTCGCGCAGGACGAGCGTCGCCGCGGCGGCGAACTCGCGGAACAGCGGGTGCGGCTGCTCCGGGCGGGAGCGGAACTCCGGGTGGAACTGCACCCCCACCATGAACGGGTGACGCTCCACCTCCACGATCTCCACCAGCGTCCCGTCCGGCGACAGCCCGGACGCCAGCATCCCCGTCTCGTAGAGCGATTCCCGGTACGCGTTGTTGAACTCGAAGCGGTGGCGGTGGCGTTCGTTCACCTCCGGCACGCCGTAGGCGCGTCCTGCCCTGGTCCCGTGTGCCAGCACGCACGGATAGTTGCCCAGGCGCATCGTTCCGCCCATGTCGTTTACCGTCCGCTGGTCCAGCATCAGGTCTATGACCGGGTGCGAAGTCTCCGGGTCGAACTCGGTCGAGTTCGCGCCCGCGAGTCCCAGCACGTTCCGCGCGTGCTCGATCACCATCACCTGCATGCCGAGGCACAGCCCCAGGTAGGGTAATTGACGCTCGCGCGCGTAGCGCACCGTCTGGATCATCCCCTCGATGCCCCGGCTCCCGAACCCGCCCGGCACCACGATGCCCAGCGTGTGGCCAAGCCATGCGTCCGGCCCGTCACGCTCGATGTCCTCGGACCGCACCCAGTCGATGCTCACGTCGCGATCGAAGTGCAGCGACGCGTGGCGCAGCGCCTCCCGCACCGAGAGGTACGCGTCCGGAAGGTCGGCGTACTTGCCGACGACCGCGATCGGGAGCGGGCCGTGCGGGTTCGCCATTCGGGAGGTCATCGCCTGCCAGCGCGAGAGGCCGGGCCCGTTCGGCGTGTTGAGCCCCAGTTCGCGCACGAGGATGTCTCCGACGCCCTCCTTCTCCAGCACCAGCGGGGCCTCGTAGATGTTGGAGAGCGTCTCCATCGGGATCACCGCGTCTGGTGCTACGTCGCAGAACAGCGCTATCTTTTCCTTAATTGAGGAGGGGATTGGGTGGTCGGAGCGACAGACGATGGCGTCCGGCTGGATCCCGATGGCGCGCAGCTCCTTGACCGAGTGCTGCGTCGGCTTCGTCTTCAGCTCCCCCGTCGCGCCGATGTACGGCAGCAGCGTAACGTGGACGTAGAACGTATTCTCGCGTCCCACGGCGGTGCGCATCTGGCGTATCGCCTCCAGGAACGGCTGCCCCTCGATGTCCCCCACTGTCCCGCCGACTTCGACCAGCACGACGTCCGGCGCCCCCCCTTCGTCATTCCCGCGGAGGCGGGAATCCAGTGGGGGAGCGGTGTGGGGCGCCTGGCCCCCTCTCCTATCCTGTCCATCCTGTCCATCGATGTGAGTTCTTCCCCGTGCCCGCAGCATGAACTCCTTGATCACGTTCGTCACGTGCGGCACCGTCTGGATCGTCCCGCCCAGGTGGTCGCCGCGACGCTCCTCCCCGAGCAGTTGCGTGTACACCTGCCCCGCCGTGATGTTCGAGTTGTGCGTCAGCTCGATGTCGATGAAACGCTCGTAGTGGCCGAGGTCCAGGTCCGTCTCGCAGCCGTCCCGCGTCACGAACACCTCGCCGTGCTGGTACGGCGACATCGTCCCCGGGTCGACGTTCAGGTACGGGTCGAGCTTCTGCACCGCCACCGTCAGCCCTCGGCTCTTGAGGATGCGCCCGATCGCCGCGGCGCAGATCCCCTTGCCGATGGAGCTCACCACGCCCCCCGTCACGAAGATGTACTTCGTCGTCATGCGCCCCCTGCCTTCGTCGTTCCTGCGGAGGCAGGAACCTCGCCCGCCGCCTGTCCCCCTCTCCCTACAAGGGGAGGAGTGTGCCGCCCCTGCGGGCCGGAGGGAGAGAGTACTGCGGTGGCGGTATGGGGTGCGCCCCCACCCGTCATTCCTGCGGAGGCAGGAACCTCGCCCCCGGCCTGCCCCCCTCTCCCTACAAGGGGAGAGGGTTGGGGAGAGGGTACTGCGGGGCTGGGTGGCGCGACTGGTCCCCTCTCCCGCTGGGAGAGGGTCAGCCTGAGGGCACTCGTGGGGCGCGCTGCGAAAGAGGGGACACGACGCCGCAGGTGGCTCGCCACCGTATCCGGACGCGGCGTCGTCGCTTGCACGAGGGAGATTCTAGGCAGCCGCCGCCCCGAGTGTCAATCGATCGGCCCCCTCTCCCCCCGCGCCACATCCGCCATCTCCCCTCTCCCCCCGGGAGAGGGGCCGGGGGTGAGGGTTGCCCCCCGCATCCCTGTTCGTGCGCCCGTTCCTCATTGACACGATGGCGATGCGCTGGTAGAAAGAGCGTTGCGTGTTGACGCAGAGACATATCGAGCGGTTTGGCCAGAACTGCCCTGTGCATCCTATTGCAAGGGCGGCGGCTGTCGTTGGACAATAGCATCCCTGCCATGCCGCGCAGACGATAGAACCTGTAGCGCGCACGGCCACAGACACAGAGGAATAACGGACCACCCTGCTCTCGGAGAGAGCGCCAAGCCCAAGACTACAGCTCCATAAGGGGGGTAGAAGTGAGATTCACGAAGATTCCGCTCATAGCGACATTGATGGCAGTGGCGCTCTCGCTGCTCATCGTTCTCCCGACGCTGGCTCAGGTCAGCGGCGACCGCACCGACGGCCGCGTCTCCGTCGGCTCCTGGGTCGACGCCCGCGTCGCCGATAACCTCGACGACCTCGACAGGACCGCAACCGCGGCTGGCGCGCCCAACACCCCCGCGAGCATCGACACCGGGGTAGCCTCGTACGCCGTCGCCGGGTTCGATGCGCAGGACACCTACTTCAACGGCGACCTGTACGTCTCCAACGACGACAACGCCTACAACACCATCCTCATCACTGCCAGGGTGTCAGAGAACACCGCGGGGGTGGACGCCAAGACGACGAATATCGCGTCGGTGCTCTCCGGGCCTGACGGCAAGTTCGCGGGCGACGGCACCACCGACGCCACCGACCCTGATGGTCTGAACGACGACAACTTCGACTGTCTGGGCGACGGCGTCGCTGTCGCGACCATCAAGAACGACCGCAGCAACACGAGAGTCACGGCTTACCTCCCTGTTACATCCAGCACTACAGCCACCGGTGCGATTTACCAGGGCACCGTGGCCATCTGGGATCAGGAGGACGAGCTCGGCGCCGAGGCCCACAGCGGCCCCTGTGACGTGGCCCACACCGACCCCGAGCGGTACGCGGGTTCGAACCAGCAGAACACGGAGGCAACCGATGCCGGTGTGACGGATGCCGCCGAGATCCTCGAGTACTCCCCCGATGGCAGCGACGGCTGGACGGACGCCAGCTCCGCCCTCATCCCCTCGCGCGACGGCGACACCCTCACCATCACCGTGAAGGGCGTCTCCGGCAGCATCCGCGTCATCGTCGACGGCGACGCGCCCGAGATCGAGGACGTCTCCCCCGCCTCCGGCGGCACGCAGAACAAGACCACCGTCAGCCTCGGCTTCAGGGTCAGCGACGACGGCTCCGGCATCCGCTATGACGGCGAGTCCGGCAGCAGCAACGACGCCGACCTCACCCCGCACAACGGCGACGCCGACCAGCGCTTCGACGAGCCTTACACCAAGGACGCCACCGGCGCCACCATGGACATCGACGTGTTCTTCGGCACCCAGGACAAAGCCTACAACCCGGTCGTTGACTTCGGCGCCGATGGTGCGCTTGGTGGCGGCGACGACGTACTTGCCGACCCTGATGAAGCTCAGAAGGATGCTCCCGACGGTGGCCAGGTCGGCATCCTCGACGACACGGACGCCGAATGGGGCGAGAACACCGAATCGTCCCAGTACGGCAGCAACGGCTGGACGCAGATCGTCAAGGGCGTTACGTACGACCTGGACATGCGCCTCGTGGGCAAACAGTTCGGCACCTACTTCTGGCAGGTGTCCGCCACCGACCGTGTCGGCAACAAGGCCACCACCGACGCTGACGAGGACGAGAAGAAGAACCAGCCGTTCTCCTTCAAGGTCGACGACGCCGGCCCGAGGGTCGATATAGCCCGCACCGGCGTTGGCTATAAGGCCAGGGAGGGCGAGTTCGCGGACCGCTCCTGGATCGCGCTGAACTTCATCAACGGCAATGACACCATCCTGAAAACGAGGAAGGGCGGCGCCGACCGCATCGACTCTTCCACCGTAGAGGCGGGTGACTTCACGGTCGAGGGCTACACGGTCATGAACGCCCTCGTGCCGAGCGACAAGAAGGTCTGTGTCGGCGACAACCCGCTGACGGACGCGAAGGAGGACGCCAAGAACATCACGGCCTTCGACGCCGGGAACGGCAGCCCCGTCGAGAACGACCCGAAGACACCCGAAGACGAGTCGGTAAATGCGGAGGCGCCCACGAAGTGCAACTTCGAGCCGCGCGCACGCATCTACCTGGAGCTGTCCGAAGAGCTCGGCTCCGACGAGACGCCCACCATCCAGCTGCTCGGCGGCGTGCTCAAGGACATCGCCGGCAACAACAACGAGACCCAGTCGGTCGAGAAGAACGGAGACGACGGACGGGTCGTGGACCGGATAGCGCCGGGCGTGAGCATCACGATAACGAGCAGCAGCGGCGCCACCGGCCGTGCCGCCACGGACAACGAGGGCTCGTTCACCGTGCGCGTCACCTCGGACGAGGACCTGAACAAGTTCCCGCGCCTCTACTTCGCAACCATGAAGGGTACGGCGGAGTTCAAGAACGGCAAGCCCGGCCTCGCCGGGGAGAAGACCCTGAAGATCGCTGACGCGACCGACTCCCCTGGTATCGAGTTCACCGAGAAGGAGAACAACGTCTGGGAGAAGAAGGTCAACGCCAGCGCCATCGTGGGAGTGAATGTCGACAGCCCGATCACGGAGGAAGATGACCGGCTCGTGGCGGTCATCATCACGGCCCAGGATGAGGAAGGCAACAGCGGCAACAGCGCCGGCTGGAAGGACGGCGGCGGCGCCGCCGCCGGCCCGGATGAGGACGACGAGCTCACCTTCAAGAAGCTGGACGCGGGCGGCTTCCTCGTCGAGATCGACAGCACCCTCAAACCGGCGAAGATCGACGTGCTCCCGCCGGTCGACCCGGACGCTGCGAACAAGAACAAGACGGAGAGCATGAACCCGTACATCCAGATCGCCTTCTCGGAGCATAACGAGTACGGGATCGCCGTCACCGAACCTGATGACGATGACGCCACCACCGACGAGGCGTCCGGCACAGCCTTGGCGGCCGACATCGGCAGCGACGACAAGTCCGGGACGGACTCGCACCGAAACGTCGAGCTCACGTCCCTCACCCTCAATGGCGAGAACAGGCTGGCCGAGGTCGTCCAGGTCGACCCGTGGAAGTACGTGCTCGCGGTCACCGGCCTGGAGATCGGCGAATACGAGCTCGTCTACTCGGCCACGGACGACGTGGGCAACACGGTAGAAGTGGATGACGATGACGCGACGTTCGAGTTCGAGGTGCTGGAGCGCCAGCCGTACGAGGTCGACCTCAACCCGGGATGGAACCTCATCTCCCTCCCCGGCGACCCGTTCAACCCCGCCGTGGGCGAGGTCGTCGGCGCTGACCTCAGGGCGGACACAGTGCTCGGCTACCAGGGCGGCGAGTGGGTCACCGCCGTCAGGAACGAGGAAGGCCGCTGGCAGGGCACGCTGACCATCATCGTGGGCGGCTACGGCTACTGGGTGCGCACCACCGCGGTCGAGACCATCGAGACCGTGATCCCGCCGAACCTGCCGACCTCGGTCCTGCCGACCGTGCCGGTCGTCTCAGGCTGGAACCTCGTGGGCGTTGTGGACGCTGAACAACGGCCCGTCGATGAGGGTGTCGGCGAAGACGCTGACGAATACCTCACGAGCCTGGGTGGCCAGTGGCGTGTGGCTTACAGCTTCGAGACGCAGTTGAACACGTGGAACAAGGTGCTGCCGGACGGAGAAAATGCGCTCGGCGAGCCCCACATGATGCTGAACGGCAAGGGCTACTGGCTCTGGAACACCAGGCCGGGCACCCTGGTCCCGTAACCGCCCCGGCGGTCCATCCGCCGCAGCACACCGACTGAACAGGAGCCCCCTCCAACCGGAGGGGGCTCCTCCTTATCAGTTGGGCCGCCCTTGTCATGTTGAGCGAAGCCCTGGCTTTGTCATGTTGAGCGAAGCCCCGGCCTTGTCATGTTGAGCGAAGCCCTGGCTTTGTCATGTTGAGCCCCTCCACCTTGTCATGTTGAGCCCCTCCACCTTGTCATGTTGAGCGAAGCCGAAACATCTCTCGGGAGAGGAGGTTGGTGCGCATTGCGGCACGCCCCCTGAGAGATTCCTCGGCTCCGCTCGGAATGACAGGCAAGGGCCCTTGTCATGTTGAGCCCCTCCACCTTGTCATGTTGAGCGAAGCCGAAACATCTCTCGGGAGAGGAGGTTGGTGCGCATGCGGCACGCCCCCTGAGAGATTCCTCGGCTCCGCTCGGAATGACAGGCAAGGGCCCTTGTCATGTTGAGCGAAGCCCCGGCCTTGTCATGTTGAGCCCCTCCACCTTGTCATGTTGAGCGAAGCCGAAACATCTCTCGGGAGAGGAGGTTGGTGCGCATTGCGGCACGCCCCCTGAGAGATTCCTCGGCTCCGCTCGGAATGACAGGCAAGGGCCCTTGTCATGTTGAGC